>NZ_JAHTMS010000006.1:0-389840 GCF_019200965.1 Rahnella sp. PD12R | reverse complement strand
CTGCTGGATCAGGCCAGTGGCTTAACCGGTCAGCTGGGAGGTCTGCTGTGATTACAGATATGACCATCGGCGCCGGTGCGCAGTTTGCGCCGGACTTCACGGTGACCGTCGGCGGTAAAGACATCACCCGGGACGTCAGCAACCGGCTGATTTCGCTGACGCTCACGGATAACCGTGGCTTTGAGGCTGACCAGCTCGACATCGAACTGAGCGACACCGACGGCCTGCTGGACATGCCGCCACGCGGCGCGGTGATTAATATCGCGCTCGGCTGGAAAGGTCAGGCGCTGACGAACAAAGGCGATTTCACGGTGGACGAGGTGGAGCATCGCGGAACGCCGGACACGCTGACTATCCGCGCCCGCAGTGCGGACTATCGCGGCAGCCTGAATTCCCGCCGCGACAACTCCTATCACGACACGACGCTGGAAGCGGTGGTGTCGGCAGTGGCGGCGCGCAATAACCTCAAGTCCGCCGTTGCGGAGCCGTTCAGGAATGTGCCGGTGTCGCATATCGATCAGACCCAGGAAACCGACGCGAAATTTATCACCCGCCTGGCGGAGCTGAACGGCGCGGTTGTTGCCATCAAGGCCGGTAATTTGCTGTTTATCAAACCAGGGGCGGCCAGGACGGCAAGCGGGAAGCCGATCCCACAGATGACGATTGTCCGCAGCGACGGCGACGGGCACACGTTTAATATTGCTGACCGTGGCGCGTATACCGGCGTGTCGGCAAGCTGGCTGCATACCAAAGACCCGAAGCCGAAAAAGGTTAAGGTTCAGCGGAAACCGAAAGTGCAGTACCTGCGCGCCCTGCAACACCCGAAGGCGAAGAAGGTCAGTACAAAGGCACAGAAAACGCCGGAGGCTAAGCAAGGGGATTATCTGGCGGGCAGCGATGAAAACGTATTTAACCTCACTACCATCTACGCTACGCAAAAGGCAGCCATGCGGGCAGCTCAGGCAAAATGGGACAAACTCCAGCGCGGGGTCGCCGAGTTTTCGATTTCCCTGGCGCGCGGGCGGGCTGATTTATTTCCTGAGACGCCGGTGGCCGTGTCGGGATTTAAATCCGTGATCGACGCGCAGCACTGGATAATCAGTAAGGTCACACACAGCCTGGGCGGCAGCGGATTTGTGACGACGCTGAATCTGGAAGTGTTGCTGTCGGATGTGAGTTATGAGGCGACGGAAAGTGGCGAAGTAAGCCAGTGAGAAGGGAGCCCCTGCTTTCTAATGCAGTATGCTCATAAATGCGAAAAGTATAAGTAAGCCACCACCCGCGACATTCACATATTTCTTCAAAGTCATGGTGTTCATCTTATTGGCAGAGAAAATGAGAACTTTGCTAATCGCGATTAGCCAAAGAGTCATAATAGCAATATGCACCGTGGCAAGGATCATGTAATGCCCGATCTCACCTTTGCTGCCAGCAAATTGTGAAACAACTGTGAGGTAAAACATGATGGCTTTTGGATTCAAAACATTAGCCAGCCATGCATCTTTCATGGTGACAGGAGCCCCACCAGAATCGAATACCATTTCACGCGCTTTCAGGCCACTTCGGATGAGCTGTATCCCCAACCAAAGCAGATAGGCTGTCCCGGCAATTTTCAATATATGAAAAAGTGCAGGCGATGCCACAAGCAAAGAAGTGATCCCAAGCCCGATAAGGATTGCATGTGTATAAATGCCAAGCGCCGTGCCGGTGAGTGTTTTTAGTAGCCCTCTTTGCCCGCCTGACAGCGCACTGTTCATCGCGAGCGTAAAGCTGGCTCCTGGGGAAAGTGCGATGGGAAGTAATGCAGGGATGAAACCTGATAAATTTATGTCCATATTTCAGATAATAATGCACATGAATGGTTGTTACTAGCGCATCGACAGCGTGGGAGAGAAGGCTCTGTAAATCAATGTAATACAGCGTGTATGATTTTCGAAATAACATACAATGACTGCATCTGATTAAAAATGATTACATGGTGATTATTATGATGCACTGCCCCAAATGCCAGCACGCCGCACACGCACGTTCCAGTCGTTATCTGAGCATCAATACCAAAGAGCGTTATCACCAGTGTCAGAACATCAATTGCAGTTGCACGTTTAAAACTCATGAGTCGATTGCTGACATCATTGTTGAGCCAGGAACAGTTCACGCTGTGCAGTTGCATCCTGACAAGCATCAGCAACAATCATTCCAGATGCACTGAAAATCATTAAAAACTAAAGCCCGCGAAAGCGGGTTTTTTGTTCTGATTTCTGTATAAATCTTTTTAAGAAAAAGTGGCAAAAAATCAACTCAATCAATTGATTTATAAGAATAATAAACTATTACTGATAGAGGGGCTCAGCAAAGGCGATCTTTAATAGCTGGAGACTTATCGGTACGCTAAGCGGAAGGGCTGGTGTCATTTTTATTGAGGAACATGTTTACTGGCTTCGGGTATGGGACATGGTTTGAATTTAAGTTGTCATGATAAGAGCACTCATAAAGATAATATTAGAAGAGGGTAATAATGTACTACTCAAGAAAAGGTATTGCTGCGATTTTTCTCGCTGGGATAGCAAGTATGATTTGGATAATGCCTACTGAGGTTCGTGCTGGTATAAAGACAGACAACAATAATGAATCAGGAATTTCCAAATATTTAAAAGCAGCCGAACAAGGTGATGCCAGCGCGCAGTTTAATTTAGGAGATGCATACGAAAACGGAAAGGGTGTGCGTAAAGATTATCAACAAGCGGCGAATTGGTATCTTAAAGCATCTGAGCAAGGATATGCCCCTGGTCAATATGCGCTTGGTCAAATGTACTCTTCAGGAAACGGTGTTCCTCAAAATGACATGATTGCATTGGAATTAGAACGAAAAGCGGCGGATCAGGGATATATTCCAGCACAATTAACCTTAGGGCTTAACTACGAACTTGGTTTTGGTACGACTGTTTTCCAAAAGGACTATCAACAAGCTTTTAATTGGTTCCAAAAGGCTGCTGAACAAGGTAGTGCTGATGGGCAATGCTCGTTGGGAGTCATGTATAAAGATGGAGAAGGTATGCTCCCTGACTATCAACAAGCAGTTAATTGGTACCAGAAGTCTGCTGAACAAGGCAATCCTTGTGGTCAAAATGGTTTAGCAACTATGTACGAAAATGGGAATGGCGTTCCGCAAAACTACAAAAAAGCGTTTGATTTATATAAAAAATCCGCTGAACAAGGTACTAACAATGCTCAATATAGGTTAGCTCTGATGTACAAGATGGGACATGGAACGGCGTCCGATTATAAGCAGGCTTATGCTTGGTTTTCTGTGGCAGCGGCTAGTGCCTATCCTATTGCGGATGCGAGTGTTCAAAGGGATGTGCTTGGTAGATTTTTGAAGCCAGAGGATCTTTCTAGCGCACAAGCATTGGCAGATGATTACTTCAAAAGCACAAAGAAGTAAAACGTACCGACACTTTATTGCCACTTGTAGGCCAAATGCAGCCGCTCATCCCTCCAGATGCACTAAAGAAAAAGCCCCGAATTAACGGGGCTTTTTTTGTCGATGTGGTCAATGCGTGGACACTGAAATGAAAAAATCCATTTAATTCATATAGTTAACATCGTTTTCAAAGGCACAAAAATGTGCCTTTTTTAGTGCTTTTTTCTGTACCCACTGACTTCAGAAAATGGCGAAAGCGGAAAGCCTGTTTCTATTCGTCCAGCATAACCACTTTGCCGACATACGGCAGATGGCGATAACGCTGGGCGTAGTCGATGCCGAAACCGACGACGAATTCGTCCGGGATCGCAAAACCGACGTATTCCACTTTAACTTCAACTTCACGGCGTTCTGGTTTATCGAGCAGGGTACAAATTGCCAGTGATTTCGGGCCGCGCAGTTGCAGGATTTCACGCACTTTGCTCAGCGTGTTGCCGGAGTCAATGATGTCTTCGACGATCAAAACGTCTTTGCCGCGGATGTCTTCGTCGAGATCTTTCAGGATTTTGACGTCACGGGTGGTGGACATACCGTTGCCGTAACTTGAGGCGGTCATGAAATCGACTTCATGCGGCACATCAATGGCGCGGCATAAATCGGCCATGAACATAAAGGAACCGCGCAGCAGCCCGACCAGTACCATTTCGCTGCCGCTGTCACGGTAGTGCCCGGTAATTTTACGGCCCAGCTCTTCAATTCGGTTTTTGATTTCCTGTTCGGAAATCATGACATCAACGCGATGTTTCATATAAAGACTAACCACCTGATTTAAGAATATTTATCGCCGTTTTTAGAAGAAACGGCGACCATATAGTGGAAGGGATTATATCAAAGAACCCGCCGATGAGTAACGCCGGTGCAGTTCAGCCATAAGCAACACGCGATAAAAGGCGGCTTACGCCGAAACCGTAAAGCCGAGCATCATGCCGGTGTCTTCGTGTTCCAGCAGATGACAGTGCGCCATGTACGCGTGCTGTTTGTCAGCCAGATGGCTGAAGCGGACGAGCACTTCGCTGCGGGCACCTTCGACGCGGACAATATCTTTCCAGCCCTGACGGTGCGGCGCGACCGGCTGGCCGTTTTCAGAAAGAATACGGAACTGTGTGCCGTGGATATGGAACGGATGCAGCATCATGTCGCCTTCGCCGGAAATCGTCCATTTCTCGTATTGCCCTTGTTTCACATCGAACGCAGGAACGTTCATGTCGTAGGCTTTGCCGTTGATTTTATTGCCCTGCATAAAATCGTAACTTCCGGCCGCTTTGCCCATATCCATTCCGGCCATACTGCCGTGGCCGTCATGACCTGAACCGGACATCCCCGGCATCGCCGCCATATCCATGTCACCGCCGCCGTGATCCATGCTCATTCCGGCCATCGCGTTGTGCCCGTAGCGTTTCATCAGCGCGGCCATGCCCTGCTGATCCAGCTGCGGATCCATCATCAGTTGCAACCAGCGCGCAGGCAAATTATCGACAGAAACCAGCGCGGGCAATTTGATCAGGGAATCCGGCAGCGTGCCGCCACTTTGCGTGAGCGTCGGCTGGATACGCAGCACCGGCAACGGTTTATCGAACGGTGCCAGCGTCATGCCCATTTGTTTCACCGGCAATGTGACCAGATCAAACGCTTTACCGTCGCTGCAATCAATCAGCACTTCAAAACGTTCACCCATCAGCAACGGTAAATCACTGACTTTTACCGGCTCGGAAAGAAAACCGCCGTCGCTGGCAATCACGTACATCGGCCGCTGGTCGCTGGTGGCGATGTGCAGCGAGCGCGCATTGCAGCCGTTGAGCAGACGAAAACGCACCCAGCCGCGCGAAATACCGTGCTGCGGATAAATCGCGCCGTTAGTCAGCATGTGCTCGCCGAACCAACCGATGGCGGCGGTCATCACGTCCATCTGGTAATCAATCTGTCCGGCGGCGTTGAGGCGTTTATCCTGCAAAATGACCGGAATATCATCCACGCCCCAACGTTTTGGGATCTGTAATGCATCGCTGCCTTCATCTTCAATCAGGACTAATCCGGCCAGGCCCATTGCCACCTGATAGCCGCTGGTCTGATGCGGATGCGGGTGAAACCAGCAGGTCGCGGCGGGCTGATCGAGCTGCAAACTCACGCTGCGGCTCTGGCCCGGCGCGATCAGCCCTTGCGGGCCGCCGTCAATGTCACCGGGAATTTCCAGCCCGTGCCAGTGAACGGTGCTCGCAACGTTCAGATTGTTTTTGACCGTGACATTGAGCGGTTTGCCCCGCCGCACGCGCAGCGCAGGCCCCAGCAGATTGCCGTTCACGCCCCAAGTTTGTGTATTCACCCCGGGCAAAAACTGGCTCTGACCACGTTGCAGGGAAAGCGAAATCGCGCTGCGGGCATCCGGTTCAAGCAGTGCGGGAATGGGCAACGCCGGGCGGTCAGCGGCCAGCGCAAACCGGCTCCAGCCAGGTAACGTACTGGCGGCGCCCAGGAGCGTTGTCCACTTCACGAAATCGCGACGGTTCATGTTCAGTCCTTATGATGGAAAATTGCCAGACGAACGGCATAAAACTGCCATAATAGTACGACAGCCTAAACCCTCCACTAAGGGGAAGGTCAAGTGGCGGGCACGCAGAAAAGAAATTTGGTGCCACTCATCGCAAATATGGTAACGTCATTTCGATTCGCTTTGAGCCAGGTTTTTCTAATCTTTCAATCTAAAAGAACAAGAACACTTCCATGAAAAGAACAACATTGTGTTTGCTGTTACTGTCGCTGCTCGGCTTCTCCTCCGCCAGTCAGGCGTTGAGTGAGTCAGAAGCGGAAGATCTGGCGGATCTGACCGCAGTCTTCGTCTATTTGAAAAATAACTGCGGCTACGAACAGCTGCCTAATACCCAAATCAAACGGGCGATTGTCTTTTTCGCACAGCAAAATCGCTGGGATCTGAGCAATTACAACAGCTTCAATATGCAGGCAATGGGCGAAGACAGCTATCGCGACCTGAGCGGCATCGCAGTACCGAAACCGACCAAATGCAAATCTCTGGCACGTGATTCACTGAGTCTGCTGGCTTATACCAACTAAATTTCCCCCGCAGTGCTCCGTCAGTCTGATGCCGGAGCGTTTCATTTCCCCTCTCCGGATCCGCGTCACACCTCACTCAGCTACAATTAAGCTAAATTTATCTGTTTGAAATTCAACCGTGCATGCGCAGGCAGAGTTAGCTATCATGTGCGCCCATTTTTATGGCTGCGAATGCTCAGGAGAAACAAAGACATGTCCCGGAACTCGTCACCCAAAGAAATATGGTATGAGACGCTGCACGCCCATTTTGGCCAGTACTTCAGCGTCGAAAAAGAGTTGTACCGTGAGAAAACTGAACACCAGGATCTGGTGATTTTTGAAAATGCGGCGCTGGGCCGCGTGATGGCGCTCGACGGCGTGGTGCAAACCACCGAACGTGATGAATTTATCTATCACGAGATGCTGACACACGTTCCGTTACTGGCGCACGGCGATGCCAAAAAAGTGCTGATCATCGGCGGTGGCGACGGCGGAATGCTGCGTGAGGTCTGCCGTCATAAAGGCGTGGAATCGGTCACGATGGTGGAAATTGATGCCGGCGTGGTGGAGTTTTGCCGCCAGTATCTGCCCAACCATAATGCCGGTGCTTACGACGATGCCCGTTTTAATCTGGTGATTGAAGACGGCGTGAATTTCGTGAATCAGACCGCTGAAACGTTTGATGTGATCATCTCAGACTGCACCGATCCGATCGGTCCGGGAGAAAGCCTGTTCACCTCGGCCTTCTACGAAGGTTGCGCGCGTTGCCTGAATCCGGGCGGCATTTTCGTGGCGCAAAACGGCGTCTGCTTCCTTCAGCAGGATGAAGCGGTCAACAGCCACACCAAACTGAGCCACTATTTCAGTGATGTCAGTTTCTATCAGGCCGCGATCCCGACCTATTACGGCGGCATCATGACCTTCGCCTGGGCGACCAATAACCCGGCTTACCGCCAGATCGACAGCCAGACATTGCAGGCGCGCTTCGACGCCGCTGGCATTACCTGTCGTTATTACAATCCGGCGATTCATCACGGCAGCTTTGCCTTGCCGCAGTATTTACTGAATGCCCTGTCAGCTGCGCGCTGATACTGCATCCGTAAGGGGGTGAACTAAATTGCAAAAACTAAAACTGCATGGCTTCAATAACCTGACCAAAAGCCTGAGTTTTTGTATCTACGATATCTGCTACGCCAAAAGCGCAGCCGATCGTGACGGCTATATTGCCTACATTGACAAAGAATATAACGCCAACCGCTTAACCGAGATCCTCACCGAAACCTGTTCGATTATTGGTGCAAACATTCTTAACGTTGCGCGGCAGGATTACGAACCACAGGGCGCCAGCGTCACGATTCTGGTGAGTGAAGAACCGATTGACCCCAGTGATGTCGATACCACCGAACATCCGGGCCCGCTGCCGAATTCCGTGGTCGCGCACCTCGATAAAAGCCACATCTGCGTGCATACCTATCCGGAAAGCCATCCTGAAGGCGGCCTGTGTACGTTCCGCGCCGACATCGAAGTCTCCACCTGTGGCGTGATTTCACCGCTGAAAGCGCTGAACTACCTCATCCACCAGCTGGAATCTGACATCGTCACCATCGATTATCGCGTCCGCGGTTTTACCCGTGACGTGAACGGCGTGAAGCACTACATCGACCACTCGATCAACTCAATTCAGAACTTTATGTCGCAGGACATGAAAGGGTTGTACAAGATGATGGACGTCAACGTGTATCAGGAAAATATCTTCCATACCAAGATGTTGCTGAAAGAATTCGATCTCAAGCATTACCTGTTTAATGCAAATCCGGAAGAACTGAGCGAGCAGGAACGCAAGGAAATCACCGATTTGCTGTACAAAGAAATGCAGGAAATTTACTACGGCCGGAATCTCCCTGCCGTCTGACCGGCGCATAAAAGAAAAGGCCGGGCATCGCGGGATGTCCGGCCTTTTTTGTTTTATCATATGTCATATTAACCCTGGTTATATAATGGAATTAAAACTCAATAAGCATTACTTAAGTAAAATATATTTACCGGATTAAAAACCGGCTATACTTCTTAAGGCAAATTAATAGTTAAACCACAATAAAATCCTTACTTAAACAAAATTATTCGATCAACGATCTGCGAATTAAGCTAAATTATAAAACTAATATACAGACTATAAATCAAATCAAACTTATATATCTCCATTAATTTGACTTACCGCAGATCAAAAGATCGCTATTTTCTTAAAAATCGATAAATTCCTTTATCTATCCCCCTCCGTTTATTAGCATCCCCCTATTGCTTACTAAGCAACCAGCTCCATCCACCAGAAAGCAGAAATAAAAAATGACAATGAGTAAATTAAAGACCGTATCCAGCCTGCTGGTCACGAGTTCTTTATTGGTTTCCGGGGTTTCCCGGGCCGGGGAAAGTTTGTTAAGCAATAATACTGAAGGGATGCGGCACTATGTCAGTTATGGTGCTGAATATTATAAGTGGGACGAATCCGTCGATAATATGGACGGTAAATATGTTGCTGAACATGGCCCGCGCCTGCGCGTTAATTTCGGATCCAATAATTATCTCGATGCCAGAGAAGGTTTATTAAAAGCCTGGGACATGAGTGTTATGTTCGGGATCGTTAATTACAGAGGCAGTACTCTGGACGATCAGGCCAATGTGCCGAACGGATCGCTCAAGGGGAAAACCTATTACACAGGCTACAGTGCGGATCTGACGCGCGGTTACCGTTACCGGGCGTCAGAGAACGTGTCTTTCGATATGAAAGGTGCGCTTGGCGGCCAGGTATGGTTGCGTAACATCCGCTCTGACAATGTCTACATCGCCAGCGAAGATCGTACGCGACGCTATACCGCGGTTGAAGTGTCTTTGCAGCCTTATGCCAAAGCTTCTTTAGGCGCTAACTGGCAGGTGACCGCCGACTCACGACTGAGCCTGGAAGGCGGTGCGCTGTATCCGATTAAAACCTGGACGCACAGCAATCAGGGCGCAGTCTGGCTGGAACCGAAATCAAAGCTTTCGCCGTTTACCAGCCTGACCTGGAATATCAACGACGACGTCTTTGTTAAAGCCAGCTACGTGCATCAGAAATACGGCAAATCGGACGAGAAACAGGGCGACCTGAACGGAAGCACCGTGGGTTATTACCAGCCTGCGACCACCACGTCCACACTCGGCCTCGAAGTCGGTTTCTACTTTTAATGCATTCTCCTAAAGAGCCTGTTAAGTCGATTGTTGCGGTTTCCACCAACGCAACAATCGCTTATCTTTAAAGCCTTCTTCTTCTGAGGCTTACCTTTCCGATGGATCGTTTCGCAACGCTGTTTGGCGTTCTTGCCATTTTGCTGTGGAGCATGAGTGTGGCGCTCACCCGCAGTCTGTCTGAATCGCTGGGGCCTTTTGGCGCCGCCGCATCAATTTATACCGTCAGCGGGATTATGGTCTGGATGGCGGGCGGAAGACCGTCGCTGCGCGGAGAATCTGCGTCATATCTGATTGTCTGCGGCCTGCTGTTTGTCTTTTATATGGTGGCGTTTTCACTGGCGATTGGCCTGGCCCATACCCGCCAGCAGACGCTGGAACTCGGGCTGATTAATTATCTCTGGCCGAGCCTGACGCTGCTTTTTGCCGTTCCGTTATTAAAACTGCGGGTGCGCTGGTGGATCTGGCCGGGCGTTGTGCTGGCTTTTACCGGTGTGTTGTGGGCGATCAGCGGCGGCCACGGGCTGGATATCCATCAGCTGATGCGTAACGTGCGCGGTAACCCGGTGGCCTACAGTCTGGCGCTGGGCGCGGCGGTATCGTGGGCGCTGTATTCCAATCTGGTGCGCGTGATGTGCAAGGGCAAAGGCGTTCTGCCGCTGTTTCTGCTGGCGACCGGTGCGGTGCTGTGGGCGCTGTACTTCACGTACTCTTCGAACCGGATCAGCCTGACGCTACCGGCCATTCTTGAGCTGCTGGCGATGGGTGCGGTGACGGCAATATCTTATCAGTGCTGGGATCTGGCGATGAAAAAAGGCAATGCGACACTGGTCGCGGCGCTGTCGTATTTCACGCCGCTGTCGTCGATTCTGATTGCCGGATTGTGGCTGCACACGCTGCCGGGCGCGAGTTTCTGGCCGGGTGTGCTGATGGTCGTCGGCGGTTCGTTACTGTGCTGGACCGCCTCGCGCGTGAAGTGAAACTTAGCGGTAAGTGGTCACAAAACTACGGTATTTGGCGAGGACTTGCAGAAAGTCCTCGACACCGCAAAACGCCAGGCTTTCTTCGTCGTAATAACTCATGCCTTCTTCAATTTCATCGCCGTCGAAATCCAGCTGATTTGCGCGGATCATCACTTCGTCATCGGCCAGCAGCAGCGTATATTCATGGCCGACCCGCTGGGTCTGGCGCTCGCTGCCTTTGAGCGCAGCCAGCTCGGCTTCGACAGCATCGAGTACGCTCAGATCGCCCTTCACTTCTTCATTCAGCCAGTGACCAAGCACTTCATGCCCCATCGAGAAGCGGACTTTGACCTCACCGGTGATATCGCGCAGAAAATCGTAATCCATGGTTCAGCCCTCTGGAAAAATGAAAATAAAAAAGGAGGCCGAAGCCTCCTTTCCGTCAATCGCGCAAATATAACGATTTAGACTGCGGTTTGGAAGATCACACCGTCAGCTTTATCCGTATATTCACTCAGCTTGTCGAAGTTCAGATAACGGTAAGTATCCACCGCGGTCTTATCCACTTCAGCCATGTAGCCGAGATATTCTTCTGGTGTCGGCAGGCGACCGAGCAGAGACGCGATGGCCGCCAGTTCAGCGGAGGCCAGATAAACATTGGCGCCGTTGCCCAGACGGTTCGGGAAGTTACGCGTTGAAGTAGAAACCACGGTAGAACCGTCGGCCACACGCGCCTGGTTACCCATGCACAGTGAACAGCCAGGGATTTCAACACGCGCACCGCTCTTACCAAAGACGCTGTAATAGCCCTCTTCGGTCAGCTGCGCGGCATCCATTTTGGTCGGTGGCGCAACCCACAGACGGGTTGGCAACGCGCCTTTATGGCTGTCGAGCAGTTTACCGGCAGCGCGGAAATGACCGATGTTGGTCATGCACGAACCGATGAACACTTCGTCGATTTTGCTGTTCTGAACAGAAGACAGCAGACGCGCATCGTCCGGATCGTTCGGTGCACAAAGGATCGGCTCTTTGATTTCAGCCAGATCGATTTCGATCACCGCAGCATATTCTGCATCAGCATCGGCTTCGAGCAGGCTCGGATTCGCCAGCCACTCTTCCATGCCTTTAATGCGGCGCTCGATGGTACGACGATCGCCGTAACCTTCAGAGATCATCCACTTCAGCAGCACGATGTTAGAGCTCAGGTATTCTTTGATTGGCGCCTGATCCAGTTTGATCGTACAACCGGCCGCCGAACGTTCTGCGGACGCATCCGCCAGTTCAAATGCCTGTTCAACTTTCAGTTCCGGCAAGCCTTCGATTTCCAGAATACGGCCAGAGAAGAGGTTTTTCTTACCCTTCTTCTCAACGGTCAGATGACCTTCCTGGATGGCGTAGTAAGGAATGGCATGAACCAGATCACGCAGGGTGATACCCGGCTGCATTTCACCTTTGAAACGCACCAGAACGGATTCTGGCATATCCAGCGGCATCACGCCGGTCGCTGCGGCAAACGCCACCAGACCGGAACCCGCAGGGAACGAAATCCCGATCGGGAAACGGGTATGGGAGTCACCGCCGGTACCGACAGTATCCGGCAACAGCATACGGTTCAGCCACGAGTGGATGATACCGTCGCCCGGACGCAGGGAAACACCGCCGCGGTTCATAATGAAGTCCGGCAGCGTGTGGTGCGTGGTCACGTCAACCGGCTTAGGATATGCGGCGGTATGACAGAATGACTGCATCACTAAATCAGCGGAGAAGCCCAGGCACGCCAGGTCTTTCAGCTCGTCGCGGGTCATCGGGCCGGTGGTGTCCTGAGAACCCACAGACGTCATTTTTGGTTCGCAATATTCGTTCGGACGAATACCGGCAACGCCACAGGCGCGGCCCACCATTTTCTGCGCCAGCGAGAAGCCTCTGTTGCTTTTAGCAACCGGCTTCGCGATGCGGAATACTTCGCTCTGAGGCAGTTTCAGCGATTCACGGGCTTTGGTGGTTAAACCACGGCCGATGATCAGCGGAATACGGCCACCGGCGCGAACTTCGTCCAGCAGAACGTCAGTTTTCAGTTCGAAAGTGGCAATCACTTCACCGGTTTCGTGTTTACGGACTTCACCTTTGTACGGATAGATGTCGATCACATCGCCCATATTCAGGTTAGAAACGTCCACTTCAATCGGCAACGCACCGGCATCTTCCATAGTGTTGAAGAAGATTGGCGCAATTTTGCCACCCAGCACGACGCCGCCGCCGCGTTTGTTCGGCACATGAGGGATATCGTCGCCCATGAACCACAGCACGGAGTTTGTCGCAGATTTACGGGAAGAACCGGTACCGACCACGTCACCGACATAGGCCAGCGGGAAGCCTTTTTTGTTCAGTTCTTCGATCTGTTTAATCGGGCCGACGCTGCCAGGTTGATCCGGATGGATACCTTCGCGTTCGTTTTTCAGCATGGCCAGCGCGTGCAACGGAATATCTGGACGGGACCAGGCATCCGGAGCCGGTGACAAATCATCGGTGTTGGTTTCGCCGGTCACCTTGAAGACGGTGACGGTGATTTTTTCAGCCAGCTGCGGGCGTGACAGATACCATTCAGCATCTGCCCAGGACTGCAAAATCTTCTTAGCGTGTTCGTTGCCTGCCTGCGCTTTTTCTTCCACATCGTAGAAGTTATCGAACATCAGCAGCGTATGGGACAACGCTTTGGCGGCAATCGGCGCCAGCGTTTCGTTTTCAAGTGCGTCGATCAGCGGATGAATGTTGTAGCCACCTTGCATGGTGCCTAACAGTTCAATGGCTTTTTCAGGAGTGACCAACGGGGAGGTAGTTTCGCCTTTGGCGACGGCAGCCAGGAACCCGGCTTTTACATAGGCGGCTTCGTCAACGCCCGGCGGAACACGATTAATCAGCAGGTCTAACAGAGTTTCTTCTTCGCCTTTTGGCGGATTTTTCAGTGACTCAACCAACGCTGCCATCTGTGAAGCATCAAGTGGCTTAGGGACGATGCCCTCTGCAGCACGCTCGGCTACGTGCTTACGGTATTCTTCTAGCACGACTTTCTCCTCGCTCTCATTGTCATTTATTATGCCTGGCTTCCATCATCAGCATCACGTCATGCCTGTAGGGACAGGGAAATTCAAGCTGTCTGATGAATCGGGGACACTGCGGGTAAGAGGGTTTCTTGATCGGAAACTTTACGTCCTGAACCTGAGCACAGTGCCCTTTAGCGCCGAAGCAGCATAGCAGGATTTTGCCCGCTTGTTAATTCGTTCACATAAAAGCAACATTAAATCTTTGCTGAATCGTTGAGCACAGACGGATCGGCTGTTCATCCCAATTCGCCTTCTAGATCATCACAACAACCTTATTGGCACAAGGGAATAAATGGCAGAAAAGGGAGAAAAAAGGCACAAAAAAACCGCCTCAAAGGACGGTCGATTTGTATTCCCAAAGTGTTAGCAGGCACCGGGGGAATCGGGACTATTAAGCGCTACAGAGCGATTGCATAGTGACCAAAAAACGCGTGAAAAACAATCCTAAAGATTGTCTTTGCGAGACGCTTTCCAATATAAAACTGAAAATCTTCAAATTGGCTGAATTTGCATTAGCATCTTTTCCGGGCTGCTTCGCCGGTTTAGCAGCCGGTCACCGGGCAGTTGGGAGCAGGTTCATCAATACCGCGGTTCAGGCGCTACAGAGCGCTTGTTTCACCGTTATTTTCCCGATGAGATGCCGGTGATCGTGGTCCGTTAAGGAATCACGCAATGAAAAGGACGTCAGTTTGTATCCTGCTCGTTGTACTGAGTAATGCGTTGGAGATGGGCAATAGCGGGTGGTCAGTTTCACACGTCAATGTTCAGATCAACGTACTTTCTCAGAACAAGTAACGCTAAAGGTCGCCTGAACGGGCGACCTTTTTGAAACCTGATTTTCAGACATAAAAAAACGGCACCTTTCGGCGCCGTTCTCAAACCGTTAAAGCTGAATTATTTCTTTTTCGCTTTCGGGTTTGGCAGGTCAGTGATGCTGCCTTCGTAGATTTCTGCTGCCAGACCCACGGACTCGTGCAGAGTCGGGTGAGCATGGATGGTCAGCGCGATATCTTCTGCATCACAACCCATTTCGATTGCCAGACCAATCTCGCCCAGCAGCTCGCCGCCGTTGGTACCGACAATCGCACCCCCGATAACACGGTGAGATTCTTTGTCGAAGATCAGTTTGGTCATACCGTCTGCACAATCGGAAGCGATAGCACGGCCTGAAGCTGCCCACGGGAAGGTGGCGGTTTCGTAGCTGATGCCTTTTTCTTTCGCTTCTTTCTCAGTCAGGCCAACCCAGGCAACTTCTGGCTCAGTGTAGGCAATTGACGGAATGACTTTCGGATCGAAGTAGTGTTTTTTGCCGGAGATAACTTCGGCTGCCACGTGACCTTCGTGAACACCTTTGTGCGCCAGCATTGGCTGACCGACGATGTCGCCGATAGCAAAGATGTGTGGCACGTTGGTACGCATTTGTTTGTCGACGTGGATGAAGCCACGGTCGTCAACTTCGATGCCCGCAGCGCCGGCTTCCAGCAGCTTACCGTTAGGTACGCGACCGATTGCCACCAGCACAGCGTCATAACGCTGCGGTTCGGCTGGCGCTTTTTTGCCTTCCATGGTGACGTAAATGCCATCTTCTTTGGCTTCTACGGCAGTCACTTTGGTTTCCAGCATCAGGTTGAATTGCTTGCTGATTTTCTTGGTGAAGACTTTCACCACGTCTTTATCAGCCGCAGGAATGACCTGATCAAACATTTCAACCACGTCAATCTGAGAACCCAGAGCGTGGTAAACGGTGCCCATTTCCAGACCGATGATGCCGCCGCCCATCACGAGCAGACGCTCAGGGACGGTTTTCAGTTCCAGTGCGTCGGTGGAATCCCATACGCGTGGATCATCATGAGGAATGAATGGCAGTTTGATTGGACGGGAACCCGCCGCAATGATTGCATTGTCGAAAGTGATGGTCGTTGGACCATTTTCGCCTTCAACAACCAGAGTATTTGCACCGGTAAATTTGCCCAAGCCGTTAACGACTTTGACTTTACGGCCTTTCGCCATACCTGCCAGACCACCGGTCAGCTGGTTGATGACTTTCTCTTTCCAGAGACGCACTTTGTCGATATCGGTTTTCGGCTCACCGAAAACAATACCGTGTTCTGCCAGAGCTTTTGCTTCAGAAATAACTTTAGCAACATGCAGCAGAGCTTTTGAAGGGATACAGCCTACGTTCAGGCACACGCCACCCAGGGTGGAATAACGTTCAACCAGAACTGTCTCAAGACCTAAATCAGCGCAACGGAAAGCAGCAGAATAGCCTGCAGGGCCCGCCCCAAGTACCACGACCTGAGTTTTAATTTCAGTACTCATCATGACCTCTTAATTTATTTCCGGCGGGTCAGACGTCATTTTTATGCTGCAACGCCCATCATCCACCGGGTCGTTCTATCCGCCCGCAGTTTACAAAATTGTTAACATATTTGAAACAACAAACGGCATACGATTTACGTTTTCCACCTGATAATCTCTGACGGCAGAAAGAGATTACCAGAAAAAAGCCGGCCGTTTGGCCGGCTTTTTGGCTTACATCACCAGGCGGCGAATGTCAGACAGTACGTTGTTGATGATGGTAATGAAGCGCGCACCATCCGCACCGTCGATTACACGGTGGTCGAAGGAGAGCGACATTGGCATCATCAGACGCGGAACGAATTCTTTACCGTTCCAGACCGGTTCCATCGCAGACTTGGAAACACCCAGGATAGCCACTTCAGGCGCATTGACGATTGGCGCAAAGTGGGTCGTCCCGATACCGCCAAGGCTGGAGATAGTGAAGCAACCGCCCTGCATTTCCGCAGCAGTCAGCTTACCGTCACGCGCTTTCTTGGAGATAGCCATCAGTTCACGGGACAGCTCAGCGATACCTTTCTTGTTCACATCTTTGAAGACAGGAACAACCAGGCCGTTAGGCGTATCAACCGCAACACCGACGTTGATGTATTTTTTCAGCGTCAGTTTCTGGCCATCTTCGGACAGAGAACTGTTGAAACGTGGCATCTGCTCAAGAGCAGCCGCAACGGCTTTCATGATGAAGACCACTGGCGTGAATTTCACATCCAGTTTGCGCTTCGCTGCTTCGTCATTTTGCTGTTTACGGAACGCTTCCAGCTCAGTGATATCGGTTTTGTCGAAGTGTGTAACGTGCGGGATCATCACCCAGTTACGGCTCAGGTTTGCACCGGAGATTTTCTGGATACGGCCCAGTTCCACTTCTTCGATTTCGCCGAACTTGCTGAAATCAACTTTCGGCCAAGGCAGCATGCCCGGAATACCGCCACCAGTGGCAGCAGCCGGAGCAGCTTCAGCGCGTTTGACCGCGTCTTTCACGTAAGTCTGAACGTCTTCGCGCAGGATGCGACCTTTACGGCCTGTCCCTTTCACTTTCGCCAGATTAACGCCGAATTCACGGGCCAGACGACGGATAACCGGCGTGGCGTGAACGTAAGCGTCATTCTCAGCGAATTCGCCTTTGCTTGCAGCCGGAGCAGCAGGCGCAGCGGCTTTTTGTTCCTGTTTCGCAGGGGCAGCAGCTTCTTCTTTCTTCGCCGCCGGAGCAGGCGCAGCGCCTTCAACTTCGAAGACCATGATCAGAGAGCCGGTGCTGACTTTGTCGCCCGCAGCGATTTTGATTTCTTTCACGGTACCCGCGAACGGAGCCGGGACTTCCATTGAAGCTTTGTCGCCTTCAACGGTAATCAGTGATTGTTCCGCACTGATTTTGTCGCCCACTTTAACCATGATTTCAGTGACTTCAACTTCGTCGCCACCGATATCAGGCACGTTCACTTCTTTGCTGCCAGTTTGTGCAGCAGCCGGAGCCGCTTCTGATTTGGCTTCTGCCGCTGCCGGTGCTGCTGCACCAGAACCTGCGACTTCGAAGACCATGATCAGAGAACCGGTGCTGACTTTGTCGCCCGCAGCGATTTTGATTTCTTTGACTTTGCCCGCGAACGGAGCAGGGACTTCCATAGAAGCTTTGTCGCCTTCTACGGTGATCAGCGATTGTTCAGCTGACACGGTGTCGCCCACTTTGACCATGATCTCGGTGACTTCAACTTCGTCGCCGCCGATATCTGGCACATTCACTTCTTTGCTTTCGCTGGAAGCAGGTGCGGCAGCAGCAGGTTTATCTTCTGCTTTCGTTTCCTGTTTCGCAGGTGCTGCATCAGCAGCACCGTCAGCGGCTTCGAAGATCATGATCAGTTTGCCGGTTTCGACGGTATCGCCGACCGCAACTTTAATTTCTTTGACCACGCCTGCTTGTGGAGAAGGCACTTCCATAGAAGCTTTATCGCCTTCAACGGTGATCAACGATTGTTCAACTTCAACTTTATCGCCCACCTTCACCATGATTTCGGTGACTTCCACTGCATCTGCACCGATGTCCGGTACGTTAATTTCAATAGCCATCTGTCTTTACCTCTTATGCCAGACGCGGGTTAACTTTTTCTGGATTGATATCGAATTTCTTAATGGCTTCAGCCACTACAGAAGTTTCGATTTCGCCGCGTTTAGCCAATTCACCCAGCGCAGCAACCACAACATAGGAAGCATCCACTTCGAAGTGGTGACGCAGGTTTTCGCGGCTGTCTGAACGACCGAAGCCATCCGTACCCAGAACGCGATAATCGCTGGCCGGAACGTAAGTACGAACCTGTTCAGCAAACAGTTTCATGTAGTCAGTAGACGCAACCGCTGGCGCGTCGCTCATCACCTGAGCGATGTACGGAACGCGTGGAGTTTCGGTTGGGTGCAGCATGTTCCAGCGCTCACAGTCCTGACCGTCACGGGCCAGTTCAGTGAAGGAAGTTACGCTGTAAACGTCAGAGCCTACGCCGTAGTCTTTGGACAGGATTTCAGCCGCTTCACGAACGTGACGCAGGATAGAACCGGAGCCCAGAAGCTGTACTTTACCTTTGCTACCGTCCAGAGTTTCTAACTTGTAGATACCCTTACGGATGCCTTCTTCAGCGCCTTCCGGCATTGCTGGCATGTGGTAGTTTTCGTTCAGCGTAGTGATGTAGTAATAAACGTTTTCCTGCGCGTCGCCGTACATACGAACCAGACCGTCATGCATGATGACTGCCACTTCGTACGCGTAAGACGGGTCGTAAGAAATACAGTTAGGGATAGTCAGAGACTGAATGTGGCTGTGACCATCTTCGTGCTGCAAACCTTCACCGTTCAGGGTAGTACGACCTGAAGTACCGCCGATCAGGAAGCCACGCGCCTGTTGGTCACCCGCTGCCCAGCACAGGTCGCCGATACGCTGGAAACCAAACATGGAGTAGTAGATGTAGAACGGGATCATTGGCAGATCGTTGGTGCTGTAAGAAGTCGCTGCGGCCAGCCATGAAGAAGCGGCGCCCAGTTCGTTGATACCTTCCTGCAGGATCTGACCTTTCTCGTCTTCTTTATAGTATGCAACCTGCTCACGGTCCTGCGGGGTGTACTGCTGGCCGTTCGGGCTGTAAATACCAATCTGACGGAACAGACCTTCCATACCGAATGTACGCGCTTCATCGGCGATGATCGGGACCAGACGGTCTTTGATGGAGTCGTTTTTCAGCATCACGTTCAGGGCACGAACGAAAGCGATGGTTGTGGAGATTTCTTTCTTCTGCTCTTCCAGCAGTTGAGCGAAATCAGACAACGCAGGCATTTCCAGTTTCTGAGTGAAGTTTGGCAGACGGGTCGGCAGGTAGCCTTTCAGCGCAGCGCGACGCTCATGCAGGTATTTGTATTCTGCAGAGTCTTTTTCCAGAGTGATATACGGCAGTTTTTCCAGATTTTCATCGGAAACCGGCACGCTGAAACGATCACGGATATAGCGCACGCCATCCATGTTCATTTTCTTCACCTGGTGAGCAATGTTTTTACCTTCGGCCGCATCACCCATGCCATAACCTTTGATGGTATGCGCAAGGATTACGGTAGGCTGGCCTTTGGTATTTGCCGCTTTGTTCAGTGCAGCAAAGACTTTCTTCGGATCATGACCACCACGGTTCAGTGCCCAGATCTCGTCGTCGGTCATGTCTTTGACCAGTGCCGCAGTTTCAGGGTATTTACCGAAGAAGTGTTCACGAACGTATTTACCGTCGCGGGACTTGAAGGTCTGGTAGTCGCCGTCCACGGTTTCGTTCATCAGCTGGATCAGTTTGCCGCTGGTATCTTTACGCAGCAGAGCATCCCAACGATCGCCCCAAATCACTTTGATCACGTTCCAGCCAGCGCCTGCAAAGATGCCGTCCAGTTCATTGATGATTTTGCCGTTGCCGGTAACCGGGCCATCAAGACGCTGCAAGTTACAGTTGATGATGAAGCACAGGTTGTCCAGTTTCTCACGGGTCGCAATGGTGATCGCGCCTTTGGATTCTGGTTCGTCCATTTCACCGTCGCCCAGGAACGCGTAAACACGCTGCGCGGAGGTGTCTTTCAGACCACGGTGTTCCAGGTACTTCAGGAATTTAGCCTGATAGATTGCACCGATCGGGCCCAGACCCATGGAAACGGTCGGGAACTGCCAGAATTCAGGCATCAGTTTAGGGTGCGGATAAGAAGACAGACCTTTACCGTGAACTTCCTGACGGAAATTGTTCATCTGGTCTTCGGTCAGGCGGCCTTCAAGGAAAGCACGCGCGTACACGCCCGGAGAGATGTGGCCCTGGAAGTACACCAGATCGCCGCCGTCATTCTCGTTACGTGCGCGGAAGAAGTGGTTGAAACACACTTCGTACACGGTCGCAGAAGACTGGAAGGAAGCCATGTGGCCGCCCAGTTCCAGGTCTTTCTTGGAAGCGCGCAGAACGGTCATGATGGCGTTCCAGCGGATTGCGGTACGAATATTACGTTCCAGCTCCAGGTTACCCGGGTATTGCGGTTCGTCTTCAACAGCGATGGTATTGACGTAGTTACGGCTGGCAGCACCAGCAGCGACGCTGACGCCGCCCTTACGCGCTTCACTCAGAACCTGATCGATCAGGAACTGCGCACGCTCAACACCTTCTTCACGGATGACCGATTCGATCGCTTGTAGCCAGTCGCGAGTTTCGATCGGATCCACGTCATTATTTACACGTTCTGACATGGTGCTTTTCCTTATCTGTATCTTATACGTTGGTTTATCTGGAGCCTGTCTTCCTGCGCTCTTGCTTCAAAAGCTCTTCATACTGAACAAAACGCACGAAGACAGGCCCGTCATGTAGTTGCCGTGAGCCCTCAAATGAAGGCTCTCAAAATTAACCCCGAAGGTTAACTTTCATCTTTTCGTTGCTGGAGCCGTCGTAAAGACCGATCCCGCCGGGTGTGTTCCCTGCTGAGATCCAGCAAAACTTCTTCAATGAACGCCAGGTGACGGTGAGATGCGGCACGCGCTATTTCAGGTTCCCGTGCAACAATCGCCTCGAAAATACTGGCGCGGTGGTTGCTTACCGTGGCCAGCATTTCCCGGCGTGAGTAAAGCAATTCAAAGTTCTGTCGAACGTTCTTCTCGAGCATCGGTCCCATACAACGAACCAGATGCAGCAGCACAACATTATGCGCTGCTTCTGTTACAGCGACCTGATACTGCATAACCGCATCGGCTTCTGCGTCCAGATCTCCGCTGTCCTGTGCGGTCTGAATGACCACGTGACAATCGCGAATGCGCTGCAAATCTTCCTCTGTGCCACGAAGCGCCGCGTAATACGCAGCGATCCCTTCAAGGGCATGTCGTGTTTCAAGGAGATCGAATTGTGATTCAGGATGGTCGGCCAGTAACTCAGCCAGCGGATCACTCACGCTTTGCCACAGATTACTTTGGACGAAAGTACCACCACCCTGGCGGCGCAGGAGCAGTCCCTTCCCTTCCAGGCTTTGGATAGCCTCTCTGAGAGAAGGTCGCGAAACATCAAACTGTTTGGCCAGTTCGCGCTCTGGCGGAAGCTTTTCCCCGGGTCTCAAGGTGCCTTCGAGGATCAGGAACTCAAGTTGCTGCTCGATCACATCGGATAACTTAGGCTGTCTGATTTTGCTGTAAGCCATAATATGTGTTGTTCTCTGCGAGTAGCGACTCTGTAAGTTGCCGGAGTCAATTGGTAATACCAATTTAAAAAACGTGGCCGTAAAGTAACAAAGTATTCACCTTGTGTCCATATGGTGACCCAGTAAATGCGTCGCCCTCGCACAATTTAACAAATTCTTATCATCTCTCGATTTTTCTCTGCGTCAGATCACATTTTTTAGATCCTGAACAAATTTCCAGTCAATTTGGCTATTTGTTATGCAGACGGTGCATAAACCCCGTGCAAACTTTTGCGCATAACACTATTCTTGCCCGAACGGTAGATGATGCTGCTTTTTAGGCACAATCCAGCCGTAAATAATTAAATACAAAAAGTGTAATTATCGCCTTACATTCTTTCTAACACGCAGAATGTTATGGGTTTTGCCCCAATGACAGAGGACAGGTAAATGGTTGATCAACAACAAGGCGATGAGCTGAAGCGCGGCCTGAAAAACCGTCATATTCAGTTGATCGCGCTGGGTGGGGCTGTCGGGACAGGTCTGTTTCTGGGCAGCGCCTCCGTCATCCAGTCTGCGGGCCCCGGGATTATTCTCGGCTACGCAATCGCTGGTTTTATTGCGTTTTTAATTATGCGCCAGTTAGGTGAGATGGTCGTTGAAGAGCCGGTTGCCGGGTCATTCAGCCATTTTGCCTATAAATACTGGGGTGGATTTGCCGGTTTTGCTTCCGGCTGGAACTACTGGGTGCTTTACGTTCTGGTCGCGATGGCCGAACTGACGGCAGTCGGTAAATATATTCAGTTCTGGTGGCCGGAGATCCCAACCTGGGCTTCAGCGGCGGTCTTCTTCGTGGTGATTAACGCCATCAACCTGACCAACGTCAAAGTGTTCGGGGAAATGGAGTTCTGGTTTGCCATCATTAAAGTGGTTGCTGTTGTGGCCATGATTCTGTTCGGCGGCTGGTTATTGTTTAGCGACACTGCAGGCCCGCAAGCGACTGTCCGTAACCTGTGGGAGCAAGGCGGTTTCCTGCCTCACGGCATGACCGGGCTGGTGATGATGATGGCAATCATCATGTTCTCATTCGGCGGTCTTGAGCTGGTCGGTATTACCGCGGCAGAAGCGGATAATCCTGAAGTCAGCATTCCGAAAGCAACCAACCAGGTTATCTACCGCATCCTGATTTTCTATGTGGGCTCACTGGCAGTTCTGCTTTCCCTGATGCCATGGACCCGCGTCGGGCCGGATACCAGCCCGTTTGTCCTGATCTTCCATGATCTTGGTGATGCGCTGGTCGCTAACGCGCTGAACGTCGTGATCCTGACGGCAGCATTGTCGGTCTATAACAGCTGCGTTTACTGCAACAGCCGCATGCTGTTTGGTCTGGCTCAGCAAGGCAACGCGCCAAAAGCCTTGCTCAATGTCGACAAGCGCGGCGTTCCGGTGGCATCAATCCTCGTGTCTGCCGTGACCACTGCACTTTGCGTACTGATTAACTACCTGATGCCGGGTGAAGCTTTCGGCCTGCTGATGGCATTGGTGGTTTCTGCACTGGTGATCAACTGGGCGATGATCAGCCTTGCGCACATCAAATTCCGCAAGGCGATGCACCGCAAAGGGATCGAAACCAAGTTCAAAGCGCTGCTTTATCCGGTAGGTAACTACATCTGCCTGCTGTTCATGGCCGCAATTCTTGTGATTATGGCTATCACGCCGGGCATGGCGATTTCCGTCTGGCTGATCCCGGTCTGGCTGGTGATCCTGGGCGTTGGCTACTGGATTAAAAATCAGCAAAGTGGCAAATCGGTTAACGCGTAAGCCCCCGGTTTATCATTGCTAAAAACGTAAAGCGCCCCGGCTAAGTTTCACTTACCGGGGCGCTTTGTTATATGCGTCACAGTTTGTCCGACATGACCAAATCGTCCATCTTCATGACTCTTACCTCCTGACTCCTCTTCGCCTCTCCAGCCAATACTCAACGCTATCAAACAGTTTTTTAACAACTTACCTTTTTAACCAATAGCCGGAGAACATCCATGAAGGAAGGCGCGCTGTCGTTCAAAGAGAAAGTAGCGTACGGAATGGGAGATGCGGGCTGCAATATGATTGGCGGCGCCATCATGCTGTTTCTCAATTATTTTTATACTGACGTTTTCGGCCTTGCCCCGGCGCTGGTCGGCATATTGCTGTTGTCGGTGCGGATTATCGACGCCGTTACTGACCCGATAATGGGGGCGATTGCTGACCGCACCACCACCCGCTGGGGCAGGTTCCGTCCGTATTTGTTATGGATATCGGTGCCCTACGTTCTGTTCAGCGTACTGATGTTCACCACGCCGGAATGGAGCTACAACAGCAAAGTTATCTATGCTTTCATCACCTATTTCCTGATGTCGCTGACTTATACCGCCATCAATATTCCGTACTGCTCGCTCGGCGGCGTAATCACCGCCGACCCGCATGAACGCGTCGCCTGCCAGTCTTACCGCTTCTTTATGGTCGGTATTGCCACACTGATTTTGTCGTCTACCCTGCTGCCCATGGCCGATTTCTTCGGCGGCGCGAACAAAGCTAAGGGCTACCAGATGTCGATGGGCGTGATGGCAATCATCGCGCTGTTTATGTTCCTGTTCTGTTTCAGTTCAGTGAAAGAACGCATACAGCCTGCTGTGCCGTCCAAACACGCCCTAAAATCCGACCTGAAAGACGTGTGGAAAAACGACCAGTGGGTTCGCATTCTGCTACTGACTTTTTGTAATGTCTGCCCCGGCTTCATCCGCATGGCCGCCACCATGTATTACGTTACCTGGGTGATGGAAAAATCGACGTCATTCGCCAGTATGTTTATCAGCCTCGGCGTGGTCGGCATGATGATTGGCAGCGCCCTGGCGAAACCGCTGACGGACAAATACTGCAAACTGAAAGTCTTCTTCTGGGCCAATATCATCCTGACAATTTTCTCCTGCGGGTTCTATTTCCTCGACCCGCACGCCACGACGCTGATCCTGGTGGCTTACTTTGTCCTTAACATCATGCATCAGCTCCCTTCGCCGTTGCACTGGTCGCTGATGGCCGACGTGGATGACTACGGCGAATGGAAAACGGGTAAACGCGTCACCGGGATCAGCTTCTCCGGCAACCTGTTCTTCCTGAAATGCGGGCTGGCCGTAGCAGGTGCGATGGTCGGATTCCTGCTCTCCGCTTACGGCTACAACGCCGGTGCGGCGCAACAAAGTGACCACGCCATCAACGGGATTGTGCTGCTGTTTACCGTCATTCCCGGCGTCGGTTATCTCATTACGGCGGGGGTTGTACGCCTGCTGAAAGTGGATCGCGAAACCATGCGGACAATTCAGACTGATCTGGAAATTCGCCGTCGCAACTACCGCGAACTCAATGAATATCATGATGAAAAACAGGCGCAAGAACTTGCCTCTGCCCCCCTTCACAGCAAGGAGCTGAAACATGAGTAATTACCCGAATCCGCTGATTGAACAGCGCGCGGATCCTCACATCTGGCTGCACAGCGATGGCCACTATTACTTTATTGCCTCAGTTCCGGAATACGACCGGCTCGAAATCCGGCGTTCGTCAACGCTGACGGGGCTGGCCGACTCACCTGCCACTGTGGTCTGGCATAAACCCGATACCGGCCCGATGAGCGCACTGATTTGGGCGCCTGAACTGCATTTCATTGACGGGAAATGGGTAATTTATTACGCCGCTGCGCCCTCGCAGGACATCGTTGATGGACTATTCCAGCACCGCATGTATGCGCTGGTGTGTGAAAATGCCGATCCGCTCACGGGAAAATGGGAGGGGAAAGGCCGGATCCAGACGCCAATCGACAGTTTCTCGCTTGATGCAACGCACTTTGAACATCAGGGAAAAAGCTATTATCTGTGGGCGCAAAAAGACCCGGCTATTCGGGGTAACTCTAATTTGTACATTGCCGAAATGGAGAATCCGTGGACGCTGAAATCACCGCCCGTCATGCTCAGCAAACCTGAACTGGACTGGGAAATTATCGGCTTTTGGGTAAATGAAGGCCCGGCAGTGATTAAGCACGGCGATAAAATTTTCATTACTTATTCCGCCAGCGCGACCGATGAAAATTACTGTATCGGGCTGCTCTCGGCAGACACCGGCAGCAATCTGCTCGACGCAGCTGCATGGCATAAATCGCCACGACCGGTATTCACCACACATAAGCAGAACAGGCAGTTTGGCCCCGGTCACAACAGCTTTACGCGCAACGAACAGGGCGAAGACGTGCTGGTTTATCATGCCCGAAATTACACTGAAATTGAGGGCGACCCGCTGTATGACCCGAACCGTCATACCCGGATTAAAACCTTCGTCTGGGATGAAAACGGACTGCCGGACTTTGGTGTTCCCGCCCCGGACAACCGGCCACTGACGTTGCAAAAAAACACGGCGCAATAAAAACAAAAAGCCCGGCAACAGAAATGTGCCGGGCTTTTTTAATGCGTACTTTTACTTTGCGATAAGCAGGCCTTAAATCAGCGCGCCGTAAATCGTCAGAACCGCGACCACAACCAGAATAATCATGGTGACCTTGCGCGCCAGACCCACTGCGGCGCGAGGCGTCTGAACGGGATCCAGATGCGGATCACGCGCCAATGAGAACTGCGCCAGCCGTGTCAGCACCTGATACTGCGAGGAATGAATATCGCCGAGCGAGGCAAACCACGCTGGTAACGCTTTCTCACCGTGCCCGAGCAGCGCATACGCCGCACCGGCAAGACGAACGGGGATCCAGTCAAGAACATGCAACAGGCTGTCGATGCCGGACTGCGAACGTTTGAGTGGCGTCATGTGACGCGCCAGCCAGGTCTGATAACCCCGCAGAACGGCATATCCGCCCAGCGCAACAGGTCCGTAAGGCCCGCAGACCACAAACCAGAACAACGGCCCGAGATAATAACGGTAGTTTATCCACAAGAGCGCATTTTGCAGTTCTCGCAAACGGGCTTCTTCCGTGCAGTCACTCGGCAAACCGTGGATCAGCGCCAGCTCTTCCGCCATCTCTTTACAGGCGTCCGCATCTCCCTGACGGGCAGATTTCAAATAGGCGCGGTAATGTTTGCGTTTGATGCCTGCGCCGATGCACAGCAGACACAAAATCACCCAGATAACGAGGGAAGGCACACCAAAGAATAACCCGTGGAGGGCACGTAAAATGGCCCAGATAATCGCCATCCAGACAATCATAATCGCCAGCGTTTTGACTAAAGAAGTCTGCCGCCCGCGACGGAAAATGAACTCAAACCGATGATCCAACTGCCAGTGTTCACCCAGTTTGAACAACCGCTCCCAAGCCAGCACCAGCAGCAAAGTAAATAACGTCATCGACTATCACTCTCTCTCTCTACACATTCTTAAAACAAAAAAACCGGCGGCCTTTTCACTCACTGGTCAGAAGACTCATTTTGCACTACCGGCGATGCCAACAGCTTGCGATAAAATGCCCAGTCGAACTCAGGGCCGGGATCTGTTTTACGCCCCGGAGCAATATCGCTGTGCCCGGTAATGGCGTCCAGACTAATCGGATAGTGCTTAATTAACAAGCCGGTAACGTCCGCAAGGCTGCGATACTGCGCCTGCGTAAAGGGCACAAAATCGGTGCCTTCCAGCTCAATACCAATCGAGAAATCATTGCAGCGCTCACGCCCGCGCCAGCTGGAAACACCGGCATGCCACGCGCGTTTATCAAATGGAACATACTGAACAATCTCGCCATCTCGTCGGATCAGGCAATGTGCCGCTACGCGCAGCTGGTGGATCCCTTCAAAGTAAGGATCATCCTGCGGATCCAGCGTACCGGTAAACAACTGATCAATATAAGGACCACCAAACTTTCCAGGTGGCAGGCTGATGTTATGGACGACCAGCAAAGAAGGGATCTCGTCGTCAGGACGGAGATCAAAATGAGGGGAAACGACCTGCCGGGCTCCGGCAATCCAGCCATGTTCTAAGTGCATCAAAGGCCTCAATGATGTGCTTGTGTGGTACTTATCACAGCAACAGGGTAGCATGTTTTTTTGTCCTTCTTATCCGCCATTTCGGAGTATTTGTATGTCTACACGCAGCTACAGCCCTGAAAGTCGCCGCGCACAGTTACTCGAACGTATTCAGCATGATATCCCCGCCATTGTGACTCAGGCGCTTGGCGAAGACCTCGGGGGCGAGGCCAACGCTAACAACGACTTAACCGCACAACTTCTGCCGCAGGATAAAGAGGCGAGCGCGACGATCATCACCCGCGAAGCCGGTATTTTTTGCGGACAACGCTGGCTGGATGAAGTCTTCCACCAACTGGCCGGTGATAAAGTTTCTGTAAAATGGCACGTCAAAGACGGCGATGTTGTTTCTGAAAATCAGAAACTGTGTGAGCTGACCGGCTCTGCGCGTATGTTGCTGACCGGCGAACGCACCGCACTAAATTTCGTCCAGACACTCTCGGGCGTGGCTACCGAAGTAAATCACTACGTAAAAATCCTCGAAGGCACCAAAACCCGGTTGCTGGACACGCGCAAAACCTTGCCGGGTCTGCGTACAGCGCTGAAATATGCCGTCCTGTGCGGTGGCGGAAGCAACCATCGTCTCGGCCTGGCCGATGCATTTCTTATTAAAGAAAACCACATTATTGCCTGTGGCTCGATTAAAGCTGCCGTTGAACGCGCATTGTGGATCCACGCAGATGTTCCTGTTGAAGTGGAAGTGGAATCACTCGACGAACTTCAGCAGGCGCTGGATGCCGGCGCTGACATTATTATGCTCGATAACTTCACCGTTCCGATGATGCGTGAAGGCGTTGCCCTGACCGCTGGCCGCGCGCTGCTAGAAGTCTCCGGTAACGTCACAGAGAAAACGCTGCGTGAATTTGCCGAAACGGGTGTGGATTACATCTCCGTGGGTGCCCTGACCAAGCATGTCCGCGCAATGGATCTCTCAATGCGTTTTAGCTGAGCATTTTGCGCTGTTGCCCCTGAATTCCATTTCAGGGGCAACACGACTTCCCTTCGGTCTATTTCATCTTGCCGCAATACCCTCCCACTCAATACTTCTGACCGCCAGCCTCTTTTTCATTTGTCTTTCATTGCTGAGAGACATGCCGCAAAAGTTTTGACGCGTTTGTCGTCTCCGGTAAAGACCGTGGAAGGCATCCTGGAAAACTCACCAAAGGCACTGGCAGAAATTTTCTTCCCCATTTAGTTTGCTGCCGAGCAACAACCCAGCAGCCTCACAAATGGAGAACGCCATGCAACGGCAACAAGGATTTACCCTCATTGAACTGATGGTCGTGATCGCAATTATTGCGATTCTGAGCGCCATTGGTATTCCCGCTTACCAAAGTTACATCCAGAAAGCCGCAATGACCGACATGCTGCAAACCATGGTGCCGTATAAAACCGGCGTCGAGCTGTGCGTCATTGATACCGGCTCATTAAGCAGCTGCAACGCAGGCAGCGAAGGCATCCCGGCAGCCGCCACCAGCCGTTATGTCAGTAAAACACAGGTCACTGCTGGCGTGATTTCACTGACCGGCCAGCAGGCACTCAACGGGCTAAGCGTCGTCATGACCCCATCCGTGGATGCTCAGGCCGGCGGTATTATCTGGAACCGCACCTGCACCAGCGCCGGCAATGCCGCGATGGTGGAAGCCTGCGAAAGCGTTTTCCGCTTTGATACCACGGGAGCCGTAAAATGACCGATACCCCGCTCAATCCTGTTTCACCCACAGATAGCGAAAGGCAGCACAGCGACGCCTCGCTGGACGCCCTATGTCAGCGTTACAAAGCCGTCATTGTGCATCGCGATAAACAGACGATCCGCGTTGCCTGTCATGAAGCGGAAGCTGAGACAGAAACGCTGAGTAACGTGCTGCGCTTTGCCAGCGGATTAAAAGTTCAGGTGGAACGCTGGCCGCAGGCCAGAATGGAACAACACAAGGAAAAGAGCCCGACGCAAATGAAGCAGGAATCCGCCACCGGGGGACAATCCCCGTCATCTGGTGGTCCTGAAGATAACGCGCTGAATGACCAAAGCGATGCGCCGGTGGTAAACGTCCTCAACCAGATTCTGCGGCAGGCAATCAACCGCAGGGCGTCGGATATCCATTTTGAACCCTACGAAAACAGTTTCCGCGTACGGGTGAGAATTGACGGCGTGTTGCAGGAAATCCCCGGTCCTGAATTCTCGATGGCAGCGGGTGTTTGCGCGCGGCTGAAAATCATGGGGCAACTTAACGTCGCCGAGCGTCGCTTGCCGCAGGACGGCCAGCTTTCCGTCATGCTGCAAAATCAGCGTTATTCAATGCGCGTCTCTTCCCTGCCTACCCTGCATGGTGAAAAAATCGTTCTGAGGATCCTGCACATGACCCAGCAGGATCTGGCGATGTCTCAGTTAGGCTTCACGCTGCGCGATTTGGAATACTTTAAAGCCGCGCTCAAGCACCCGCAGGGGCTGATCCTCGTGACAGGGCCGACAGGCAGCGGCAAAACGGTGACGCTTTACAGCGGATTGCGCCATCTCAACGCCATCTCACGCAATATCAGCAGCGTTGAAGATCCGGTTGAAATCCCGGTCAGTGGCATCAATCAAACGCAGATCAACAGCAAGACGGATCTGAGTTTTGCCAGCGTTCTGCGTGCATTGTTGCGACAGGATCCGGATGTGATCATGGTCGGCGAAATTCGTGACAGAGAAACGGCTGAGATTGCCGTTAAAGCCGCGCAGACCGGTCATCTGGTGCTTTCCACGCTGCATACCAACTCAACGTGCGAAACACTGACCCGGCTACGGCAGATGGGCATTGAAGGTTTCCATATCGCAGCCAGTTTGCGTCTGGTCATTGCCCAAAGGTTGGTGCGAAAACTGTGCCCGCACTGCCGGAAGCCACATCTGTCTCTGGTCGTAAACGGGCCGGACGGCAACAGCGGGCCCGCGCCAATGTGGCGGGCAGCGGGCTGCAATCAATGCTTTTCCGGCTATTACGGCAGGATGGGGATTTACGAAATACTGAACATCACTCCCCGCCTCCAGCAGGCACTGGTGGCCGATGCCAGTGTCAGCGAGCTGAGTAAAATCGCCCGTGAACAGGGACAAAAGACATTACAGGAAGCGGGAATGTTGCTGGTTGAACAAGGTATCACCTCACTTGAAGAGCTTTATCGGGTGACCGGCGAAGGTCATTGCGCATGAGTGAAACGCCAGTGATCGCTCCAAAATGGCGGCTTTTTCACTGGCAGGCTATTGATACTCTGGGAAGCATCCAGCAAGGCGATGTCATTGAGATAAACAAAGACAGCATTTATCAGCAACTTTTCGTTGCGGGTTTGCAACCAATGAAGATCACAATGATCCGGCGCCTGACGGCCGGTTATTGGAAAAACCAGGAGCGTATTTCCGTTGTCAGGCAACTCGCCACACTGCTACAGGCCGGATTGCCGCTGGTCAGCAGCCTGGCGCTGCTGGCAAACGAACATCCGAAACCCGCCTGGCACTGTGTTTTGCATAACGTGGCGAAAGGCGTCAGGGAAGGTAAACCGTTATCGGCAATGTTAAGTGCTTACCCTGACGTTTTCCCGCCGATTTACCGGCAACTCGTTTCTATCGGCGAGCTGACCGGTCAGTTAGACCAATGCTGTTTGCAGCTGGCGGCGCAACAGGAACAACAGGCGCAACTGAAAGCGAAAGTGAAAAAGGCGCTGCGCTATCCGCTGATCGTCAGCGTCATCGCCACCTTCGTCACGTTGTTAATGCTGACGCTGGTTCTGCCGGAATTTGCGAAGATCTATGCCACCTTCGATGCGCAGCTGCCCTGGTTTACCCGAATGCTGATAGGCGTATCCGACGTGCTGGTCAGCTCAGGGCCATGGCTGACCGGCATTGTCTCGTGTTGCTGTTTTGGCTATCAGCAAAAGTTGCATCCACACATTCGCTGGAAGTTGCGCGAGCAAAAGCTGCTTCTGCGATTACCGCTGACTTCTCGGCTGGTCACTGACAGTTGCCTCAGTCAGGTTTTTCAAACGCTGGCGATGACACAACGCGCAGGAATGACGCTGATTGCCGGGCTGGCTGCCGCGTCAGCATCTGTGTCAAACTTGCATTTCCAGACAGCACTTGACGTGATTCGCGAAAAAATTATGCAGGGGACGCCTTTGCATAAAGCATTTCAGGATTCACCGTTATTTCCTGCGTTATGTCAGCAGTTGATAAAAATCGGTGAGGAATCCGGAACGCTCGATGAGCTGTTACTTAAACTGGCACAGTTGCATAACAACAAAGCAAATTCGCTGGCGGATACGTTATCTCAAACGATTGAGCCGGTACTGATGGCAGTGATGGGCGTGATTGTTGGCGGATTAGTAATTGCGATGTACTTGCCCATTTTTCAGCTGGGTTCGGTGATGGGATAACGATGGGCGGGGAAAATAATTGCGGCGAAAACGTGTTTCGCCGCAGATAATTTACCGGTTTATTTGCTGCCGAACAGGCGGTTTTCCTGCTCTGCGACACGAATAAAGGTAGTACGTTTGGTCAGTTCTTTGAGACGTTCTGCGCCGACATAGGTGCAGGCAGAACGCAGGCCGCCAAGAACGTCGCGCACGGTATTTTCGACCGGGCCACGCAAAGGCAGTTTTACAGTTTTGCCTTCCGCAGCACGATATTCAGCGACACCGCCAACGTGGCGTTTCATAGCCGATTCTGAGCTCATTCCGTAAAAGAGCATGAATTTCTCGCCATTTTCTTCAACGACGGTGCCTTCACATTCTTCGTGTGCTGCCAGCATACCGCCAAGCATCACGAAGTCTGCACCGCCGCCGAAAGCTTTAGCAACATCGCCAGGAACGGCGCAACCGCCATCACTGACGATCTGCCCGCCCAGCCCGTGAGCGGCATCTGCGCATTCGATAACGGCAGAAAGTTGCGGATAGCCCACACCGGTTTTTACACGCGTGGTACACACAGAACCCGGGCCGATACCGACTTTAACGATATCAGCGCCAGAAAGAATCAGCTCTTCGACCATTTCGCCTGTGACCACGTTACCGGCGCAAATAACCTTGTCCGGGCAGGCTTCACGGACGCGTTGAAGGAAACCGACGAAGTGTTCGGAATAACCGTTAGCCACGTCAAGGCAGACAAATTTCAGCAGCGGAGAAAGCGCGAGGATTTGCAGTGTTTTAACAAAATCAGCTTCAGACGTGCCGGTCGACACCATCACATTTTTTAAAACTGACTCGTCAGCGGAGGTGATGAAAGCCTGCCATTGCTCAACGCTGTAATGCTTATGCACCGCCGTCAGCAAACCAAAAGACGCCAGCACCGTTGCCATGCGGAAAGTACCCACTGTGTCCATATTGGCAGCAATAATCGGCGTGCCTGACCAGCTGATACCAGAGTGTTTGAATGTGAACGTGCGCTCCAGTTCGACTTCGGAACGGCTTTTGAGGGTAGAACGTTTAGGGCGGATGAGAACGTCTTTAAAACCTAACTTCAAATCTTCTTCAATACGCATGACGGCTTTGTCCTGGTTTGGCGACGGATCGCTAGGGCGTACAACAAATTTTAGACACCCTTTCCAGTGGTTTTATCATACACAGGAAAATGACAACGGCAAGGAAGCTTTTAGAACATACATCACAGACTTTTGATTGGGCTGGTGAATAATTTTTCGCATCAAAACCAAGACGACGGCGGCTTGCACTTACTCATAATCTCTTTATCATTTACCTAACTAATTTTATCAGAGCGCCAATATGAGCTACGTCGTTGCATTGACCGGAGGTATCGGAAGCGGCAAAAGTACCGTTGCCGAAAGCTTCAGCCGTCATGGCATAAGCATTGTCGATGCAGATATTATTGCCCGCCAGGTTGTAGCGGCAGGTGAGCAGGCGCTGGAAGAACTGGGCAAACGATTTGGCAAAAGTATTATTCTTGCCGATGGCTCGCTGAATCGCCCGGCGTTACGGGAGCGTATTTTTAGTAATCCGCTTGAAAAAGAATGGGTTAATAAATTATTACACCCTATTATTCACGCCCGGACACAGCACCTTATTGCGCAGGCCGATACGCCTTATGTGCTTTGGGTGGTGCCGTTACTGATTGAAAACGGATTGCAAACGCAGGCTGATCGCGTTCTGGTGGTGGACGTCGAGCCACAAATTCAGCTTTCCCGCACCATGTTGCGCGACGGCGTTGACCGCCATCAGGCTGAAAGTATTATTGCCGCGCAGGTGAGCCGTGAAAAACGCCTGGCCTGCGCGGATGACATTATTGATAACAGCGGAGATCCTCAAACGATCGAACCGCGTGTTGCCCAATTACATCGCTGCTATCTGAAACTGGCAGCGGGCGAAAACAGACAGGATATTGCCAAGCATGACTGATGTAGCTGCAACCGTTCTTTTTGAACATCCTCTGAATGAAAAAATGCGTACCTGGTTGCGTATCGAATTCCTGCTACAGCAGATGCACGCGAATGCACAAATTACTGCTGCGGCTTCCGCCCTGCTGTTCTTTCGCACCGCGTCTGATTTACTGGACGTGCTGGAGCGCGGAGAAGTCCGTACTGATTTGCTGAAAGAGCTGGAACGCCAGCAACAGAAATTATCCCAATGGCAGGATGTTCCGGGGGTAGATGCGTCGCGGATCGACGGATTGCGTGCCGAACTGAAACAGTGCGCTTCCGTATTGATGAAAGCACCGCGAATAGGTCAGGCTCTTAAAGAAGATCGTCTGATTGCTTTGGTTCGCCAGCGTCAGAGTATTCCCGGCGGTTGCTGTAGTTTTGATTTGCCGACGCTGCATATCTGGCTGCATCTGGCACAATCTCAGCGCGACAGCGAAGTCCAGAACTGGCTTGAAACACTGGCGCCGCTCAACAACTCACTCACGATGGTGCTGGGTTTAATTCGCCAGTCCGGCGCTTTTCGTAATCAAATCAGCCTGAATGGTTTTTTCCAGGATAACGCAGAAGGTGCAGATCTGTTACGCTTGCGCCTCTCGTTGGAAAACCTGCTTTACCCGCAAGTTTCCGGGCACAAAACCCGTTATGCCATCCGCTTCTTACCGCTGGACAGCGAACATGGCGTGGTTCCGGCACGACTGAATTTTGAACTTGCCTGCTGCTAGGAGTTGCAAATGGATCCCGAAATTATTGAAGTAAATTGCCCGACGTGTAACAAGACGGTGGTCTGGGGCGAAGAAAGCCCTTATCGTCCTTTTTGTTCCAAGCGCTGCCAGCTTATCGATCTCGGTGAGTGGGCCGACGAAGAGAAACGCATTCCGAGTAAAGGGGATGTGAATGATCTGGATGACTGGAGTGAAGAAGAGATTTCACACTGACATCCGGCAGATGTCGCAGACACTAAAGTTTAAAAAGGGGCATAGCCCCCTTTTTTGTGGGCGCTCTGATGCCCGGAAAATCAGAATTCGTTGTTTTTCAGGGCGTTTACGACAGCTTCGTTGGCCGGAGGAAATTCCTCCGCTTTCAGGTCTGACTGTTTAACCCACCGCTTTGGTTGCCCTTCTTTTCCATATGGCTCGCCCTGCCAATCTTCCACCAGAAAGAAGTAAAGCGTGATAATGCGATCCGGGAACCGGTGCTCAAGCGTTTTCAGTAAAACAGGGGCTTTCGCCTCAATGCCCACTTCTTCCTGCAACTCACGAATGACAGCCTGCTCAGGCGTTTCACCCGCTTCTATTTTACCGCCCGGAAATTCCCAGAACCCTGCCATGTGGGAAGACGCATCACGTTGAGTAATAAAGATTTCTTTACCGGAATTCCGGATAATACCGGCTGCGATATTCAGTTGTTTAAGCGTCACTTTTCCACCTATTGACTGACTATAATGACTGTCTTATATAAGGATTTTTAGAAAAAAATAAAGGCGGTGATTAGCCGCCTTTAAGATTAACACGATGACTTAGCCTGAGATCTTACTTTTGCAGGCGGCCATGGCATTGTTTGTATTTCTTACCGGAACCACATGGGCAGAGATCGTTACGGCCGACTTTACGCTCGCCGGATGCGGCAAGGCGTGCAGCTTCAGCCACTTCAATCTCCTGCTGATCCTGATGGCTCAGCTGCTGCTGACGGGCCAGATGCTCGGCTTCTTCGCGGCGCTGAATTTCCATTGCTTCAATTTCTTCAGGCATACGAACCTGAACTTTGCTCAGCACGCTGACCACTTCATATTTCAGTGATTCCAGCATGGCGGCAAACATAGCAAAGGATTCGCGTTTGTATTCCTGCTTAGGATCTTTCTGCGCATAACCCCGTAAATGGATGCCCTGACGCAGGTAGTCCATTGCGGCCAGATGCTCTTTCCACAAGGAATCAAGCGTTTGCAGCATCACCCCTTTCTCGAAGTTACGCATCATTTCTGCGCCAACCACTTCTTCTTTGCGGGCGTAAGATTCTTTAGCGATTTCCATAATACGTTCGCGCAGGGTTTCTTCATGCAATTCAGGCTCTTTATCCAGCCATTCTGCAATCGGCATTTCCAGCTCGAAATCTTGTTTCAGGCGATCCTGAAGCCCCTGAACATCCCACATTTCTTCCAGAGATTGCGGCGGAATGTAGCTGTCGATAGTCGCCTTGAACACGTCCTCACGGATGCTGGCGATGGTTTCGCTGACATCAGACACGTCCAGCAATTCGTTACGCTGGCTGTAGATCGCACGGCGCTGATCGCTGGCGACATCATCGTATTCCAGCAATTGCTTACGAATATCAAAGTTACGGCTTTCAACTTTACGCTGAGCATTGGCAATCGCTTTGGTCACCCAAGGGTGCTCAATCGCTTCGCCCGGTTTCATACCCAGTTTACGCATCATGCTCGACACACGGTCAGACGCAAAGATACGCATCAGGGCATCTTCCATAGACAGATAGAAGCGTGATGAACCGGCGTCACCCTGACGACCTGCACGGCCGCGCAGCTGGTTATCGATACGGCGTGATTCGTGACGCTCAGTACCGATAATGTGCAAACCACCGGAAGCCAGAACCGCATCGTGGCGAATCTGCCAGGCTGCTTTGATTTCTGCGATTTTTTCGTCGGTCGCTTCTTCGCCGAGGTTTTCAACTTCGACCTGCCAGCTGCCGCCCAGCACGATATCGGTACCACGACCGGCCATGTTAGTTGCGATGGTTACCGCGCTTGGCTGACCAGCCTGTGCGACGATATCTGCTTCTTTTGCGTGGAACTTGGCGTTCAGAACGCTGTGCGCGATGCCCGCTTTAGTCAGTTCATTGGAAACAACTTCGGATTTCTCAATCGAAATGGTACCCACCAGAACCGGCTGGCCTTTGGCAGTACACTGACGGATATCTTCGATAATCGCGCCAATTTTTTCCATTTCAGTCATGTACACCAAATCGGCCATGTCTTTACGCACCATAGGGCGGTTCGTTGGCACAACGATGGTATCCAGTTTGTAAATGGAGCTGAATTCGAACGCTTCAGTATCCGCAGTACCGGTCATACCGGCCAGTTTTTCATACAGACGGAAGTAGTTCTGGAAAGTAATTGAAGCCAGCGTCTGGTTTTCGTTTTGAATATCAACGCCTTCTTTCGCTTCAACTGCCTGATGCAAACCATCAGACCAGCGACGCCCCTGCATGGTACGACCGGTGTGTTCGTCAACGATGATAACTTCACCGTCTTTCACGATGTAATCGACATCGCGGGTGAACAGCACGTGTGCACGCAGCGCAGCGGTAACGTGGTGCATCAGCATAATGTTGGTCGGGGAATACAGAGATTCCCCCTCTTCCATAATGCCTGCTTCGACCAGCATTTCTTCGATCAGAACCAGACCGCGTTCGGTCAGATGAACCTGACGTGCTTTCTCATCCACGGAGAAGTGGCCTTCACCCTGGAAGGTGTCGGAATCTTCTTTTTCCTGACGGATCAGTTTAGGGATCAGTTTGTCCACGCGGGTGTACATCTCTGAGCTGTCTTCTGCCGGACCGGAAATGATCAGCGGAGTACGAGCTTCATCGATCAGGATGGAGTCAACCTCATCCACCAGCGCGTAGTGCAGTTTGCGCTGAACGCGTTCTTCAGGGCTGAAAGCCATGTTGTCGCGCAGGTAGTCAAAGCCGTATTCGTTGTTTGTACCGTAAGTGATGTCGGCAGCGTAAGCAGCGCGTTTAGCCGGAGAAGGCATACCCGGCAGGTTAATACCGATGCTCAGACCGAGGAACTCAAACAATGGACGGTTATTTTCGGCGTCACGCTGGGCTAAGTAGTCGTTGACGGTTACAACGTGAACGCCTTTACCGCTCAATGCGTTCAGGTAAGCCGGCAGCGTTGCGGTCAGCGTTTTACCTTCACCGGTACGCATTTCCGCGATGCAGCGCTCGTTCAGCACCATACCGCCGAGTAACTGAACGTCAAAGTGGCGCATACCGAAGACACGTTTACTGGATTCGCGAACCACCGCAAAGGCTTCCGGGATCAGAGTCTCCAGGACTTCGCCCTTTGCCAGACGCTCACGGAACTCATCGGTTTTAGCTCTCAGTTGCTCGTCGGTCAGCTTCTGAATTTCAGGTTCCATGCGGCCGATAAGGTCCACAACTTTACGCATACGGCGCAGTGTACGATCGTTACGGCTACCAAAAACTTTGGTCAATAATTTGATTAACATGATGCTTAATATCTCTTGGAGGCCACTAAATGCAGCCACTAATTTATTGATTTATAGATATATTTTAAATTTACAGTCTGTTAAATCAGGAAGGCCGGGCCGGCACGAATGCCTTGCACCTGTGCTAACCACAGTCCGGTTTGATGCGATGAAGAGAAATTCAGGAAAGGTTGTTGCGTATGACGAATGATAACCGGTGGTTTGGATTCATGCGTCAGTAATGCATTCAGGGTCACCAGCAGCGCAAGTTGCTGTACGTGAAGAGGTTCTGCTTCCTGCGCGACAATTTCAGGTTGAGCTGCGGTGTAAACCACCTGCGGCGCCAGCGCAAAAGAAAGATGACGGATGACCGTGCGCAGTGCATGCTGCTGCCAGTAATCCACACCGAAAGACGGGCGGCGATTTGCCTGTAGCAACGCGAGGTTACTCAGTCCTGTACTGCCGATGTTAAGTCGGTTTAGACTTGAGGACGTATTGGGAACCGCAGGCAGTTCCGTTTGCGAGAGGTTCGTTGACACGCCAAGGCTCGCCGCGACCATCCCCAACAGGAGATGCGGCCAAAAATACCTTCTGCCAAATTGTCGCCAACGATTTAGAATACCAATCACAAGTTTACAATCCGCCGGAGCCCATCATGCGCGATAGCCGCCCACAATTATTAGATATCCTGTTCGATGATGCCTCTTCCACAGAGCAGAGCCCGCTGCGTATTGTTCAACAGCGTGCGGCGGCGTTATTAAAACTTAACCGCGCAGTGAAAGGTCTGTTACCGGCGCCCATGCAACCATGGTGTCGTGTCGGTAATTATCGACAGGGAGTTTTAGTACTTGAGATAGCTAATGCCAGCTGGATGATGCGCTTACGCTATGAACAACCCGCATTGCTCTCTGCACTTCGAGCGCAAATTCTACCATCATTGTCGTCAATCGACATCAGGATTAATCCTTCGCTCATGGCGAAAATGGAAAATGCGTCGCAGATTGCGGTTAAAAATAAAGCGATCGCATCTGAATCCATGCCGGTCAGACATTTGAGTGCGCAGAGTGCGGAAGAATTACGGGGACTGGCGAGCCGTAGCCCGGAAAAACTCAGAAAGGCATTAGAACGACTGGCTGAATTGGCCGGAGAGGGTGCCAAAACAACCAGTCGTAATAAGTAATGATATCAGTACCGATTACGCCAATACTGTGGAAGGTGCTTTAAAAGCCAGAGGCATTTCAGCTTCATCCTGGAAGGTAACTAATTCCCAGGCTTCCTGCTTAGCCAGTACCGCTTGCAATAACTTGTTGTTCAACGCATGGCCAGACTTGAATGCGGTAAACGCACCAATGATGTTATGCCCACACATGAACAGGTCACCGATAGCATCAAGCATTTTGTGACGAACGAATTCATCTTCAAAACGCAGGCCATCTTCGTTAAGCACACGGTAATCATCCACAACAATCGCGCAATCAAAGCTGCCACCCAGGCACAAACCACGTGACTGCAGGTATTCGATATCACGCATGAAACCAAAAGTACGTGCGCGGCTGATTTGGCGAACAAATGCTTCTGCGGAGAAGTTCATTTTGTAACGCTGTGAACTGGAATCAATCGCCGGGTGATTGAAGTCGATAGTGAAGTCCAGAGAGAAACCATTGAATGGTTTGAACTCTGCCCACTTATCACCGTCTTCAACACGCACAGTTTCTTTGATGCGCAGAAATTTCTTCGCGCTGTTCAGTTCTTCGATCCCAGCGTCCATCAACAGATAGACGAAAGGCGCGGCGCTACCGTCCATAATCGGCACTTCAGGCGCATCGACTTCGATAACAATGTTATCAATGCCCAGGCCAGCGAGTGCCGCATTAAGGTGTTCAACCGTAGAAATGCGTACGTCATGCTCATTGACCAGGCAAGTACAGAGCATGGTATCACGCACGGATTTTGCATCTGCCGGGAAATCAACCGGTGGATTCAAGTCAGTGCGACGATAGATGACCCCGGTATTTGCCGGTGCAGGACGCAGAGTCAGGGTGACTTTCTTGCCGGTATGCAAACCGACGCCCGTCGCCTGAACGATACGTTTTAATGTACGTTGTTTGATCATCGTATTTATCTCGCAATGTTATCCATCCAACCGACCTAAGCTTACCTTAAGATCGGTGGGACAGTTTAGCACAAAGAGCGGAGATCCTACAATTCGGACTAGTCTGCCTGCTTACGCAGGAAGGCCGGGATGTCCAAATAGTCGGGCTCTTTATTGGATTGCGCGCTTTGATCATTCACCACTTTAGCCGCTGGCTTGGTTTCCTGCGGCAACGGAGACATCCCGTGCTGCTGGTAACGGTGATCCATCACTGGCTGGCTGGCTGGCTTATTGGTCACTAAAGTGATCTCAGGACGTTTGTCCATGCCGATGCCGGTCGCAACCACGGTAACACGCAGTTCGTCATTCATTTCCGGGTCAAGGGAAGTACCGATAACCACGGTCGCGTTGTCAGAAGCGAAAGCACGGATAGTGTTACCCACGGTTTCGAATTCATCCAGACGCAGGTCGAAGCCCGCTGTAATGTTGACCAGAACGCCGCGCGCACCAGACAAGTCGATGTCTTCCAGCAACGGGCTGGAGATCGCCATTTCAGCCGCTTCTTCAGCACGGTCTTCACCACATGCCACGCCGGAACCCATCATGGCATAACCCATTTCGGACATTACGGTGCGCACGTCAGCAAAGTCGACGTTCATCAGACCCGGACGGGTGATCAGCTCAGCGATACCCTGCACCGCGCCTTTCAGCACGTCGTTGGCCGCACCGAAGGCGTCCAGCAGAGAGATACCGCGACCCAGAACTTTCAACAGTTTGTCGTTCGGGATAGTGATCAGGGAGTCCACATGTTTGGACAGTTCAGCGATACCCTGCTCCGCGAATGCCATACGCTTCTTGCCTTCAAAGTTGAAAGGCTTAGTCACGACAGCAACGGTCAGAATACCCAAATCTTTTGCAACTTCAGCTACCACTGGCGCAGCACCGGTACCGGTACCGCCGCCCATGCCCGCTGCGATAAAGACCATGTCAGCACCTTCAAGCGCAGCGCGCAGGGCTTCACGGTCTTCTTCTGCAGAATTGCGACCCACTTCAGGGTTCGCGCCAGCACCCAGACCTTTGGTAATACCGCTACCGATCTGAATTGTCTGGCCTACAGCCGTTTTACGCAACGCCTGGGCGTCTGTGTTAACGGCAAAGAATTCAACACCTTCGATGCGTTCACGCACCATGTGTTCGACAGCGTTACCGCCGCCACCGCCGACGCCGATGACTTTAATCACCGCGTCGTTGGTCAGTTCCATAGGTTCAAACATAGTTTCTCTCCGTTTTGTGCCTGTCGCGTCGGGATCAAAAGCCATAACAGCATGATCCCGTTGTTAAAACATTAAAACTCTTTTCTCAGCCAGCTGTTGATTCGTTTGAACCAGTTGCCCACCGAGGCGCGTTTTTCCACTTCGGCCTCACCGCTCAGGTGAGACTCTTTTCCATAGTGCAGCAGCCCTACCGCAGTTGAGTAGTAAGGTTCCTGCGCATAATCTGTCAGCCCTGTGATGTTCAGAGGTTGCCCGATACGCACCTGGGTATGGAATACCCGCTGCGCACAAGCTGCCAGACCATCAATTTGTGCTGCGCCGCCTGTCAAAACAATACCTGCGGCCAGATGATGTTTTACGCCTTGCTGACGTAACTGCTCCTGCAATTGCAAAATTTCGTCGTTCACTAGATTCAGCAATTCTGTATAACGAGGCTCGATGACTTCAGCCAGTGTCTGACGTTGCAGACTGCGTGGCGGGCGTCCGCCTACGCTCGGCACTTCGACGTTTTCGTCTTTGCCGACAATCGAACCTAATGCACAACCGTGGCGAACCTTGATGGCTTCGGCATCAGTCGGTGGCGTTCCAAACGCATAAGCGATGTCGCTGGTGACCACGTTCCCTGCATAAGGGATAACCTTAGTATGACGTAGTGCGCCGCCGGTATAAACCGCGATATCCATGGTTCCACCACCAATATCGACGACACAGACCCCTAATTCGCGCTCATCTTCGGTCAGAACCGCATAACTGGCCGCCAGACCGGCAAAAATTAGCTGGTCAACTTTCAAGCCACAGCGTTCAACCGCTTTCACAATGTTTTTCGCCATATCGTTATGGCAGGTAATCAGGTGAACTTTTGCCTGCATACGCACGCCGGAAAGTCCGACAGGGTTTTTGATCCCTTCCTGATAATCAATGGCATATTCCTGAGGGATCACATGCAGAACACGATGTTCATCACGTACGCGGACCGACTTCGCGGTATGCACAACGTTCTCTACATCTTCCTGCGTGACTTCCTCTTCTGAAATAGGAACCATCCCTATTTCATTCTGGCAACTGATATGTTTACCGGACAAAGCAAGGTAAACAGAGGAAATCTGGCAATCCGCCATCAGTTCAGCCTGATCGATGGCGCGCTGTACGCACTTCACCACCGATTCCAGATCATTCACGCCACCCTTGTCCATGCCCCGGGACGGGCAACTGCCCACACCGATAATATTGACCATGCCATCGGGCAGAACTTCCCCCACCAATGCGGCGACTTTTGCCGTACCGATTTCCAGCCCAACTACCAGTTTTCTGTCCGTCGACTTGATCATTGTTGTTTAGCCTGTGCCTGATTCTGTTGCTGATTACTGTTTTGCTGGTCAATAAACTCCGGAGCCCAACCTACCGACGCACCGCTGTCATAACGTAAATCGACATACGTAATGCGTTTTTTATCGGCTTCAGCCTGTTGCTGGAATCGCGGGTAAAGCTCGATAAAACGTTGTAAACGCCCCATCCGGTCATCTCTTCCCAATTCCAGCCGGACGTCGCTATCCAGAGTTAACTGCCACGAGTGACGCGCACTCATTGCTACTGCCTTCAGCGTGAATTTCCCGGCGGCCAGCGCCTGGCTCATCGTTTGAAAGCCCTGCAAAACATCCTGTTCGCTGCCTTCCGGACCGTAAAGCAACGGCATTTTCTGTTTGACCACACGTTCAGCGGGTATGCTGAATGATTTGCCATCGGCATCAACCATATGCAGATCATTCCAGTGTGCGACCGGTACATACTCCACCAGGTGTATCTTCAATTCATTCGGCCATTGCTTGCGGACGCTGACCTGTTTTATCCAGGGTAAACGTTCAATCTGCTGCTGAATGACGTTTACATCCTGCGTCATGAACGTTCCCGGTGCCCCTAAGGACAGAATCGCCTGACGAATATCATCGTTGGTCGTGTAATGACGTTCTCCCGTAACCACAAGCTGGGATAACGGCAACCGGTTCGCATCCTGCATCCAGCCAATAACGGCCCACGCACTCCATAAAATAGTTCCTACCACCAACAGCAAGAACACAATCCCTGCCAGCTGGCCACCGTTACTGCGACGGCCGCTGTTGCTCTCGGCCGTCTCACGCTCTCGGGTATTCAGGGCGGCTTGAGACATATCAGTCAGCCAAAGCCAGAATACGGAAAACGAGTTGCGGGAAGCTCAGCCCGGAATGTTTAGCCGCCATCGGCACTAAGCTGTGGCTGGTCATTCCTGGCGAAGTATTCACTTCCAGCAAATTAAAACTGCCGTCACCGTCCTGCATCACGTCAACACGCCCCCAGCCACTGCAATCGAGTGCCTGATAAGCCTGCAAAGCCAGCGCAGATAACTGTTTTTCCTGCTCCTCGCTTAAACCGCTCGGGCAAAAATACTGTGTTTCGTCAGACAGATACTTCGCCTGATAGTCATAAAACGTTCCGGCTGGCTGGATACGGATTGATGGCATAACCTGATCGCCAACGATAGCTACCGTGTATTCCGGGCCACTTAACCATTTTTCAATCAGTACGTTATCGTCATGACGGAAGCCTTCCTGCAGTGCTGGCAACAACTCTTTTTCAGTTGTCACTTTGCTCATGCCAACGCTGGAACCTTCGCGGCTCGGTTTGACGATAACCGGCAGGCCTAACTCGGCGATTTTAGCCGCCAGAGCGCCCTGCCCTGCTTCTTCAATTTGTGAACGATGCAATGCCACGAACGGGGCAACTGGCAAACCCAGCGCCTGCCACACCAGCTTGGTGCGGAATTTATCCATGGTCAGCGCGGAAGCCATCACGCCGCTGCCGGTATACGGCAGGCCGATTTGCTCGAGCAGCCCTTGCAGCGTGCCGTCTTCACCGCCGCGGCCATGCAGCGCGATAAAGACTTTGCTGAACCCTTCTTCTTTAAGAAGCGCCACGTTAAATGTTTTGGTGTCGATGCCATGCGCATCCACACCTGATTCGCGTAAACCTGCCAGCACGGCAGCACCGGACTGCAATGACACATCGCGTTCTGCGGAAGTACCACCCAACAATACCGCTACTTTCTCAGACATGATGTTCTTCACCTTTTTTCACTGGCTGCAACTTTTGATCAGCCAATTTACGGGCCACTTTGCCAACGTTACCGGCACCCTGCACCAGCACTAAATCGTCACCTTCGAGGATCTGCGCCAGACTTTCAGGTACTGCGTCAATATCAGAAACCAGAATAGGATCCAGCTTGCCTCGCGCACGAATGGTGCGGCACAACGAGCGGCTGTCGGCCCCCGGGATTGGCGCTTCACCGGCCGGGTATACGTCAAGCATGATCAGCACATCGACCTGAGACAGCACATTCGCGAAGTCGTCGTACAAATCGCGGGTACGCGTGTAACGGTGAGGCTGGAAAATCATCACCAGACGCTTGTTCGCCCAGCCCGCACGCGCAGCTTTGATTGTCGCATCCACTTCTGTCGGATGGTGACCGTAGTCATCAACCAGCATTGCGCTTCCGGCTTTTCCGTTTACATTTTCCAGTGCGTAATCGCCCAGGAAATCAAAACGACGACCGGTTCCCTGGAAGCCTTCCAGCGCGCGCAAGATTGCGTCATCGCTGATACCTTCATCTGTCGCAACAGCAACGGCCGCAGCGGCATTCAGCGCGTTATGTCGGCCCGGTGCGTTCAAAGTTACGCTGATCAGCGGCAGATCCTGACGACGTATCGTAAAGTGCCCCTGCGCGCCAACCTGACGGTAATTCTCGATAATGACATCAGCGTCTTCGCTGAAACCGTAGGTCGTCATATGGCGGCCTACGCGTGGGATCAGCTCACGGATAACCGGATCATCAATGCACATCACCGCACGTCCGTAGAACGGCAGGTTGTGCAGGAAATTCACAAACGTCTGTTTCAGGTTTTCAAAATCGCCCTGATACGTATCCATATGGTCTGCTTCGATGTTGGTCACAATCGCCACCATCGGTTGCAGATGCAGGAACGACGCATCGCTTTCATCCGCTTCTGCAATCAGAAAACGGCTGGAACCCAGACGCGCATGCGTCCCCGCCGCTTTAACCAATCCGCCATTTACGAAAGTCGGATCCAGCCCGGCTTCTGCGTAAATGCTGGTGACCATCGCCGTGGTCGTGGTTTTACCGTGTGTCCCTGCCACGGCAATGCCATGACGAAAACGCATCAGCTCGGCAAGCATTTCCGCGCGACGGATAACCGGGATACGCGCTTCACGGGCAGCAACAATTTCCGGGTTATCGGAAGAGATTGCCGTCGAAACCACCACCACGCTGGCATCCAGCACATTCTCCGGGCGGTGATTGAAATAAATTGTCGCACCCAGTGCAGTCAGTTGCTGAGTGACCGCGTTCGGCGCTAAGTCAGAACCGCTAATCTGATAGCCTTCATTGGCCAACACTTCGGCGATACCACCCATGCCGGCACCACCGATGCCAACAAAGTGAATGTGCCGGACACGATGCATCTCGGGCACGAAGGTACGCAGTTTCGCCAATTGTTGTGTATTCACGTTTTTATTCACTATTTCAGGTTACTGATTAATCCGTTTCTTACGGCTGGGACCACGCTGCGCATGGCCCGTTCAATTTCATTTTTTGCTGACGGCGACCACTTCTGCGGCCACGCGCTCTGTCGCATCGGGAATAGCGGCTGCGCGTGCAGCGATAGCCATTTCCATCAGATGGGTTCTGTCCCATCCGGCCATCAGATCAGAGACGGCTGCGGCACTAAAATCTTTCTGCTCGATGATCTTCGCAGCACCGGCTTTTTCCAGCGGCAACGCATTCCAGTACTGCTGACGATCTTTATGCTGGAACGGCACGAAGATCGCCGGTAAACCCGCAGCGGCAATTTCGCTGACGGTCAGCGCACCGGAACGACAGACCACGACATCTGCCCAGGCATAAGCCTGTGCCATGTCATCAATAAATTCGGTGACCTTATGCTGAGTCTGACCGGCTTTTTCGTAAGCCTGATTCACCGACTCCAGCGCGCCTTTACCGACCTGATGCCACAACGTAATTTTTTCGCCCATCAGCGCCGCCACTTCCGGCATGGTCTGATTCAGCACCCGTGCGCCCTGACTTCCGCCAATGACCAGCACACGGATTGGACCTTCACGCCCGGCCAGACGGGTTTGCGGTAATTCCAGCGCCAGCACATCGGTGCGCACCGGATTACCGACCACGGCTGCATTCGGGAATGCGCCGGGAAACGCCTGTAATACTTTTTTGGCAATGTGCGACAAACCACGATTGGTCATGCCCGCAATACCATTTTGTTCATGCAGCACCACCGGAATACCCAGCGACCATGCCGCCAGACCGCCGGGGCCGGAAACGTAACCGCCCATACCTAAAACCACATCAGGCTGGAAGCTTTTCATGATGGCTTTCGCCTGGCGCCACGCATGATATATGCGAACAGGGGCAGTGAGTTGCGCTTTCAGACCTTTCCCACGTAATCCTGAGATTTTAATGAAATCAATCTCGATGCCATTTTTCGGCACCAAATCCGCTTCCATTCGATCTGCCGTGCCCAGCCAGCGAACTTCCCAGCCTTGCGCCATCAGATGATGTGCGACGGCCAGACCGGGGAAAACGTGCCCGCCGGTACCGCCTGCCATCACCATTAAACGCCGGGTATTGCCACTCATCGGGCGCTCCTTACAAACGCCTGGGCTTTTGCCAGACGCGTTTCAAAATCCACTCGCAGCAATAACACAATTGCCGTCGACATAATTAACAGACTCGAACCACCGTAACTGATGAGCGGTAAGGTCAGACCTTTCGTAGGTAACATCCCCGCCGCGGCCCCAACATTAACCAGCGCCTGGAAGCTGAACCACACGCCAATTGAGCAGGCCAAAAAGCCGGAAAAACGCTGGTCAATCTCCAGGGCGCGACGCCCGATGGACATGGCGCGAAAAGCGACGAAGAATACCATCAACAAAGCCAAAACCACACCGAAATACCCTAACTCTTCACCCAAAATGGAGAAGATAAAGTCGGTATGCGCTTCCGGTAAATACTCCAGTTTTTGCACCGAATTCCCGAGCCCCTGGCCCCAGAATTCCCCCCGACCAAATGCCATCAGTGACTGGGTTAACTGGTAGCCACTGCCAAACGGATCGGCCCATGGATTCCAGAAGGACGTTACGCGGCGCATACGGTACGGTTCAGCAAGAACCAGCAGCACAACGGCGAAAGCACCGGACCCGATGATGGCCAGGAACTGCCACATCTTTGCCCCCGCCAGGAACAACATCGCCAGCGTGGTAATAAACAGTACAACTACGGTACCGAGGTCAGGCTGAGCCAGCAGGAGAACCGCCAGAACCACCATTACGCCCATCGGTTTACAAAAGCCCCAGAAGTTACTCCGGACTTCATCGACCTTTCGCACCAGATAGCTGGCGAGATAACAAAACAGTGACAGCTTGGAAAACTCTGCGGGCTGAATACGCAATGGCCCCAGTGAAATCCAGCGCGATGCCCCGTTAACCGAACTCCCCACCACCAACACAACCAGCAACATCACCACGGAAAGCAGCAGCAGAACGTTACTGTATTTCTGCCAGATCGCCATTGGTACACGCAGCGTGACCAGCGAAAGTCCGAAGGCCAGTGCAAGGTAAATCGCATCGCGTTTAGCAAACAAAAACGGGTCATCAGCCAGACGCTGGCCGATCGGCATCGAAGCCGATGTCACCATCACGAAGCCGATAATCGCCAGACCAAAGGTCAGCCACAGCAGCGTCCGGTCATACAGCACCAGCGTCAGCGAGTCGTTTTCTTTCGACCCCATCACCCAGTCGTTAAATTTCCCGACGAGGCTCAGCCCCGGGATACGGATCCGCATCAACCCAGCTCCTTCGCCAGCGCAGTGAAAACATCACCGCGTTGTTCAAAACTGCGGAACTGATCAAGACTCGCGCAGGCCGGAGACAGTAAAACCATGTCGCCTGACGCCACACGCGTGCTGATATCACGCATCGCCTGTTCCATCGTTTCAAACAGAGAAGAAACTTCAGAACGTAAATCTGCCAGCTCCGCGCCGTCACGGCCAAAGCAGTAGATGCGCAGATTATCGCCCTGCAAATATTTCGTCAGCGGCGAGAAATCCGCAGATTTTCCGTCACCACCCAGAAGAAGATGCAATGTGCCTTCAACGTGCAGGCCGTTGAGGGCCGCTTCGGTGCTGCCCACGTTGGTCGCTTTGGAATCGTTGATCCAACGGACGCCATTGTGTTGCCACGCCACCTGAAAACGGTGTGCCAGACCGGTAAAGGTCGTCAGGGCTTTCAGGCCTGATGCATGAGGAATGCCCACGGCATCTGCCAGCGCCAGCGCAGCCAGCGCATTGGTATAATTGTGGCGGCCCGTCAGCGGCATTTCTTTGGTATTCAGAACTTTCTCGCCACGCACGCGCAGCCAGATATCGTCCTGCTGGCGTGTCAGGTGGTAATCGCCGACATCCACACCAAAACTCACACAACGCTTATCAGCGCCACGCACCGGCATTGTCAGCGCATCATCAGCGTTGACGACGCACAGCGCGGCGTTCTCATAAACTTTCAGTTTTGCCGCGCGGTACTGCTGCAAACCAAACGGATAGCGATCCATATGATCTTCGGTCACGTTGAGGATCGTCGCGGCCGCGGCGTGCAGGCTGTGCGTGGTTTCAAGCTGGAAGCTGGACAGTTCGAGCACAAACAAATCGTATTCATGATCAAGCATGGTCAGGACTGGCAGACCAATGTTACCGCCCACACCGACGCGCCATCCGGCAGCTTTCGCCATTTCGCCGACCAGCGTTGTGACAGTGCTTTTACCGTTAGAACCGGTGATCGCCACAATCGGCGTTTGCGTTTCGCGGCAGAACAGTTCGATATCACCGATTATTTCCACACCCGCATCGGCGGCAGCGCTCAGTGCAGGGGTGGCCAGCGCCATACCGGGGCTGGAGATAATCAGGTCCGCATCGAGCAACCAGTCTTCATTGAGCGAACCAAGATGACGCTCAATGTTATCCGCGAGTTTATCCAGTCCGGGCGGGCTGACGCGGGTATCAATAACACGCGGCGTCACGCCCCGTGCCACAAAGAAATCAACACAGGACAGGCCGGTCAGACCCAGCCCGATGATGACCACTTTTTTACCCTGATAGTCAGCCATAATTACCGCACCTTCAGCGTCGCCAGGCCAATCAGGACCAGCATCAGCGAAATGATCCAGAAGCGCACGATAACGCGCGGTTCCGGCCAGCCTTTAAGTTCGTAATGGTGATGGATCGGCGCCATACGGAAAATGCGCTGACCGCGTAACTTAAAGGACCCGACTTGCAAGATGACCGACAGCGTTTCAACCACGAACACACCGCCCATAATCACCAGTAAGAATTCCTGACGCAGCAACACGGCGATAGTCCCCAGCGCACCGCCCAGAGCCAGTGAACCGACATCGCCCATGAAGACTTGGGCCGGATAGGTGTTGAACCACAGGAAGCCAAGACCGGCGCCGACAATGGCGGTACACACGATCACCAGTTCACCCGCGTGGCGAAGGTAAGGAATGTGCAGGTAGCTGGCAAAATTCATGTTACCGGTCGCCCAGGCCACCAGCGCAAAACCGGCAGCGACGAACACGGTTGGCATAATCGCCAGACCATCCAGACCATCCGTCAGGTTGACTGCGTTACTGGTTCCGACAATCACGAAGTAGCTCAGCAGGATGTACAGCAGGCCAAGCTGCGGCATGATGTCTTTAAAGAACGGAACAACCAGCTCTGTGGCTGGCGTGTCTTTCCCGATGGCATACATCGTGAAGGCGGCGGCAAGTGCGATGACTGACTGCCAGAAGTATTTCCAGCGGGCGATCAGACCCTTGGTGTCTTTACGGACGACTTTGCGGTAGTCATCGATAAAACCGACAACACCGTAGCCCAGCAGAACAAACAGCACGCACCAGACATACGGATTAGACGGGTAAGCCCACATCAGGACGGAAATCGTGATGGAAGCCAGGATCATCAGGCCGCCCATCGTTGGCGTCCCGCGTTTACTGAAATGCGATTCAGGGCCGTCGTTACGGACAACCTGACCAAAAGACATTTTTTGCAGACGGGCAATCATCCGTGGTCCGATCCACAAAGACAGGAACAAAGCAGTCAGCAGGCTGACAATGGCGCGAAACGTCAGGTAGGAAAAGACGTTGAAGCCGGAATAATATTTGACCAAGTGTTCGGCCAGCCAAACTAGCATGTTGCATTCTCCTGTAACGCGCGTACTACCTGCTCCATTGCGGCACTACGTGAACCTTTAATCAAAACGGTAATTACCGCATGTTCAGACAGTAAGCTCGTTAAACGGGCCGTCAGGGCTGCCTTATCCTCTAAATGCTCACCACATCCGCTGGCATCGCTGATGATGCGGCTGTCGTGACCAATACTGAATACTTTATCGATACCTGCTGCCCGGATCGCTTCGCCGACCTGACGGTGACAGCTTTCGCTTTCAGCGCCCAGTTCAGCCATATCGCCGACGGCCATCACGCGGTAGCCCGGCATTTCTGACAGCACTTGTGCCGCTGCCGTCATTGAACCGACGTTCGCGTTATAGCTGTCATCGAGCAGGGTTTTGCCTTCGCTAAGGACAATCGGGAACAGACGCCCTTTGACGGATTGCAGGGTTTTCAGGCCAGCACGCACGTTTTCAAGCGAAGCGCCGACAGACAGCGCCAGCGCAGCCGCAGCCAAAGCGTTGGCAATGTTGTGGCGTCCCGGCACCGGCAACGAAACATCAATGCTGCCTTTTGGTGAATGAAGAGTGAAAGCGGTGTTCAGTGGGCTGAGTCTGACGTCGGTCGCGTTGAAATCGATGCCTTCATTTTGTGCAGAAGAGAACTGCCAGACGGTTTTTCCGGTCAGTTTGTGCTGCCAGTTTGGCCAGTCATTACTCTCAGCGTTGATCACGGCAATACCGTTTTCAGGCAATCCTTCAAAAATTTCGCCTTTTGCGCGGGCAACGCCAGCCAGAGAACCAAAACCTTCCAGATGGGCCGCAGAGAGGTTGTTGATCAGCGCCGTCTCAGGACGTGCCAGCGCGGTGGTATAGCCGATTTCGCCCGGATGGTTTGCGCCCATCTCAATGACGGCAAAATCATGCTCTGCGGACAGGCGCAGTAACGTCAGCGGTACGCCGATGTCGTTATTGAAATTGCCTGCGGTATACAGCACATTGCCGCACTCACGCAAAATTGCTGCGGTCATTTCTTTCACAGAGGTTTTGCCGGAAGAGCCGGTCAGGCCGACCACGCGGGCAGGAACCTGCTGGCGAACCCAGCCGCCGAGTTGCCCAAGCGCAATGCGGGTGTCAGCGACCACTAACTGAGGGACCTCCACCGGTAAGCGCTTACTCACCAGCAATGCCCCTGCACCGGCTTTAAAGGCGTCTGCCGCAAAATCGTGTGCATCGAATTTTTCGCCTTTCAGCGCCACAAACAGACAGCCGGAAGTGATCTGACGGGTATCCGTCGTCACGCTGTCAATTTGCGTATCCGCGCCGACAAGTTCAGCGTTGAGCGCGTCAGCCAGAGTTTGCAGAGAAACGCGGATCATGCGATCACCCCCAGCAAACGTGCGACAGTCACGCGATCGGAGTAATCAAGACGCTGATTTCCCACCAGCTGATAATCTTCATGGCCTTTACCGGCAATCAGAACGACGTCATCTTCCTTCGCCTGCATGATGGCGCTGGTCACCGCTTCCGCACGACCGTGGATTTCCTGCGCACGGCCTGCATCAAGCAATCCGGCAAGAATATCCGCCACGATGGCGCGAGGTTCTTCGCTGCGCGGGTTGTCATCGGTCACGATAACGCGATCGGCGAACTGTTCGGCGATCCCGCCCATCAGAGGACGTTTACCTTTATCGCGATCGCCACCGCAACCGAACACGCACCACAGTTGACCTTTGCAGTGCAAACGGGCAGCCGCCAACGCTTTTTCCAGCGCATCCGGCGTATGTGCGTAATCGACAACGGCGGTCGGTTTACCCGGCGCGTTGAAGACTTCCATACGCCCGCAAACCGGTTGTAACTGGGAACCCGTTGCCAGCAATTGTGCCAGCGGATAATCAAGGGAAAGCAGGGTCGCCAATGCAACCAGCAGATTGCTGACATTGAACGCGCCCATCAGGCGGCTCTCCAGCTTGCCTTCGCCCCAGCTTGAATCGATATTCACCGTCGCGCCGTTGTCGTGATAGTTCACGCTACGGGCAACCAGCCAGCGGCCTTTCCAGCCCGCCGGGAATTTGTCTTCCATGCTGACCGCAACGGAATCCGGTGTTTTCGCCAGCCAGCGGGCCCCGACTTCATCGTCAGCATTGATAATTTTCTGACCGACCGGATGCGAGGAGAAGAGCAGCCATTTGGCATCTTCGTAGCTCTGCATGTCACCGTGGTAATCCAGATGATCGCGGCTCAGGTTGGTAAACGCAGCGGCAGCAAACGGCAGCGCGGCGACACGATGCTGCACCAGCCCGTGGGAAGAGACTTCCATCGCGGCGAAGGTGGCACCCTGTTTTACTAAATCAGCCAGAATATGCTGGACCTGAACGGCAGAACCGGTGGTGTTTTCCGCCGGAACCACATTATCGAGCAGGCCATTCCCCACGGTTCCCATCACCGCGCTGGTTTCGCCCAGCAACTGACTCCACTGCGCCAGCAGTTGTGTGGTGGTGGTTTTACCGTTGGTGCCGGTCACGCCAACCAGACGCAATGATTTGCCTGGCTGCTGATAAAAACGTCCTGCCAGTTCGGAAAGCAAGACGTTCAGATCCTCAAGATAAATCACCGGTACACCATGCATCTGGCAGACCGTTCCGTGCTCTTGTTCACCTTTTGCTTCGGCCACGACGGCAGCGACGCCCTGGGCAATTGCCTGGGGAATAAAACGACGCCCATCACTGGTATGGCCTGAGACCGCGACAAACAGATCGCCGGCAGCCGCAAGCCGGCTGTCTAAGATCATGTCTTTTAGCGCTACTGCCGGGGCTTCACTCACCCAGGGCGCTAAGATGTCGCGCAAATTACGATCTGCCACCTGTTGCCTCTTTTTGATTATTTACTATGTCTGCATTTTCATCGGCAGTCAGCGCGTCAGGTTCAACGTTCATGGTGCGCAATACTCCGCCCATGATGGCGCCAAACACCGGTGCGGAAACGGCCCCACCGTAATACTTCCCTGCCTGCGGATCGTTAATCACGACCACCAGGGCAAATCTTGGGTTGCTTGCTGGCGCAACGCCGGCGGTATAAGCAATGTATTTATTAACGTATTTGCCGTCCGGACCGACTTTCTTCGCAGTACCGGTTTTAATCGCAATACGGTAACCCTTGATCGCGGCTTTCACGCCGCCGCCGCCCGGCAACGCAACGCTTTCCATCATATGAACGACAGTGCGCACCAGAGGTTCAGGGAACACGCGTTCGCCGGAAACCGGCGGATCAACACGTGTGATCGACAACGGACGATAAATGCCCATACTGCCGATCGTGGCATAGACTCGCGCTAACTGGAGAGGTGTCACCATTAGCCCGTAGCCGAAAGAGAAGGTGGCCCTCTCTATGTCAGACCACCGTTGTTTTTTAGGGTATAAGCCACTGCTTTCTCCAACCAGCCCCAAATTGGTTGGTTTTCCCAATCCGAATCGCGAGTAAGTGTCTACCAGCTCTGCGGATGGCATCGATAACGCCAGTCGTGAAACACCGACGTTACTCGACTTCTGCAAGATACCCGTCACGGAAAGCTCCGCGTAACGGGCCACATCTTTAATCTCATGGCCGTTGATCCGGTACGGCAGCGTATTGAGCACGCTGTTCTCACGAACCACGCCATTTTTCAACGCGGTCATGACGACCATCGGTTTAACGGTAGAACCCGGTTCGAAAATGTCAGTAATCGCGCGGTTACGCATCACGTCTTTCGGCGTATCCGGCATGTTGTTCGGGTTATAGGACGGACTGTTAGCCATCGCCAGCACTTCACCCGTTTGCACATCGACCAATACCGCAGTGCCGGATTCCGCTTTGTTGAAAGCCACGGCGTTATTCAGCTCGCGATACACCAGCGCTTGCAGACGTTCATCAATGCTCAGCGCCAGATTGTGTGCAGCCTGGCTGTCGACGGTGGAGATGTCTTCAATAACGCGGCCAAAACGGTCTTTACGGATGGTACGTTCACCCGGTTTACCGGTCAGCCAGCGGTCGAAACTCTTCTCAACGCCTTCGATGCCTTCGCCGTCAATGTTAGTGACGCCAATAACGTGCGACGTAACCTGCCCGGCCGGATAATAACGGCGGGATTCCTGACGCAGGGAAATGCCCGGCAGCTTGAGTTTATGGACATATTCGCCAACGGCCGGATTCACCTGACGCGCCAGATACACAAAGCGGCCTTTCGGATTCGCATTGATTCGGGCTGAAAGCTGATCCAGCGGCATGTTCAGCGCGTCGGCCAGTGCTTTCCATTTCGTATCAACCGTGATGCCACCGCGATCGTTAATTTCTTTCGGGTCGGCCCAGATCGCATTGACCGGGACGCTCACCGCCAGAGGACGGCCTGAACGGTCGGTGATCATGCCGCGAGATGTTGGGATGGTCTGGACGCGCAGGGAACGTAAATCCCCTTCTTTGACCAGTCTGTCAGGGTTAATAACTTGCAGATAAGCCACACGCAACATCAGGCCAACCAAAGCCAGAAGGATACAGGCGCACAACAACGCAAAACGCCAGCTGATAAAGCTGGCTTGATCTTCGGGACGCTTTAACTTCGCGGTGCGTGTTGCTTTCATTAGCTGCCTGTATTCTCCGTGCGCATTTTAAGGCTGAACCACAATAATTTCTTGAGATGGATCAACGTGCTGCATCTGCAATTTCTCCGTTGCGATGCGTTCTACCCGGCTGTGATCGCCGAGAGCGTTCTCTTCGAGGATCAGGTTGCGCCATTCAATGTCCAGCGCGTCCCTTTCCAGTACCAGTTGTTCACGCTGCGCCGTCAGTAAACGCGTGCGGTGCGCCGTGGTCACAACGAATATTGCGCTGACCAGAACGGCGATCAGCAGAATCATTGGGATCTTGCCGTTGCGAAGAATATCGCTGGCAATGACCCCCACCAGTCCGTGGCGTTCGTTGCCAATCACGCGCTCGTTCTCTCAGCAAAACGCAGAACAGAGCTGCGTGCCCGCGGATTCTCCGAAACTTCCGCTTCGGACGGCATCATTTTTCCAACAGATTTCAGGGAACGTCCGCCGAGTTCAGCGATCTGCGCTTCGGTCATCGGGATACCCGCCGGAACCTGAGCGCCACGACTGTGCTGGCGGATAAAGCGCTTCACGATACGGTCTTCCAGCGAGTGGAAGCTGATCACGGACAAACGCCCTTTTGGTGCCAGAATTTCCAGCGCGCCGTCCAGCGCACGTTCAATTTCTTCGAGCTCGCTGTTGATGTAGATACGGATCGCCTGGAAACTGCGCGTAGCCGGATGCTTATGCTTTTCACGAAACGGTGAGGCATTCGCAATCAAATCCGCCAGTTCTTTGGTACGGGTCATTGGCAATTCACGGTTACGCTCAACAATCGCGCGCGCAATACGCTTCGCGAAACGCTCTTCGCCAAACGTTTTCAATACCCAGGTGATGTCTTCTTCTTCCGCTTTCATCAGCCATTCTGCGGCTGAATAACCCCGGGTTGGATCCATACGCATATCCAGAGGCCCGTCGCGCATGAAAGAGAAGCCGCGTTCGGCGTCGTCCAGCTGCGGTGAAGAAACACCCAGATCCAGCAGCACGCCATCAATTTTGCCTTCAAGGCCACGATCGCGGACATACTCTGCAAGATCGGAAAACGGCCCGTGAACAATCGAGAACCGTGAGTCTTCAATAGCTTCTGCGGCTTTGATCGCCTGTGGATCGCGGTCAATCGCCAGCAAGCGTCCGTCCGGCCCAAGCTGGGACAGAATCAGACGTGAATGGCCACCACGGCCAAAAGTTCCGTCTATGTAAATGCCGTCCTGTCGAATGTTGAGGCCGTTGACGGCTTCATCCAGCAAAACGGAAGTGTGTTTGTAGTTTTCAACCATGCTTATAATGACAAGTCCTGTAATCTCTCAGAAAGCGGTTCCTGAGACGATTGTTCAGTGTCGATGTCTTCCTTAACTTGTTGATACCAGGTCTGTTCATCCCACAGTTCAAACTTGTTGAACTGTCCAACCAGCATCACTTCTTTTGCGAGCCCGGCGTGCTGACGCAGTGTGGTTGCAATCAGTAAACGTCCGGCATTATCCATCTGACATTCACTGGCATGCCCGAGTAAAAGGCGCTGAATGCGGCGCTCGACGGGATTCATGCTCGACAGACGGGACAATTTTTGTTCGATAACTTCCCATTCAGGGAGGGTGTAAAGGAGAAGACATGGGTGATGGAGGTCTATGGTGCACACCATTTGACCTTGCGATTCTTCGCTCAGCAAATCCCGATAACGGGTGGGTACGGCAAGTCGCCCTTTGCTGTCGAGGTTAACCATCGTCGCGCCACGAAACATGACCGATCTACCCCTCTATGACCCTTTTCACCACTTTCCCCCACAAATTCCCACAGAAAAGAGTTTACGGATGGTTTTAAAACCTTGTCAAGCCAGAGCAGAGGCGGTTTGGCAATATTTACGCAGGTAAACGAAAGTACTGCGCATTGTAGTGAGGTGTTTTAGAGGAGGGATAGAAAATAACGTCATGATTAGTTGAAGAAATTTCGCAGGGTTAATAATTTCGTTTAAAAAAAAACCAAACTGAACATTATTTAACTATTTATATTCTTCTGCTATCTAACTCTCATTTCTTGACCGGTTTGCCATAAAAAAAATCATTCTCAATTTTTTTCTGGCTATCACTGCTAAATCATCATCATTTTGTATGCCAGCCCGCATGGCATAAGCCTTTGAGGCGTTTTAAAAACCATCAGCGTTCTTCAAAACGCATGCTGAGGGAAATTAAGCGGGGAATTCTACAGCACTTTTGCAGGCAGCATTAACGTATTTTAGAAATTGATTGGGAGGTTTATATCGGCAACGGAAGCGCGAAAACATTTCTTAATAATTCAGTTGTCTGGGAATGCTCCTAAATTATCCATTCATCTACTATGGGAATTTTCATAATTGTATTATCCACAAGAATAAGTCGAATTAGCTGAAACACAGATTGGGACGTGCGGTGAGGAAAGTGACGGGCACTCAGGAAGAATGCCCGTTGGGGTTTTACTTGCGGCTCAGACGGCCACGGCGGAACAGATTACGGCGGATCCGCGTCAGTCCGGCTTTCGGTTTCTTCGGCTCATCAAGGCAAGCCAGCACCAGTTCAAGCACGCGTTCAGCCACGTCACGATGACGCTGAGCGACCGCCAGAACAGGACATTCAAGGAAATCGAGCAGCTCGTTATCGCCGAAAGTCGCAATCGCCAGATCCACCGGCAGACGCCCTTCGGTTTTCAGCGTCACATCCATCACGCCCTGCAACAGCTGGAACGATGTGGTGAACAACGCCTGCGGCATCGGGTTGGTTTTCAGCCACTCGGCGAAAACAACCGCCGCTGATTCACGATCGTACGCGTTGGCGTACAGATATTTTGGCTGGCGTGAATCTTCGGCCCACGCCTGGCGGAAGCCCTGCTCACGCAGGAAACTCACAGAAAGCTCAGGCAACGCGCCCAGATACAACACCGATTCAGCCGGGAATGTGCGCAGTTCCTGTGCCAGCATCAGAGCGTCGTCCTGATCAGCGCCCACGACGCTGATGAAATGCTCAGGATCCAGTGCGCGGTCGAGTGCAATGATCGGGAAATCATCGTTGGCCCAGCGCTGATAGAAAGGATGTTCCGGCGGTAAAGATGTGGAGATAATTATCGCATCGACCTGTCGCTGAAGCAGATGTTCGATGCAGCGCATCTCGTTATCCGGCTGATCTTCAGAACAGGCGATCAGCAGCTGATACCCGCGCTGTCTGGCCTGACGCTCAAGGAAATTTGCGATTTTGGTGTAGCTGGTGTTTTCCAGATCGGGGATCACCAGACCAATAGAACGTGTACGGCCGGCACGCAAACCGGCTGCCACCGCATTCGGGTGATAGTTATGTTCCTTCACAACAGCCATGACTTTTTCGACTGTCTTATCGCTGACACGATACTGTTTCGCCTTGCCGTTAATGACATAACTGGCCGTCGTACGCGAAACGCCCGCTAACCTCGCGATCTCATCCAGCTTCACTGAGAAAACCCCTTAATAAAGATAATGCTTTATCTAACCCCAGAAGCCATTGCCGGGCAAGGTGTTTTACCGAATCGCTTCACCTGGGGCGCAAAAAAGAAAGCCCAACGAAAAAGTTGGGCTTTTATGAGGCAGATAAATTTTACATCCTGCTGATTATTTACGCTTTAGCGCATGATTTTCTCACCGCGGGAAACGCCGACAACGCCGGAACGGGCAACTTCCACAATTTCAGCCACATCACGTATACTGGCTAAGAATGCATCAAGTTTATCGCTGGTTCCCGCCAGCTGAACGGTGTAAAGCGTTGCAGTAACATCCACGATTTGCCCGCGGAAAATCTCTGTCGAACGCTTCACTTCTTCACGGCCATAACCCGAAGCCTGCACCTTCACCAGCATGATTTCACGTTCAACGTGCGCGCCCTGGATCAGTTCGGTTACACGCAGTACGTCAACCAGCTTATGCAGCTGCTTTTCGATTTGCTCCAGCACTTTGGCGTCACCCACGGTCTGAATCGTCATGCGGGACAACGTCGGATCATCGGTCGGGGCCACGGTCAGGCTTTCAATGTTATAGCCACGCTGAGAGAACAGGCCGACTACGCGGGACAACGCGCCCGATTCGTTTTCCAGTAATACTGATAAAATCCGGCGCATGATCAGGTCCTCTCCGTTTTGCTTAACCACATTTCGTCCATCGCACCGCCACGGATGTGCATCGGGTAAACGTGTTCTGTTTCATCAATGCTGATATCAACAAATACCAGACGATTTTTCTGTTCCAGCGCCAGCGCCAGTTTGCTTTCCAGCTCTTCCGGTTTGCGGATAGCAATACCCACATGACCGTAAGCTTCCGCCAGTTTGACGAAATCAGGCAGGGACTGCATGTAAGACTGGGAATGGCGGCCGGAATAAATCATGTCCTGCCACTGTTTCACCATGCCGAGATAACCGTTGTTCAGGTTGACGACAATCACCGGCAAATCGTATTGCAGTGCGGTAGAAAGCTCCTGAATATTCATCTGGATACTGCCGTCGCCGGTCACACAAATCACCGTTTCGTCTGGCAGGCCCAGTTTCACACCCAGTGCGGCCGGTAAGCCGAAACCCATCGTGCCCAGACCGCCGGAGTTGATCCAGTGGCGCGGTTTGTCGAATTTGTAATACAGCGCAGCAAACATCTGGTGCTGGCCGACGTCAGACGTCACATACGCTTCGCCTTTGGTCAGACGATGCAGCGTTTCGATAACCGCCTGCGGTTTGATGGTGCCGGTATTTTTGTCATAGCTCAGGCACTCGCGCCCGCGCCAGTTCTCAATATTCTGCCACCAGTCGCGCAGCGCATCGAACTCCTGCTTCTCATCGCTTTGCGCCAGCAGTTCCAGCATCTGAACCAGCGTCTGCTTCGCATCGCCGACAATCGGGATGTCCGCATTGACTGTTTTGGAGATAGAAGTCGGGTCGATATCAATGTGCATGACCGTCGCATTCGGGCAGTACTTCGCCAGATTGTTGGTGGTCCGGTCATCGAAACGCACGCCCACACCGAAGATCAGATCGGCATTGTGCATCGCCATATTGGCTTCGTACGTACCGTGCATGCCAAGCATGCCGAGGCTCTGACGGTGCGTGCCCGGGAACGCACCCAGTCCCATCAGGGAACTGGTCACCGGCAGATTCAGTTTCTCGGCCAGTTGCAGTAACTCAGCATCACATTCAGAGTTGATCGCGCCGCCGCCGACATACAGCACCGGTTTTTTCGCACCCAGCAGAGTCTGAACCGCACGTTTGATTTGCCCGCGATGGCCCTGCACGGTCGGGTTATACGAACGCATCGTAACCTGCTCGGGATAGGCGTACGGCAGTTTGATTTGCGGGTTCACCACATCTTTAGGTAAATCGACCACCACCGGACCAGGTCGGCCGGTTGAGGCCAGATAAAACGCTTTTTTCAATACAGTCGGAATATCTTCCGCGCGTTTTACCAGAAAACTGTGTTTCACCACCGGGCGGGAAATCCCTACCATGTCGCATTCCTGGAACGCGTCATATCCAATGAGTGAACTGTGTACCTGGCCGGATAGCACCACAAGTGGAATGGAATCCATATAAGCCGTGGCAATACCGGTGATAGCATTGGTTGCGCCGGGACCGGAAGTCACCAGCACCACGCCCACATCGCCTGTGGCGCGCGCATAACCGTCAGCCATATGAACAGCACCCTGTTCATGTCTCACCAGCACATGATCAATCCCACCGACCGTATGCAGGGCATCATAGATATCCAACACCGCTCCGCCGGGATAACCGAATACGTGCTTAACGCCCTGGTCGATTAACGACCGGACGACCATCTCGGCTCCTGACAACATCTCCATGGTTTTGCCTCCAGGCTTTTTGCTTCTTTTATAGGATGACTTTTCTTTCAGCTAGCTGTTCTATCAGGCAACGATTTAATGATAAATCGCTGAATTTTAGGACTTTCTGTCGGGCTTAAAAAACCCTGCTGTTCTTATTGGCGTTCACGAATCTAACTCAGTACCTTAGCGTCAGAATCTGAGTCAGGCAAACGCCAAAAATTGTCCGGAACGGTTGTTTTTTTGCCTCACGCTGCCTTCATTCACCCGTTCGGGACAAAACACTGCCTGCGTGCGGGAACCAGTCAGAAATATCAGGAAGGTCGGAAAAATTACAGTATTAAATTATGTCCGGGGCTGACATAAAAATCAGGAAGAAACCGGCAAACGGGCGTCGGCCGGTATTTTTAGCAGAAAAGCAGCAAACGGCAGGTTCGCCGTTACTCGCGATAAAGCTGATCGATTTCCTGCTGATAGCGGCTGAAAATGATCTTCCGTCGCAGTTTGAGCGTTGGTGTCAGTTCACCGGCTTCCATCGTGAACGGTTTGGTCAGCAGCACGAACTTTTTCACCTGCTCAAAACCGGCCAGATCGTGCTGGATCTCACGCAACTGATGCGCAAAGAGCGACAGGATCTGTTCGTTTTTCACCAGCCCGGCGCGGTTGAAATAATCAATGTGATGCGCCTGCGCATACATGTTCAGCACATCAAAATCGGGCACGATCAGCGCGGAAACAAAATGCCGCTCATCGGCAATTACCGCCGCCTGTTCAATGTAACGATCCTGCACCAGCGTGCCTTCGATCCGTTGCGGCGCGATGTATTTCCCGCCCGACGTTTTCATCAGATCTTTGAGGCGTTCAGTGATGAATACGTTGCCCTGCTCGTCCATTTTCCCGGCATCGCCGGTTTTGAACCAGCCATCAGCGGTAAAACTGGCGGCAGTTTCTTCCGGCTTATTAAAGTAACCTCGCAGCAACGTCGGGCCACGCACCTGGATTTCATTTTCATCCCCGATGCGCACTTCTATCTCAGGTAACGCCGTTCCTACTGAGCCAAATCGAAAATCTTTTTCTTCCCAGCAGGTCACCGTGGCGCAGGTTTCCGTCAGACCATAACCGTATTTAATGTGCAGCCCGAGAGATTCGAAAAACAAAATGACATTGTCATCCAGGCTCGCACCGGCCGCAGGCAGAAAACGCAGATTACCGCCGAGCAGGCCACGTAGTTTTTTCAGCACCAGTTTGTCCGCCAGAAAATGAGCCGGAGAAAGCCAGAACGAATAACGTTCGCCGCGACGTTCCGTCAGATACTTTTCTTTGCCCTGCGCCACCGCCCAGTGGAAAAGCCGTTTTTTCAGCGAGCCAGAACGCGCAACTTTATCGTGGATCGCACTGAAGACTTTTTCATAGAAGCGCGGAACGGCGCACATGACCGTTGGTTTAACTGCCTGCAACGCATCGCGAACCAGATCGGTTTCCCGCAGGAAAACATTTTGCGCGCCGGAGTGGAGCACAAAAAAACTCCAGGCCCGTTCAAAAACGTGCGCCAGCGGCAGAAAACACAGTGAAACATCGCTGTCCGAAATGCTCAGGCGTTCTTCATGTTGCCGGAGTTGCGTCGCCATGCTGGTGTAATCGAGCATGACGCCTTTCGCCTCGCCGGTTGTGCCGGAGGTGTAAATCAGCGTGAACAAATCATCCAGATTACTGGCATTGACACGGACTTCACGTTCGGCTGCCAGCAGTCGGTCCTGCGGAACGAATTGGGAAACGTGCCGCGCCATCGCGATACCGCGCAGGTCAACGCTGCTGTCCAGCACCAGAATATGTTTCAGCTGCGGACACAAATCGCGTAGAGCAACCGCCGCGTCATACTGTTTCTGGCCCACAACAAACAGAATGCGGATATCGGCATCATTGAGCACATACGCCGACTGGGAAGGCGTATTCGTGGCATAAATGGGCACGGTCACGGCACGTAACTGGAGGATCGCCAGATCTGCAATGGCCCATGCCATGGAGTTATTTCCACAAATCGCGATGCGTTCCTGAACACTCACCTGTTCCTGCAATAACACGTCGGACAGGGCATCCACTTTTTCGCCAAGCTCACGCCAGGTCAGGGAGGTTTCTGCCGCAGGGGACCATTCACGGAAAGCAACTTGCTCAGCACGGGCACTGACTTGCTGGCGAAAACGGGTAATCAGATGATAGTTTTTTAAGGTTGGATTCATTGAGTGTTTGTACCGGCATCCAGCGTAATCAGGAAAGGAGGAGGATCTGACTGCATAGCGTCATTACAAAAATTTAACGCAGTCTACCGGCAAACCGTGCACGGTGAAATTAAATTGTGGGTGCGCAACGCGGTTTTGGAAAGGGGAACGGACGTTTTTTATTGCAAAAAAAAACCTGCCAGCTTTTAACGAGGTGAAAAAAACAGGCAGGATAAAAAACTCCAAAGAACTTCATAAACAGCCACTTTTACTTCAGCCTGAGCCTCAGTAAAAGTGTGATTCGTTGGCTTACTACAAGGACAGAACGCATTGGCTTAATAAAGATTTCATCCACATATTCCCTTTATCTTTGCTGGAAGATTCATGCCAGGAAAGGTAGCAGGTCAGATGATTTTTCATCCACGGCAAAGGGATCACGGATAAATTGAGCATTCCGGCATTTGATTGTGCCAGCCAGCGTGGAACCAGGGCGACCATATCGGTCTTCGATACAATTTCCATTACGCTGAAAAGATCGGTTCCCTGATAAGCAATCAGAGATTGCAACTCAGGATCGTCGTAATAAGCCGAACTGAATGAATAGAAACGATCCAGAACCATCACGGCGTGTTTTTCTTTCAGATATTTTTCATCTGACATATGCGGACTAATACGCGGATGATTTTTCGCGGCGACCAAAACGAGTTCGTCATTAAATAATGCCTGATTACAAAAATCGGCACGTTCAAATTTACGATAGCTGATCATAAATTCAATATTCTGATAACGCAGCTGGTGCTCGATATTATCATTGACGATGGTCTGCAATTTAATGCTGACACCGGTTGATAATGTATCAATGGCATTTAAAACCTGAGACGTCAGGCGCTTATCCAGCGGGCTGCAAATTGCCACATTAAACTGGCGCATGCTGATATTGGGATCAAAACCTGCACCCGGCAACTCATTCATGACCAGCTGCAAAGCCTGACGGACAGGTCCGAAGAGCTGACGGGCGCGCATGGTGGGCTGAATACCGCGGCCATAACGCACAAATAAATCATCATTGAACATCACTTTCAGCCGGGCTACGGCATTACTGACTGCGGGCTGGGACATTCCCAGCATATTGGCAGCGCGGGTAATATTCTGTAATTGCATTACAGCATCGAATACCGTCAGTAAATTCAAGTCCACATTACGAAGATGTGTTTCGGCTTCCGGCTGCTTAGTTTTAATTTCTGTAGTGATATCTGACATGAAGTTCTCCATCAAAATTACTCCAATAAAAGGAGTAATGACGTTAATAACTTTCTTTATAAAAACAGGACACGGAGGAATATCAGACCTGCAGAAACAATGACCGGTAATTCCGTGGAATTTCATCATGTTAATTAGGAAAGGATATAGAAACGCATTTCCTAATAATCATAAAGGGAAATATGAATCTCACTTCCCCCTTAAAAACTGATGATATAAGACAATAAAATAGTTGGGTAAACAACATGCGAAAAATGAATAATAAGTTAAGCAGAACTACATCATCCCTAATCACCTGTATTAGAAAGGTAATTTAGCTCGTTGTTTAAAAATGGTGTCTCTTTTTGACCTTTTTATATACGCAGAGTGAGGGAAAAACCCGCAAAAAGCTTTGCGCCGGACAGACTCCTGCAACCAGTTTTTTATGCTAAATGAGATAAAATATCATTTGCAAGGTTTTTAGCGATTTCCACACAGTGAAGGTTGACATACAAAGGACATTCCCGTATCACTTTAGGCACTGTTTGAACGATATCCGTTCTGACCACCCGATTATGAGAAGCTGAAAACATGTTCATGATTACCCGTCTCCTAGGCCTACTACTCAACGCAGAAAATTTGCGCGGTAAGCCTGTGGGCGAAAATCAGAACTGATTTCAACTTCCACAGACAATAAACCCGCGCCGATGCGCGGGTTTTTTTTTATCTCCCCGCAGGGCGCGAAAATAAAACAGACAAGGAATAACCCATGAGCGAGCAAGTCATTATTTTCGATACCACGCTGCGTGATGGTGAACAGGCGTTACAAGCCAGCCTGAGTGTTAAAGAGAAGATTCAAATTGCAATGGCGCTGGAAAGAATGGGCGTGGATGTCATGGAAGTCGGCTTCCCGGTCTCTTCTCCCGGCGATTTCGAGTCTGTACAAACCATCGCGCGCCAGATTAAAAACAGCCGCGTTTGCGGTCTGGCCCGTTGCGTAGACGGTGACATCGATGCCGCAGCCGAAGCGTTGCGCGTAGCTGAAGCGTTCCGTATCCACGTCTTTTTGGCAACCTCTACCCTGCACATTGAATCCAAACTGAAGCGTTCGTTTGATCAGGTGTTGGATATGGCGGTTCACTCGGTGAAACGCGCCCGTAATTATACCGATGACGTTGAATTCTCATGCGAAGATGCAGGCCGTACGCCGCTGGACAATCTGTGCCGCGTCGTGGAAGCCGCCATCAAAGCCGGTGCGACCACCATTAATATCCCCGACACCGTCGGTTACACCACGCCAGTTCAGTTCGGCGGCATCATTACTAACCTGTACGAACGCGTACCTAACATCGATAAAGCGATTATCTCCGTACACTGCCACGATGATTTGGGCATGGCGGTCGGTAACTCCATCGCCGCCATTCAGGCCGGTGCGCGTCAGGTAGAAGGCACGCTGAACGGTATCGGCGAACGCGCCGGGAATACCGCGCTGGAAGAAGTGATCATGGCAATCCGCACCCGTTCGGAATACATGAATGTTCACACCAACATCAATCACAAAGAAATCTACCGCACCAGCCAGATTGTCAGCCAGATCACCAACATGCCAATCCCGGGCAACAAAGCGATTGTCGGGTCTAACGCGTTCGCACACTCCTCCGGTATTCACCAGGACGGCGTGCTGAAAAACCGCGAAAACTACGAAATCATGACCCCGGAATCTATCGGTCTGAACCAGATTCAGCTGAACCTGACTTCCCGCTCCGGCCGCGCGGCCGTGAAGCATCGTATGGAAGAAATGGGCTATAAAGAATCCGATTACAACATGGATCATCTGTATACCGCATTCCTGAAGCTGGCCGACAAAAAAGGTCAGGTTTTCGACTACGATTTAGAAGCACTGGTCTTCATTAATAAGCAGCAGGAAGAGCCGGAATTCTACCGTCTGGATAACTTCAGCGTACAGTCAGGCTCCAAAATCACCGCAACGGCGTCTGTGAATCTGGTCTGTGGCGAAGAAATCATGACCGAAGCCGCCACCGGCAACGGCCCGGTTGATGCTGTCTATCAGGCCATCAACCGCATCACCGGCTACCAGATTGAGCTGGTCAAATACCAGCTGAGTGCAAAAGGCCAGGGCCGCGACGCACTGGGCCAGGTCGACGTTGTCGTCTCCTTTAATGGCCGCCGCTTCCACGGCGTGGGTCTGGCGACAGACATCGTTGAATCCTCCGCACAAGCGATGGTGCACGTACTGAACAACATCTGGCGCAGCAAACAAGTTGAGATTGAAAAACAACGCTTGCAGCAGGAAAGTCAGCAATACAACAACATTCAAAATAATCAGGAAACGGTGTGAACATGAGCAAGACCCATCATATTGCCGTCTTACCCGGAGACGGAATTGGCCCTGAAGTTATGGCCCAGGCCTATAAAGTTCTGGACGCAGTGCGTCAGCGTTTTGGCCTGAAAATTACGACCAGCGAATATGACGTCGGTGGCGCAGCCATCGATAAACACGGCAGCCCGTTGCCGGAAGCTACCGTTGCGGGTTGCGAACAAGCTGATGCCATTCTGTTTGGCTCCGTCGGCGGCCCGAAATGGGAACATTTGCCACCTAACGATCAGCCGGAGCGCGGCGCATTATTACCGCTGCGTAAACACTTCAAATTATTCAGTAACCTGCGCCCTGCCCGTCTTTATCAGGGTCTGGAAGAGTTTTGCCCGCTGCGTGCCGACATTGCCGCAAGAGGCTTCGACATTCTGTGCGTACGCGAACTGACTGGCGGTATCTACTTCGGTCAGCCGAAAGGCCGCGAAGGTCAGGGTCAGCACGAAAAAGCGTTTGATACCGAAGTCTATTACCGCTTTGAAATCGAACGTATTGCACGTATCGCGTTTGAATCTGCGCGTAAACGCCGCAGCAAAGTGACCTCCATCGATAAAGCCAACGTGTTGCAGACCTCGATTATGTGGCGCGAAGTGGTTAACGAAATCGCGAAAGATTACCCGGATGTCAGCCTGAGCCACATGTACATCGACAACGCGACGATGCAGCTGATTAAAGATCCTTCCCAGTTTGACGTGCTGCTGTGTTCCAACTTGTTCGGCGACATCCTGTCTGACGAATGCGCGATGATCACCGGTTCTATGGGCATGTTGCCTTCTGCCAGCATGAATGAGCAGGCGTTTGGTCTGTTCGAACCGGCAGGCGGTTCTGCACCGGATATCGCCGGTAAAAACATCGCTAACCCGATTGCACAAATCCTGTCTGCGGCCCTGTTACTGCGTTACAGCCTGGGCGCGGATGACGCGGCAAATGCAATCGAACAGGCCGTGAATAAAGCGCTGGAAGCAGGTCACCGCACCGGCGATCTGGCGAACGGCCAGCAGGCGTTGGGCACCAGTGAAATGGGCGACATTATTGCCCGCTTTGTGAAAGAAGGGGCATAACATGGCCAAGACTCTGTACCAAAAATTGTTTGATGCTCACGTGGTTTACGAAGCGCAAAACGAAACGCCATTGTTATATATAGACCGCCATCTGGTTCACGAAGTGACCTCTCCGCAGGCATTCGACGGCCTGCGCGCGATGGGTCGTCCTGTGCGCCAGCCGGGAAAAACCTTTGCGACCATGGATCACAACGTATCCACGCAAACCAAAGACATCAATGCGAGCGGCGAAATGGCGCGCATTCAGATGCAGGAATTAATCAAAAACTGTGCGGAATTTGGCGTGCAGTTGTATGACCTGAACCACCCGTTCCAGGGCATCGTTCACGTCATCGGCCCTGAGCAGGGTATGACATTGCCGGGCATGACCATCGTGTGCGGCGACTCCCATACCGCCACGCACGGCGCGTTCGGCTCACTGGCTTTCGGTATCGGCACCTCTGAAGTTGAGCACGTTCTGGCGACGCAAACCCTGAAACAGGGCCGCGCGAAAACCATGAAGATTGAAGTCACCGGCGAAGCCCCTGCGGGCATCACGGCGAAAGACATTGTGCTGGCAATTATCGGTAAAACCGGCAGTGCGGGTGGTACCGGCCACGTGGTGGAATTCTGCGGTAAAGCGATTGAAGCGCTGAGCATGGAAGGTCGTATGACCCTGTGCAATATGGCGATTGAAATGGGTGCAAAAGCCGGTCTGGTTGCGCCGGATGAAACCACGTTTGCTTATCTGAAAGGCCGCCAGTTTGCGCCGAAAGAGCAGAACTGGGACGCCGCGGTAGAATACTGGAAAACCCTGAAAACCGAAGACGGCGCGAAGTTCGACACCATCGTGACGCTGGACGCCTCTGAAATTGCCCCACAGGTGACCTGGGGCACCAACCCGGGCCAGGTGATGGCCGTTAATCAGGTGATCCCAAATCCTGCTTCATTTGCCGATCCGGTAGAACGCGCTTCCGCTGAAAAAGCGCTGGCGTATATGGATTTGCAGCCGGGCATTAAACTGACCGACGTCGCCATCGACAAAGTCTTTATCGGTTCCTGCACCAACTCACGTATCGAAGATTTACGCGCCGCCGCAGCTATTGCCAAAGGCCGCAAAGTAGCGACCGGCGTGCAGGCGATTGTGGTGCCAGGCTCCGGTCCGGTCAAAGCGCAGGCGGAAGAAGAAGGTCTGGATAAGATCTTCATCGAAGCCGGTTTTGAATGGCGTTTGCCGGGCTGCTCCATGTGTCTGGCGATGAACAACGACCGTCTGGAACCGGGCGAACGCTGCGCGTCTACCAGCAACCGTAACTTCGAAGGCCGTCAGGGCCGTGGCGGACGCACGCATCTGGTCAGCCCGGCAATGGCTGCCGCAGCAGCGGTCACCGGCCACTTCGCTGATATCCGTGAACTGAACTGAGGAAAACACCATGGCTAAATTTACCCAACACATCGGTCTGGTGGTTCCGCTGGATGCAGCAAACGTCGATACCGATGCGATTATCCCGAAACAGTTTTTGCAGAAAGTGACCCGCACCGGTTTCGGCCAGCATCTGTTCAATGACTGGCGTTTTCTGGACGACGCCGGTCAGGTGCCTAACCCGGATTTCGTGCTGAACAAACCGCGCTACAAAGGCGCGAGCATTCTTCTGGCACGCGAAAACTTCGGTTGCGGCTCGTCCCGTGAACATGCGCCGTGGGCACTGACCGACTACGGTTTCCACGCGGTCATCGCACCGAGCTTTGCCGATATCTTCTACGGTAACTCGTTCAATAACCAGTTGCTGCCCATCACGCTGAGCGAAGCGGAAGTTGACGAGCTTTTCCAGCTGGTGAAAGACAACGAAGGCATTCAGTTCGAAGTGGATCTGGAAGCGCAAACCGTGAAAGCCGGGGACAAAAGCTATCCGTTTGTCATCGACAGCTTCCGCCGTCACTGCATGATTAACGGTCTGGACAGCATCGGCCTGACCTTGCAGCACGAAGAGAACATCTCCGGCTACGAGAAAAATCAGCCTGCATTTATGCACTGATGACCATGTTTCAGGCGTAAAAAAACCCGCGAACTTCGCGGGTTTTTCTTTTCAGTGCGGTCAGACGTCTTTGACTTTACACATCAGGCCGAGCGCCAGAACCGCCAAAACGGTCGCCGCCCAATACACCGGATAATGGCCAAAGTTCTCCACGATCACGCCCTGAAGCAAACCTGCGCAAATCACGCCGGTCGAGATACTGTTGGTGAATAACGTGGTCGCCGAACCGGCGCGCCCCGGCATCAGATCCTGAAAATACAGCATCCCGATACCCGCCACGATACCAATGAAAATCGCGTTAAACAGTTGCAGGATCATCAGCGCGGCTTTGAACGGGAACGCCACCAGACCGGCATAGAAAATCACCCCGCTCGCCACCGCGTAAAGCATCAGTTTGCGTTTACCAAAACGTTTGACCAGATAGCCGGCCACCAGCATCGCCGGGATTTCCAGCCCTGCCGCCGTTCCCATCAGCAAGCCCGCCAGCCCTTCCGGCAAACCTAACTCGCTGGTGATATACAGCGGCATATCAATGATGTACATGATATTGCACGTCCACATCAGCAATGATGCGAAAAACAGCAGACGGACATCTTTGTTCCGCCACGCGCTGACCGGCACGACTTTTTCATCCACCGGCTGTTCGAGGCGTGGCACGGACGGCAGGAAAAACGCAATCATCAGTATGCTGCCGATAAACACCGCGGCCGCACTCAGATACATCGGCGTGAAACCGTAATTCAGCGCCAGCATAAATGACAGCGGCGGCCCCAGCACCCACGCCAGCGAGAGCATCGCACGCATCATTGAGCTGAACATGACGACTTCGCTGGATGAACGATCGGCGTGTTCGCGCGCCAGCGCAAACAGCTGCGGCATCGCCGCATTCCCGATGGCTGCCAGCAAAACCCCGACGGTAATCAGCACCAGATAATCACGGCTGAAAGCAAACACCAGAGTGTTGCCGATGGCCATCAGGCAGCAAAACATCAGCAACTTGCGGCGGTCGCCTTTGTTATCCGAACGATTCGCCAGCAGAAAGCTGATCGCAATCCCGGCAATCGCGTTGACGGTATAAAAGAAACCGACCCACATCGGCCGGACTTTCACTTCATTGGTCAGAAACAGGCTAAGCGTCGGCGCCTGCAACGCGCCCGCGACACCACACAGCAAGGACACCACCAGAAAGGTGACATAAATTGCATTAATACGAGGTTTAGACATAACGCCATCCCTGAGAAATGAAAGTCTTACAACGAAACATACAGTGTATACCCAAAACAATTCGAGTTGCAGGAAGGCGGCAATCGCGCGAATCCCGATGAGCTGACATGAGTCAGTGATTCGGGTGAGCAAGAGCGGCCAACGCATCTGCGGCTCGAAGTGTGAAGGGGATAATCAATAGAAAAAAACCAGTGAGTTACCCCACTGGCTGGTGACATTACACCATTACTCAGAAAATCGAATCTGGCCGCAACTGCGGGTTATAAATGACGGCGGTATTGTTCATCATCCTGCGAGGCGATGTCCCACTGCGTCAGGCGGGAGAGAATGTCTAAACGGTATTCCACCGGAACCCATGACAGCCAGTCAGCATGATTTCTGGCCGCATTTCTGCTGATGGCAGCAAAGTAGCGCTGGTAGAAACGGGCAGTTAGAGCGTTTTTCATGATGACCTCCTGACCTTCATGACTGGCTTTCGTTGGAGTTCAGTATCGGGGTAATATGAGGAAAGATAAATTGATGAGATTTCCTCCGGAGTTCCTCTTTTATGACCTCGTCCCGTTTGCAACAGCAGTTCATCAGATTGTGGCAAAGCTGCCACGGTGAAGAAACCGAAACCACTTTGCTGGCGTTATCGGAAATCCTGAACTGCTCGCGGCGGCATATGCGGTCTCTGCTCAGCACCATGCAGGATCAGGGCTGGCTCAGCTGGGATGCCGAAGCCGGTCGCGGTAAGCGGTCAAAGCTGACTTTTTTGTACACCGGCCTGGCGCTCCAGCAACAACGCGCCGAAGAACTGCTTGAACAGGACCGGATCGATCAGCTGGTACAGCTGGTTGGCGATAAAAGCATGGTGCGCCAGATGCTGTTATCCCAGCTGGGGCGCAGCTTCCGTCAGGGTAAACATATTCTGCGCGTGCTGTACTATCGCCCGCTGTTTAACCTGCTGCCTGGTACTATGTTACGCCGCTCGGAAACGCACATCGCGCGACAGATTTTCAGCGGACTGACGCGCATAAATGAGGAAAAAGGGGAAGTAGAAGGCGATCTGGCCCATCACTGGCAAGAAATATCTCCGCTGCACTGGCGGTTTTATCTGCGTCCGGCCATTCATTTTCATCATGGTCGTGAGCTGGAAATGGCCGATATTATTACCACCTTCGCGCGTCTCAAATCACACCGCTTATTCGGCAATATCGTCTCAGTGATCTCGCCGACGCCAAACGTCATCGACATCCATCTGAACGCGCCCGACCACTGGCTACCGTGGCTGTTCGGGAATATCCACGCAACAATCCTGCCGCAGGAATGGGAGTCATTGCCCGATTTTGCCCGCCATCCGGTGGGAACCGGGCCGTATGCCGTGGTACGAAATCAGAAAACGCAGCTGCGGATCCGTGCGTTTGACGAATATTTTGGATTCCGGGCGCTGATCGATGAGGTCAATATCTGGGTTTTACCTGAACTCAGCGAGGAACTGGTGCATTCCGGCGTCCAGCTTCAGGCTGACGAATCCGGCAAGAGTGAGCTTGAAAGCCGCCTTGAGGAAGGTTGTTATTTTCTGCTTTTCGACCAGCGTTCGCCGGTCGGCCAAAACGCACAAACGCGCCAGTGGCTGTGCGATTTGTTCAATCCGATTGCGCTGCTCAACGCCGCCGAGCCGGTTTACCAGCGTTACTGGTCACCGGCGTACGGCCTGTTGCCGCGCTGGCATCATAAAGCGCTGCTGCCTCGCCCGCCCAAACCTGACGGTCTCACGCAGGTCACGCTGACGTTTTATAACGAACATTCGGAACATCACGCCATCTGCAATGCACTGCGCCCGCTGCTGGCGGCAGAAGGCATTGAGCTGGTGATTCAGATTGTCGATTATGCGGTGTGGTATCGCGGCGGCGTTAAAACCGATCTGTGGCTGGGCAGTGCCAACTTCACGTTGCCGTTGGAGTTTTCGCTGTTTGCCTCGTTCTACGAACTGCCGCTGCTGGCGTATTGCTTCCCGCAAACAATGGATGAAGACGCCGCGTTATGGCACGCCGGAAAGCTCTCGATTGCCGACTGGAGTCAGAAGCAGATCGCCAGCCATCATATTCATCCGCTGTTCCATCACTGGCTGGTTTTGCAAGGCCAGCGCAGTATGCGCGGCGTGCGGATGAACACCCTCGGCTGGTTCGACTTCAAATCTGCCTGGTTCGCGCCGCCCGACAGCTAATCGGACTATCGCATTGCGCCGTTAATCTCTAGAATGACATCCGTTCTCAACGGGGTGCCCGAGTGACTTCTTTTGTAATAAAGAATGACCTCGATTTTTAAACGCCGCGAGCGCGTGTTCAGCGGGTGAAGTCCAGCGCACAGAAAGCGGAGCGTACACAAAGTACGTGAGCATTTCGGGCACTGCACGACGCCCGATCTACACACGCGCAGCACGTTTAAATATGGCTGAGACCTGATACCCGTCGAACCTGATCCGGTTAACCCCGGCGGAGGGATTTGAGACTGTGCAATGCTCACTCAAAATCCTTTGCCCCTTTTCTTTTTTGGAGCGCAAAGTTGAAAAAATTATTGTCCTGCCTGCTGTTACTTTCTGCACCTGCCTTTGCTGCAAAACCCGTTCTGACGGTTTATACCTACGATTCCTTCTCTGCCGACTGGGGCCCCGGCCCGGCGATCAAAAAAGCCTTTGAGGCACAGTGCGGCTGCGAACTGAAATATGTCGCGCTGGAAGATGGCGTATCTTTGCTGAACCGTCTGCGGATGGAAGGCAAAAACACGAAAGCGGACGTGGTGCTCGGTCTGGATAACAACCTGTTGCAGGCGGCTGAGCAAACCGGCCTGTTTGCCAAAGCACCGGAAACCGATGCTAAACTGACGGTGCCGGGTGGCTGGAATAACACGACGTTTGTGCCTTACGACTACGGTTATTTCGCGTTCGTGTATGACAAAAACAAACTGAAAAACCCGCCAAAAAGCCTTGATGAGCTGATCAACAGCGACCAGAAATGGAAAGTGATTTACGAAGATCCGCGCACCAGCACGCCGGGTCTCGGCCTGATGCTGTGGATGCAAAAAGTCTATGGCGACAAAGCGCCTGAAGCGTGGCAAAAACTGGCGGCGAAAACCGTGACCGTCACCAAAGGCTGGAGCGAGGCTTACGGCCTGTTCCTCAAAGGCGAAAGCGATCTGGTGCTGAGCTACACCACTTCTCCGGCGTATCACATTGTCGAAGAGAAGAAAGACAATTATGCCGCCGCTGACTTCACCGAAGGTCATTACATGCAGGTGGAAGTCGCGGGCCAACTGGCCAGCAGCAAACAGCCAAAACTGGCTGAACAGTTCATGAAATTCATCACTACTGAAGATTTCCAGAAAGTCATTCCGACCGGCAACTGGATGTATCCGGTGATCAGCACGCCACTGCCTGATGCCTTTAAACAGCTGACCGTACCGGCAAAATCCCTGCAATACAGCGCACAGGATGTGGCTTCTCACCGCAGCGAATGGATTCAGGCATGGCAGAACGCCGTCAGCCGTTGATCCCCCGCTGGCTCTGGCCGGGCGCGGTGGCGTCACTGGCGATGCTGCTGGTCGCCGCGCTGGCATTAGGCTCGCTGTGGCGTCATGCGCCACAAATGAGCGGTGCGTCCGCGTGGCAGGATCCGTATCTCTGGCACGTTATCCGCTTCACTTTCTGGCAGGCGCTGCTTTCGGCGCTCTGCTCGGTGCTGCCCGCCATTTTGCTGGCACGTGCCCTCTTCCGCCGCCGTTTTCCCGGCCGTCAGTTGTTATTACGATTGTGCGCGATGACGCTGGTATTGCCGGTTTTAGTCGCGGTGTTCGGCATTCTCAGCGTATACGGAAGACAGGGCTGGCTGTCGCAGATTTGCGGCTGGCTGGGCGTGGATTACCATTTTTCGCCGTACGGTTTACAGGGCATTTTGCTGGCGCACGTATTTTTCAATCTGCCGCTGGCAACCCGTCTTTTATTGCAGGCGCTGGAAAATATCGCAGTTGAGCAGCGTCAGCTGGCGGCTCAGTTGGGGATGAACGCGTGGCAGCAGTTTCGCTTTGTCGAATGGCCCGCGCTGCGTCGTCAGATTTTCCCGGCGGCGGCGCTGATTTTTATGCTCTGTTTCGCCAGCTTTGCGACCGTCCTTTCCCTTGGCGGCGGCCCGCAGGCGACCACCATTGAGCTGGCGATCTTTCAGGCGCTGAGTTACGACTACGATTTAGGCCGTGCCGCCACGCTGGCGCTGATCCAGCTGTTTTGCTGTCTGGCGCTGGTCTTGCTCAGTCAGAAACTGAGTCAGGCGCTGCCGGTCGGGCAAACGCAGGCTCAGCGCTGGCGCAATCCGGACGATTCCCCGCTGCGCCGCATTACCGACGGTCTGCTGATTGGTCTGGCTTTACTGCTGATCCTGCCGCCGCTGCTGGCCGTGGTTATCGATGGTATAAATCGCGCCGCCGTCAGCGTGCTGCAACAGCCCGCGCTGTGGCAGGCTTTATGGACGTCAGTCCGTATCGCGCTGGGCAGCGGATTATTGTGCGTGTTGATGACGATGATGTTGCTGTGGAGCAGCCGCGAGCTGCGTTTACGCCAGAAAAATGGCTGGGCGCAGGCAATGGATCTCAGCGGTATGCTGATCCTCGCGATGCCGGGCATCGTGCTGGCCACGGGCTTTTTCCTGCTGCTCGGTGACACCACCGGATTGCCGCAATCGCCGTGGCCGCTGGTCATTTTAACCAACGCACTGATGGCCGTGCCTTACGCTTTAAAAGTGCTGGATAACCCGATGCGCGACGTGGCCGAACGCTACAATCCGCTGTGCCTTTCGCTGGATATGCACGGCTGGCAGCGGTTGCGCCGCGTCGAACTCAGTGCGCTGAAACGCCCGATTGCGCAGGCACTGGCGTTCGCGTGCGTGCTGTCGTTCGGGGATTTCGGCGTAATAGCGCTGTTTGGCAATGAGAATTTCCGCACGTTGCCGTTTTATCTGTATCAGCAGATAGGTTCCTATCGCAGCCAGGACGGTGCGGTCACGGCGCTTTTACTCCTGCTGCTATGCTTCCTGTTATTTACCCTGATTGAGAAATTGCCGGGCCGCCATGCTGACGCTGAATAAACTGACCTACCTGTACGAGCATTTGCCGATGCGCTTTGATTTGCGCGTCGCGGCGGGTGAACGTGTGGCGATCCTCGGCCCGAGCGGCGCGGGGAAAAGTACCCTGCTCAGCCTGGTGGCGGGTTTTCTGACGCCGGTCAGCGGGCAAATTTTACTGAACGGTGCCGATCACAGCGCAACGCCCCCGGCGAAACGTCCGGTGTCGATGCTGTTTCAGGAAAACAATCTGTTCTCGCATCTGACCGTACGCCAGAACATGGGGCTGGGGCTGCATCCGGGGCTGAAACTCAGTGCACAGCAAAAGCAGGCATTAGAGGAAATCGCCCGGCAGGTCGGGCTGGAAGACTGTCTGGAGCGTCTGCCGTCGCAACTTTCAGGCGGGCAGCGTCAGCGCGTGGCACTGGCGCGTTGCCTGTTACGCAGTCAGCCGGTTTTGCTGCTCGACGAACCGTTTTCTGCGCTCGACCCTGCGCTGCGCAGCGAAATGCTGAGTTTGCTGGATAAAGTGTGCGGGCAGCGTAATCTCACGCTGCTGATGGTGTCGCACAATCTGGACGATGCGGCGCGGATTGCACCGCGCACCTTGCTGATTGTGGATGGCAGGATTTTCTACGATGGCCCGACGCAGGCGCTGGCTGACGGCACCGCGCCGGAAGCCAAAGTGCTGGGCATCCGGCGGCCGGATATCAGTGGCTGAGAACCGGTTTGGCGAATTCTGCCGGGTTATGTTTGTACTTAAACGTGAAGGCAAACACGATCACCAGAGCCACGGTATAAGCGGCAAAGGAAAGCCAGATACTTTGCCAGTCTTTCACGCCATCCACCGTAAAGTGATCAACTACATGCCCGCTGGCTATGGCGCCGACATACGCCCCGACGCCGTTCACCATCGTCATAAATAAGCCCTGAGCGCTGGCACGGATGTTATGCGCCACTTCTTTTTCAACAAAAATCGCCCCTGAAATATTGAAGAAGTCGAACGCGCAGCCGTACACCAGCATCGACAGCAACAGGAAAATCATCCCGCCAAACGACGGATCGCCGAAAGCGAACAGTGCGAAGCGCAGCGTCCAGGCCCCCATGCTGATCATCATGACCCGCTTGATCCCAAACCGGGACAGGAAGAACGGGATGGTCAGAATAAAGAAGACTTCGGCGATCTGGGACATCGACAACAGAATGGACGGATACTTCACCACCAGGCTGTCGTGGAACAGCGGATTGCGGTAGAAATCATGCATAAACGGGCTGGCAAATGTGTTGCTGATTTGCAGGGAAACACCCAGCAGCATGGCGAACAGGAAGAAAACGGCCATCTTCTTCTGGCGGAACAACACAAACGCGTCAAGCCCCAGCAAGCTCACCCACGAGCTGCCTTTTTTCACGCCGGACGTCGGGCAAGCCGGCAGCGTTAACGCGTACAGAGCCAGCGCCACCGAGATGCCCGACGCGATATACAGCTGAATATTGCTGAGCTCAAAACCGGAAAGGCTGATTACCCACATTGCAAAAATAAACCCGACCGTGCCAAACACGCGCACCAGAGGGAAGTTTTTCACCGTATCCAGCCCGGCTTTCTCAAGGCAAATATAGGAAATGGTATTGGATAACGCGATGGTCGGCATATACACCATGGCATTAAATAGCATCGCAAAGAACATCAGATGGGGATCAGCAATGCCGGCCGCCGTAAATAAGGCAACCGCACCGAAGAAATGACACAGCGCATACAGTTTATTGGCCTTTACCCAGCGGTCCGCAATAATACCGACGATGCCGGGCATAATAATACAGGCAATACCTTTAGCGCCGTAAACTAAACCCACCTGCGCTCCTGTAAAATGCAATGTGTTGATCATATAAGAACCCAGCGTCACCAGCCAGGAACCCCAGATAAAGAACTGAAGGAAGAACATAATTTTCAGCCGGATTTGTATTGTCATTTTATTTCCTTTCAGGAGAGCATGAACAATGCGATACGAGCAGATCAGAAGTTATATTTTATGGAGTAGATAATTCCGTCCTGGAGGAAACTTTCACCCAATTTATTATCCGCATAGCGATACTGTAATCCGACCGTCAGGCTGGGATTGGGCTTCCACCAGAAGCCTGCGCCACCGTTGACGCCTTCTTTACCGCCGTTGCCGGCAGCATATTGGTCGGCACGGTCAAACTCATATTCCGTCCAGTTGGTCAGGCTGAAATTCTCGCCCCACGCGGTGAAGTCATAACCGGCGGCCCAGCCAAATACATAGCCATTATCGCCGGTGTAATACGTCTGATCGGTATAACGTTTGGCGATAAAAGGCTTATACCAGAAGTTACCCGCCTTAATGTTGTAGCCTATTCCGTATAGCGCCATGACATCATGGAAATGCACGCCGAGTGGCGCGCCGTAGGTGCCATATAAATGGCCGTAAAGATTAAAACCTGAATTACCCAGATAGAACCGGTTGGTGCTTTTAAAGGTATAGCGCTGTTCATCTCCCGGCTGGTCATGTTCTTTATTCAGCGGATTTTCCAGATCGAAGAAACCGTAAGTTTCGCCCCAGGTAAATCCCGCACCGCCTTCCAATTCAAGATAGAAAAAGTCATCTTTATGCGATTTCATTCCGGTCCGGTGCGTGGTGTTTTGTGTCCAGTCCAGATAATGCAAACCGGTATCAAAGAAACCCCATAAATATTCAGCCTGAGCGCCAGGCGCTAAGAATGTTAATGTCAGAGGTAATGCATATTTAATTAATTTCTTCATCGCGCTTAATTCCCTTAGCCAGAAATGCACATTCCTGAACACAGTGCATGTAAGATTCAAATGTCAGAGCGCTGGGAGTATTCACGATGAGGAAAGGGCTAAACCAATATTGATTTGGCGGTGCATTTATAGCTTTTACCTATAAATACCCAAAAAAGGATTTTTATCTATACAAAACAATTAATTATAAAACCTAACAAAGCAGTGAAACTGAAAGGATAAATAAACTATCGGCCAGATATGAGAGTGAGTTCAAATTAAGGAAATAAAGTCAATATTAAACAGTAAAGCGAGAGGTTTACGGAGACACGTTATCACGAACAATTAGCAGACGATATTATTTTCACGCAAACCGAAATAATGCGGCAATATCCTGCACAAGACTTTTGCAGGATATTGCCGTTCCCGTCAGCGGGTAATCACTTTCCACAGCAAATGACCGTAGACCGGCATCATCGGCTGTTTGCTGAGCATCACGATGCTCACCGCCGTCGCGACCAGACTCAGCACGCAAACCACGCGCAGGCGCGGCAGCGGCAACCATTTTGTCATCGCGTCCGGCGCGGCTTTTCCGGCACGGAACCAGCGCCAGAGAAGCCAGGCGCTCAGCCAGATCAGCACGAAAGCCGCAAACAGCATCCATTTGAAGACCGCGCTGTTGTGGCCGGTCGGAATGTCGATCGCGACGCCGGCCAGAATTCCCGGCAGGAAGTAGACCGGCGGCCAGGTGATGCAGCCGATGATATTCGGCGGTGCAAATTTATACGGCGGCAGGTTGAGCATACCGGCAGCCAGCGGCACCAGCGGACGCGTCGGGCCAATGAAGCGGCCAATAATCACCGTTGCAAAGCTGTGGCGATCAAGCGCGTGCCCGGTTTTATCAAGCAATGACTGATAGCGTTGCAGGAATTTCCACTGATGCAGCGGTTCTTTAAAACGCCGCCCGATGAAGTAAGACGCCCAGTCGCCAAAGAAGCAACCGAGCCCGGCGGCCAGCCACGCTTCGTACAAGCCGACCTGACCGCTGCCGATCAGCGTCCCGAGTGTCGCCATCATCACCGTGCCGGGCAGAATCAGCCCGACCAGCGCCAGCGATTCGAAAAAAGCTACTACGGCGACAATAATTAAAGCAAAGCCCACCGACTGAGCGACCAGATGTTGTAAATAGGCTTCCATAAATTCCCAGTAATTGTGACGCAAAAGGCATAGAGCATCAGTACGGATAAATAATGAGACTAGTGTCAGTTTTCTGAACTTTGATTGTAGTAAATACATCAAGCGGCTGAATTGTCAGCGCCTGAAGTATTGCCGTCAACCCAGTAATTGTATGCGTATTTGGCAGAATCCAGAGTCGTGGACAAAGACTGTATAAATAACCATACTCTGTCATTGATTTTTCATTCCGCTTGCGAGGCGCTTATTAACGCACAATCCACTCCCTCCGCCGCACACACCACTGACACCTCGCCGCGTCAGGGATTCGTGCTGACCCGCCACTGGCGCGACACGCCGCGTGGCACGGAAGTGGAACTGTGGCTGGCGACTGACGACGGCCCACAGAAAGTTCGTCTGCCGTTGCAGGAGTCGGTGGCCTTTATTCCGGCGGAACAGCGCGCGCAGGCTGAACGTCTGCTGGCCGATGAAAAAAATGTCAGTTTGCGCGAATTACCGTTGCAGGATTTCCATTCACGGCCGGTTCTCGGCCTGTATTGCCCGCAACACCGGCAGTTAATGCGCATTGAAAAGCAGTTAAAAGAGAATGGCGTCAGGGTGTATGAAGCGGATATCCGCCCGCCTGAACGTTTTCTGATGGAGCGTTATATCACCGCGCCGGTGTGGTTCAGTGGCAAACCGGGGCCGGGCAATCTGCTGCTCGACACGAAGATGAAACCGGCGCAGGAATACCGCCCGCCGCTGAAACTCTGTTCTCTGGATATCGAAACCAGCGGTAACGGCGAATTGTATTGCATCGGGCTGGAAGGCTGCGGGCAGCGCCACGTTTATATGCTCGGGCCGCCGAACGGTGACCCGGACAGTCAGTTCGATTTCAATCTGGAATACGTCGACAGCCGTCCGCAACTGCTGCAAAAGCTCAACGAATGGCTGGAAACTTACGATCCGGATGCGATTATCGGCTGGAGTGTCATACAGTTCGATCTGCGCGTTTTACAAAAGCATGCCGACCGCTACAAAATCCCGCTCAAATTCGGGCGTGGCGGCGGTGAGCTGGAATGGCGCGAGCACGGCTTCAAACAGGGGCATTTTTTTGCCGCCGCCGCAGGCCGCCTGATTATCGACGGCATTGAAGCCCTGAAATCCGCCTTCTGGAACTTCAATTCCTTCAGTCTTGAATTCGTCTCGCAAAGTTTATTAGGCGAAGGGAAATCCAGCGATAACCCGTATCAGCGTCTGGCCGAAATCGAACAACGTTTTCGTGAAAACAAACCCGCGCTGGCACGTTACAACCTGAAAGACTGCGAGCTGGTCACGCGTATTTTTGCCAAAACCGAGCTGATGCCGTTTCTTCTCGAACGCGCGTCGGTAACCGGGCTGGCCGCCGACCGCAGCGGCGGTTCAGTCGCCGCCTTTACCCACCTTTATTTACCGCGCATGCACCGCGCCGGTTATGTCGCGCCAAATCTGGGCGAACTGGAAGGTGAAATGAGCCCCGGCGGATTCGTGATGGATTCCCGCCCCGGCCTATACGATTCCGTGCTGGTGCTCGATTACAAAAGTCTGTATCCGTCGATTATCCGCACATTTCTGATCGACCCGGTCGGGCTGGTGGCCGGGCTGCAACAGCCGGACGATGAACATTCTGTTCCCGGCTACCGCAACGCCCGTTTTTCACGGGAAAAACATTGCCTGCCGGAAATCGTCAGCCAGATCTGGCAGGGGCGCGAAGCCGCGAAAAAACACAACAATAAACCGCTGTCGCAGGCGCTGAAAATCATCATGAACGCCTTTTATGGCGTGCTTGGCTCGAGCGGCTGCCGGTTCTTCGATCCGCGCCTGGCTTCTTCTATTACGCTGCGCGGGCACGACATCATGCGCCAGACCCGCGAGCTGATTGAGGCCGAAGGTTATCAGGTGATTTACGGCGATACGGATTCCACCTTTGTCTGGCTCAATAAAGCGCATACGCAGGAAGACGCCAATGTCATTGGCCGACGTCTGGTGGAGCAGGTGAACGCCTGGTGGAAACAGCATTTGCAGCAGGAATACGGGCTGGAAAGCGCGCTGGAGCTGGAATTCGAAACGCATTATCAACGCTTTCTGATGCCGACAATCCGCGGTTCCGAAACCGGCAGTAAAAAGCGTTATGCCGGGCTGGTGAAAGATGCCGGCGGCGAACACATCGTTTATAAGGGGCTGGAAACGGTGCGCACCGACTGGACGCCGCTGGCGCAGGAGTTTCAGCAGGAGCTGTATCAGCGGATTTTCCATCAGAAACCGTATCAGGATTATGTCCGCGATTATGTGGCGCGCACGCTCAACGGCGAGCTGGACGACAAGCTGGTGTACCGCAAACGCCTGCGCCGCAAGCTCAGTGATTATGAGAAAAATGTGCCGCCGCACGTCCGCGCCGCCCGGCTGGCGGATGAGTATAATGTGCAGCATGGCCGCGCAAAGCAGTACCAGAACGGCGGGTGGATAAGCTACGTGATGACCACCTCCGGGCCGGAACCGCTGGAGAACTGCCAGTCACCGGTCGATTACGATCACTACATCGAACGCCAGCTGGAACCGGTGGCCGATGGCATTTTGCCTTTCCTTCATGACGATTTTGCTACACTCATTACAGGTCAGATGGGGTTATTTTAAGCAAAAGAAGGCGCTGCGGATGTGATTCTAAGGTGACGAATCGCTTACCTTCCATTACCATAGCGCCCTTTCCCATTTCTGAATCATCCTCACACAGTGAATCACTTCCCGCCTGCTGACGGGAAAAGAAAACTATTGCCCAAGCATTATCAGAGGCATGGCGAGCAATGCGCAGTCGCTGCCGCAGTTGTCGTACACAGAGCAAATAACACAGAGAGAGATTATGCCGTTTACATTGGGTCAACGCTGGATAAGCGATACGGAAAGCGAATTAGGATTAGGAACCGTGGTTGCGCTGGATGTGCGCATGGTTACCCTGCTTTTCCCCGCCACCGGTGAAAACCGTTTGTATGCCCGAAATGATTCCCCGATCACCCGTGTGATGTTCAATCCCGGTGATACCATCAGTTGCCACGAAGGCTGGCAACTGCAAGTCGATGAAGTCATTGAAGACAAAGGTTTACTGACCTATATCGGTACCCGTCTGGATACAGAAGAAACCGGCGTTGCCATGCGTGAAGTGCTGCTCGACAGCAAACTGACATTCAGCAAACCTCAGGATCGTCTGTTCGCCGGTCAGATTGACCGCATGGATCGTTTTGCCCTGCGTTTCCGCGCACGTAAATATCAGCGCGAGCAGTTCCGTCTGGAATTCGGCGGTCTGCGCGGTATGCGCGCCAGCCTGATCCCGCACCAGTTGCACATCGCTTACGAAGTCGGCCAGCGTCATGCGCCGCGCGTTTTACTGGCCGATGAAGTCGGTCTGGGTAAAACCATCGAAGCCGGCATGATTATTCATCAGCAATTGCTGTCCGGCCGCGCCGAACGCGTGCTGATCGTGGTGCCTGAAACCCTGCAACATCAGTGGCTCGTTGAGATGCTGCGCCGCTTCAACCTGCGTTTCTCTCTGTTTGATGACGACCGCTATGCCGAATCCGTGCATGAAGCAACGAACCCTTTTGAAACCGAGCAACTGGTTATCTGTTCTCTTGATTTCGTGCGCCGCAATAAGTCCCGCCTCGAGCAGTTGTCCGATGCGTCCTGGGACATGCTGGTCGTCGACGAAGCGCACCATCTGGTGTGGAGCGAAGACGCGCCAAGCCGCGAATATCAGGTTATCGAGCAGCTTTCTCAGCAAATCCCGAGCGTCCTGCTGCTGACCGCCACGCCGGAGCAACTGGGCCAGGAAAGTCACTTTGCGCGTCTGCGCCTGCTGGATCCGGATCGTTTCCACGATTACGAAGAATTCATTGAAGAACAACAGCAATATCAGCCGGTCGCGGATGCCGTGACGCTGCTGCTTAATAAAGAGCCACTGACGCCGGAAGCGCTGGCCTTGCTGGGCGAAAGCGTTGGGAATGCAGACACCGGCGCGCTGCTGACCGCCGCCAATAAAGGTGATGAAGCCGCCGCGAAACAGCTGGTTTCCATGCTGATGGATCGCCACGGCACCAGCCGCGTGCTGTTCCGTAACACCCGTAACGGCGTAAAAGGTTTCCCGGAGCGCCATCTGCATTCGGTGAAACTGCCGCTGCCGACGCAATATCAGACCGCGATTAAAGTCTCCGGCATTATGGGCGCGAAGAAAACCGCCGAAGCCCGTGCGCACGACATGCTGTATCCGGAGCAGATTTATCAGGAATTCGAAGGCGAAAACGCCACCTGGTGGAACTTCGATCCGCGCGTGGAATGGCTGCTCGGTTATCTGACCGCCAACCGTGACGAAAAAGTGCTGGTGATTTGCGCCAAAGCCGCCACCGCGCTGCAACTGGAGCAGGTTCTGCGTGAACGCGAAGCGATCCGCGCCGCCGTGTTCCACGAAGGTTTGTCGATCATCGAACGTGACCGCGCCGCCGCGTACTTCGCTTCGCAGGAAGAAGGCGCGCAGGTTCTTCTGTGTTCTGAAATCGGCTCCGAAGGCCGTAACTTCCAGTTCGCCAGCAAGATGGTGATGTTCGATCTGCCGTTCAACCCGGATCTGCTTGAGCAGCGTATTGGCCGTCTGGACCGTATCGGCCAGCAAAACAATATCGACATCATGGTGCCTTACCTTGAGCAAACCGCGCAGTCCGTGCTGGTCCGCTGGTTCCATGAAGGTCTGGATGCGTTCGAACATACCTGTCCGACCGGCCGGACGATTTATGACAGCGCTTACGATCAGCTGATTACGTTCCTCGCCACACCGGCTGAGCAGGAAGGTCTGGACGACTTTATTCTCAAATGCCGCGCAGAACATGACGCGCTGAAAGAGAAGCTGGAAAATGGCCGCGACCGTCTGCTGGAGATGCATTCCAACGGCGGCGAACGTGCGCAGCAACTGGCGAAAGAAATTGGCGAGCAGGATAACGACGTCAATCTGGTGAATTTCGCACTGAATCTGTTCGATATCGTCGGCATCAATCAGGACGATCGCAGCGATAACCTGATCGTTCTGACGCCGTCCGATCACATGCTGGTGCCGGATTTCCCGGGCCTGCCGGAAGACGGTTGTACGGTGACGTTTGACCGTGAACAGGCGCTGTCGCGTGAAGATGCACAGTTCATCAGTTGGGAACATCCGATCGTACGCAACGGTCTGGATCTGATCCTGTCCGGTGATACCGGCAGCTGTGCGGTGTCGATCCTGAAAAACAAAGCGCTGCCGGTCGGTACGCTGCTGGCAGAGCTGATTTACGTGGTCGAATGTCAGGCGCCGAAACACCTGCAACTGACCCGCTTCCTGCCGCCAACACCGGTGCGCATGCTGATGGATCGCAAAGGCACTAACCTTGCCGCGCAGGTAGAATTCGAGAGCTTTAACCGCCAGCTTAACGCCATCAACCGTCATAACTCCAGCAAGCTGGTGAATGCCGTGCAGCAGGACGTTCACGCCATGTTGCAACAGGCTGAAGCGGAAATTGCTGAGCAGGCGCGTGCGCTGATTGAAGCGGCGAAAGTTGAAGCGGACGAGCAACTGACGAAAGAGCTGGATCGTCTGAAAGCGCTGAAAGAAGTGAACCCGAACATTCGCGATGACGAACTGGAATCGGTAGACTCAAACCGTAAGCAGGTGCTGGCCAATCTGAACGACGCCAGCTGGCGTCTGGATGCGATCCGTCTGGTGGTCGTCAGCCACCAGTAAGCCTGTCGGGATGCAGCCGCTTCTGCATCCCTTCTTTTATTTCACCCTGAATGCAGACTGAAACCGCTATGAGCGAACATCAACCGACAATGCCTGAACCGTCCAAAACCCGGCCGCTGGAGAATTACAATCCGCCGACCGATCCCTGGTTGCAGGTGATTTTCCAGGATGAACACATCATGGTGGTCAATAAACCAAGCGGGTTGCTTTCAGTGCCGGGGAAATTAGCCGAGCATCAGGACAGCCTGATGACGCGCATTCAGCAGCAATATCCGGAAGCGGAATCGGTGCATCGTCTGGATATGTCGACCAGTGGCGTGATTGTGGTGGCGCTGACCAAAGAAGCTGAGCGTGAGCTTAAACGCCAGTTCCGCGAACGCGAAACCAAGAAAGTGTATATCGCGCGCGTCTGGGGACGGGTCGAAGAAGATTACGGCATTATTGATTTGCCGCTGATTTGCGATTACCCCAACCGGCCTAAGCAGAAAGTTTGCCATGAGACCGGGAAGAAAGCGCTGACGCAGTATGAAGTGATGTCCTGGGATGAAGACGGCACGACGCGCGTCAAACTCCGGCCGATTACCGGGCGTTCGCACCAGCTGCGCGTGCACTTACTGGCCCTCGGGCATCCGATTCTGGGCGATAAGTTTTACGCACATCCGCAGGCGCTGGCCGCCGCTGACCGTCTGCAACTGCATGCGCAGGAGCTGTCGTTTTACCATCCGATCACTGATGCGCCTCTGGTATTTAACTGCGAGCCGGATTTTTAAGTTTCCGGAAGACACAAAAAAGGCGCTGAATTCAGCGCCTTTTACTTTTGCGTCGGAGAAGATTACTTAAAACCTTTCTCTCTTTTGATCAGGTCATACGCGGCCTGAATCGACTGCGCTTTCTCTTTCGCCATTTCCATCATTTCCGGCGGCAAACCTTTCGCAACCAATTTGTCCGGGTGATGTTCGCCCATCAGTTTGCGGTACGCCCGTTTGATGGTGGTCGCGTCATCCGTGGCATTCACGCCCAGCACTTTACAGGCATCGGCCAGCGTCGGGCCTTGCTGTGTCTGGTGATAACCGCCGCGATAAGAGTGACCGCCCTGCTGATTTCCGCCGAACTGTTGTCCGCCTTCCATCATGCGCAGGAACTGATCGAACTGCATGCGGGAGATCCCGAGTTCCTCGGCAATCACATACAGCACTTCGCGCTCGTTCGGGTGCAAAGAGCCGTCGGCATACGCCGCCTGGATCTGGATTTCCAGAAAAGTCCGGATCAGATCAAAGCGGCCAAAACATGCAGTACGCAATGCCCGCATTTTTTCCCGCAACGGGTAATTCGCATCTTTCCCGTCGCGAAAGGCGCGCTGGGCGGCTTCACGCTGCTCACCGTGCAACTGCATACGTTCCATGTAAAGACTGGCGATTTGTATATCCGCCTCGGTCACTCTGCCTTTTGATTTAGTCAGATTCCCCATCACTTCAAATGTGGTGCGGAAAAAGATGGTTTGACGTGTCTGTTGATCGGCGAAATATCCCCGGCGTTTCGCGGAACGCGCGGTATCAAACATATGCCCTATCAACACCCCTGAAACAATTCCCCAGAAGCCTAAACCGGACCATAAGCCCAGGATAAGTCCGAGCAGTTTTCCCCAATACTGCATATACTCCTCAATTCGCCATGCCGTCGCTTAAAAATTGCTTTATCATAACCGGCATTTATCGTTGTGCCTAACGGCGGCAACGTAATAGGTTGGATTTAACACTAGCGCAACCATGATGAGTGAGATAGTCTCTGACCGTTTGCCGGCATGATGCCTCTGATGACGGAACACCATTTTACGTATGAAAAACAGACGTCTGAAAACACGCTTACCCACAGTGCTGGCTGCCACAATCTGGTCAGTATTGTACAGTCACGGCGCAATGGCCGACCTCGCGCAACAATGTATGCTCGGCGTTCCGACCTATGACAAACCTTTGGTGCAGGGTGATCCTAATTCACTGCCTGTGACCATCAATGCCGACAAGGCCACCGGAAATTATCCTGACAGCGCGCTTTTCAGCGGCAACGTGAATATCGTTCAGGGTAACAGTACGCTCGATGCCGATCATGTTCAGCTCAACCAAATTGCCAACCCGAATCAGCCCACTCCGACCCGTACCGCCACGGCGACCGGGAACGTGCGTTATAACGATAATCAGATCAAGCTGAACGGGCCAAAAGGCTTTGCAAACCTGACCACCAAAGATACCGATGTTCAGAACGGTGATTACCAGATGGTAGGCCGTCAGGGCCGCGGTAATGCCGACAAGATGAAGCAGCGTGACAACAACCGCTACACCATCATGGATAACGGCACTTTCACAACCTGTCTGCCTGGTGATAACAGCTGGAGCGTGGTGGGTTCAGAAGTGATTCAGGATCGCCAGGAAGAAGTGGCTGAAATCTGGAACGCGCGTTTCCATATTGGCCCGGTTCCGGTGTTCTACAGCCCGTATATGCAGTTGCCGATCGGTGATAAACGCCGCTCGGGCTTCCTTATTCCGAACGCCAAATACAGCAGCAACAATGGCTTCGGCCTGACCGTTCCCTGGTACTGGAACATCGCGCCAAACTACGATGCCACGATCACGCCGAACTACATGAGCAACCGTGGTCTGCAATTGCAGAACGAATTCCGCTATCTGACCGTGGCCGGTGCAGGTCTGATGGAGTTCGATTATCTGGGCAACGATAAGAAAATCGATCAGCAGTACGTGGATGATGAGAACCGGACCAGCGATAAGACTAAGCGCTGGATGTACTACTGGCGCCATGCCGGTGTATACGATCAGGTGTGGCGCTTCAACGTCGACTACACCAAGGTCAGTGATCCGTACTACTTCACCGATTTCGATTCGAAATACGGTTCAAGTACTGACGGCTATTCCACCCAGAAGTTTAGCGTAGGTTATGCCAACGAAAACTGGGATGTGACGCTGGCCAGCAAACAATTCCAGGTGTTCTCGGACTACGGTAACAGCAATGCTTACCGCGCCCAGCCACAGCTGGACATTAACTATTACAAAAACGATGTGGGGCCTTTTGACCTGCATCTTTATGGTCAGGCGGTGAAATTCACCAGCGTTAACCCTGATAACCCGGAAGCGGTGCGTACGCACTTCGAACCGACCCTGAGCCTGCCACTGAGCAACGCCTGGGGAAGTCTGGATAACGAAGTTAAGCTGATGGCGACACACTATCAGCAGGATATTCCGGATGCGTATTACGATGCGAACCCGAATACCAAACTGCGTTCTTCAGTAAACCGCGTTATGCCTGAGTTCAAAACCGACGGCAAAATGGTCTTCGACAGGACGATGGACTGGAACAGTGATTACACCCAGACCCTCGAACCACGCGCACAATATTTGTACATTCCGTATCGTAACCAGAGCGGGATTAATACCTATGACTCGACGCTGTTGCAGTCCGACTATACCGGTCTGTTCCGTGATAAAAGTTACAGCGGCCTGGACCGTATTGCTTCGGCAAACCAGGTGGCAACCGGTTTAACCACCCGTATTTATGACGAAAATCTGGAAGAGCGCTTTAATGCGTCTGCCGGTCAGATTTACTACTTCCAGCCACCGCGCACGGGTGACGTGAACAGTGTTCTGGACAAAAGTGATGACAGAGGCAGCCTGGTTTGGGCCGGTGACAGCTATTACAAAATCAATGACTTCTGGGGCGTTCGTGGCGGCGTGCAGTATGACACCCGTTTAGATGCGCTGGCGCTGGGCGATGCCGTTCTGGAATACCGCGCTGACTCAGAAAGAATGGTTCAGTTGAGCTACCGTTATGCCAGCCCGGAATATATTCAGGCGACACTGCCGAGCGTGACCAACCCGGGTTATCAGGATGGTATTTCTCAGGTGGGCGGCATCGCCAGCTGGCCAATTGCTGACCGCTGGGCGATTGTTGCGGCCTATTATTACGACACGAAAGCACAGCAATCTGCCGATCAGCTGATTGGTTTGCAGTACAACACTTGCTGCTGGGCCATCAACGTGGGCTACGAACGTAAGATCACCAACTACGATACTGTTAAGTCCGAAAGCAAGTATGACAATAAGATTGGATTCAACATTGAACTTAGAGGCCTGGGGAACAATCAAACCCTCGGAACGAAAGAAATGTTGGCCAGCGGCATACTGCCTTATCAACGCGCTTTCTAAGCCGATACCACGATTGATGAGTTAAGACTCTACGAACTCAGTGAACTTGAAACCCGCGCTTGCGGATTAGACAAATGGAAAAAGTATGAAGAACTGGAGAACACTTCTCCTCGGCGTGACGCTTTGTGCCAGCACTGCGTTTGCAGCCCCTCAGGAAGTTGATAAAGTTGCCGCCGTCGTCAACAACGGCGTCGTATTGCAAAGTGACGTAGACAGCCTGTATCAGTCAGTAACGCAGCAGGCCAAGCAAGCGAACCAACAGCTGCCCGATGAAGCAACGTTGCGCCACCAGATCCTGGATCGGCTGATCATGGATCAGATCCAGTTGCAGATGGCGACCCGCATGGGTATCACGCTGACCGATCAGGATGTGGATAAAGCGATTGCCGGTATTGCACAGCAGAACAATATTTCCGTTGACCAGCTGCGTAGCCGTCTGGCTTATGACGGTCTGAACTACAGCACTTATCGCGCCCAGATCCGCAAAGAAATGCTGATCAGCGAAGTCCGTAACAGCGAAGTTCGCCGTCGCGTGACGATCCTGCCTCAGGAAGTGGATCAGCTGTCCAAACAGGTTGCGGCTCAGAACGGCAGCAGCGCTGAATTTAACCTCAGCCATATCCTGTTGCCATTGCCGGAAAACCCAACACAGGATCAGGTTGATACAGCTGAACAGCTGGCGAAGAAAATCGTTGCCGATCTGAACAACGGCGCGGACTTCGGAAAACTGGCTATCACCTACTCTGCCGATTCCCAGGCGCTGAAAGGCGGCAACATGGGTTGGGGCAAATTGCAGGAATTACCTTCCCTGTTCGCTCAGGCGCTGAGCACTGCGCAGAAAGGTCAAGTCATCGGTCCGATCCGTTCAGGCGTGGGCTTCCACATCCTGAAAGTGAACGATATCCGTGGTGATAACAAAAGCGTTTCCGTCACTGAAGTCCATGCACGCCATATCCTGATCAAGCCATCCGTTGTGATGACCGATGCTCAGGCGCGCGCGAAACTGGAACAGGCTGCGGCGGATATTAAGAGCGGCAAAGCAACGTTTGCTGATGAAGCGAAACAGCTTTCTCAGGATCCGGGTTCTGCAAATCAGGGCGGCGACTTAGGTTGGGCGTCTCCGGATATGTACGATCCTGCGTTCCGCGATGCGCTGATGAACCTGAAAAAAGGTGAAGTCAGTGCGCCAGTTCATTCTTCGTTCGGCTGGCACCTGATCCAGTTACTGGATACCCGTCAGGTTGATAAAACAGATGCGGCACAAAAAGAACGTGCTTACCGCATGCTGTTCAACCGTAAATTTGCGGAAGAAGCCCAGACCTGGATGCAGGAACAACGTGCTGAAGCGTACGTGAAAATTATGGACGGTAATGGACAATAAAACACTGACAACGAAATCTGTCGTCATCACCCCCGGCGAACCTGCCGGGGTTGGGCCGGATCTGGTACTGGCGCTGGCTCAGCAGGCATGGCCTGTTGAGCTGGTGGTGTGTGCCGATCCGGCCCTGCTGCTTGAGCGCGCTGAAAAACTGGGTCTGAAGATCCAGTTGCGCGAATACCAGAAAGACAGCCCGGCAGAACCTCAGGCCGCGGGGACATTAACGGTTTTACCGGTCAGCACAGCTGTGCCTGTCACGCCCGGTAAACTGGATGTCGCCAACAGCCAGTACGTGGTAGAAACGCTGGCCCGCGCCTGCGATGGCGCAATCAGCGGTGAGTTTGCCGCGCTGATTACCGGCCCTGTGCAAAAGAGCATCATTAACGATGCCGGTATCCCGTTTATCGGTCATACCGAATTCTTTGCTGACCGCAGTCACTGCAACCGTGTTGTGATGATGCTGGCAACGGAAGAACTGCGCGTCGCGCTGGCGACCACGCATTTACCGCTGTTAGCCGTACCGGGTGCGATCACGCGCGAATGTCTGCACGAAGTCATCACCATTTTGAATCATGATCTGAGAACCAAATTCGGCATCGCCAAGCCGCAAATCTACGTGTGTGGTCTGAATCCGCACGCCGGAGAAGGCGGTCATATGGGTCATGAGGAAATAGACATCATCATCCCTGCGCTGGAAGAACTGCGCCAGCAGGGAATGCATCTTATCGGTCCGCTGCCCGCTGATACGTTATTCCAGCCTAAATATCTGCAACACGCCGATGCTGTTTTATCGATGTATCACGATCAGGGCCTTCCGGTGCTAAAATATCAGGGATTCGGTCGCGCCGTGAATATCACGCTGGGCCTTCCCTTTATCCGGACTTCCGTTGATCACGGCACCGCCCTTGAACTCGCTGCAACCGGCACCGCCGATGCAGGCAGTTTCAAGACAGCAATAAATCTCGCCATTCGTATGGCAAATAACAGCAACGATAAATAACAACAATGAATAGTAGAGTCCACCAAGGTCACTTTGCCCGTAAACGTTTTGGGCAAAACTTCTTAACCGATCAGTTTGTTATCGATAGCATCGTGTCGGCCATTCATCCTATGCCGGGCGAATCTGTCGTCGAAATCGGTCCTGGCCTGGCTGCATTAACTGAGCCCGTCGCTTCACGTCTGGACAGCATGACGGTCATCGAACTCGACCGCGATCTGGCTACACGTCTGGAAAACAATCCGAAGTTTCAGGGCAAGCTGCGCGTCATTCAGTCTGATGCCATGAAAATCAATTTTGGCGAGCTCTCCGAAGAGCTTGGCCAGCCGCTGCGCGTATTCGGCAACCTGCCGTATAACATTTCCACGCCGCTGATGTTCCACCTGTTCACCTACACCAACGCCATCAAAGACATGCATTTCATGTTGCAGAAGGAAGTGGTAAACCGCCTGGTTGCAGGCCCGAACAGCAAAGCGTATGGTCGTTTAACGGTGATGGCGCAGTATTACTGCAACGTTATCCCTGTACTGGAAGTGCCGCCGGAATCCTTTACACCGGCGCCAAAAGTGGAATCCGCCGTGGTGCGTTTAGTGCCGCATGACGTGATCCCTTATCCGGTTTCTGATATCCGCATTCTGAGCCGCCTGACTACCGACGCGTTCAATCAGCGTCGTAAGACTGTGCGTAACAGCCTCGGCCATCTGTTCACTCCTGAGCAAATGACGGAGCTGGGCTTAGATCTCAGCATGCGTGCTGAAAATATTTCGGTTGAGCAATACTGTAAACTGGCTAACTGGTTGTCCACGCGGCCTAAAACCCCGGAACCTCAGGAGTAGCGTTATGCTTAATTCGCCCCGTGTTTGTGTTCAGGTGCAAAGTATCTACGTAGAGTCACAGTCGATACCGGAAGAAGAACGTTTTGTTTTCGCCTACACCATCACGATCCGCAATCTGGGGCGTTTTAATGTGCAACTGCTTCGCCGTTACTGGCTGATCACCAACAGTAACGGCCGCCAGACCGAAGTTCAGGGCGAAGGGGTTATCGGTGAACAACCGCTGATCCTGCCCGGCAATGAATTCCACTACACCAGCGGCGCTGTTTTAGAAACGCCACTGGGCACGATGGAAGGCCATTACGAAATGGTCGCGCACGACGGTGAAAGCTTCCGCGTGCCGATCCCGGTCTTCCGCCTCGCCATCCCTACGCTGATAAACTAATCCACATGTCGACATATCTTATTGGTGATGTTCACGGCTGCATCGATGAACTCAAGGCGCTATTGGCGCAGGTGGATTTTGATCCGCAAACTGATGTTCTCTGGCTGACGGGCGATCTCGTCGCGCGCGGGCCGTCTTCTGTTGAAGTCCTGCGTTTTGTCAGTGGTTTGGGCGACTGCGTGCGAATGGTGCTCGGTAATCACGATTTGCATCTGCTGGCGGTTTACGCGGGCATCAGCTTTAACAAGCCGAAAGATCGCATTACGCCGTTACTTGAAGCAGAAGATGCCGATGAGCTGATCAACTGGCTGCGTCGTCAGCCGGTATTGCAGGTAGATGAAGATCTGAAACTGGTGATGGCTCATGCCGGGATCACACCGCAATGGGATCTCAACACTGCAAAAATGTGCGCCCGCGAAGTCGAAGCCGTGCTGAGCAGCGACACTTACCCGCTGTTTCTCGATGCCATGTACGGCGATATGCCGAACAACTGGCATCCGGAGCTGAGCGGTCTGGCGCGTTTGCGATTCAGTACCAATGCGTTCACCCGCATGCGCTACTGTTTCCCGAACGGGCAGTTGGATATGATTTGCAAAGATGTACCCGAGAACGCGCCGAAACCCCTCAAACCCTGGTTTGATATTCCGGGCCCGGTGCAGGAAGCGGGTTACAGCATTGCGTTTGGCCACTGGGCATCGCTGGAAGGAAAAGGCGCGCCGGAAGGCATTTACGCGCTGGACACCGGTTGTTGCTGGGGCGGGGATTTAACGATGCTGCGCTGGGAAGATAAAACCTATTTCACCCAGCCGTCGAACCGTCATAAAGAAAAAGAGCAATCTGAGCTGCCGAAAGCGCTGTAGTTTTTGGGCGGGATAAAAGTCAAAAGGCACCCCTGAAAGGTGCCTTTTTGCTTTACGCGTCAGCCTGAAAAATCAGGCGCGACGGTCAAGGATTTCGAAGCAGTAGCCATGAGAGTTTTGCTCATCAGCGTCATGGAATTCGCTGAAAGTGCTTTCCCAGTCATCCGGCTCGTAGTCAGGGAAATGCGTATCCCCTTCCACTTCCGCATCAATATGGGTCAGGTATAAACGGTTCGCCTTCGGCAATAATTGCTCGTATACGCGGCCACCGCCCATCACCATCACTTCTTCCACATCACCGGCTGCGGCCAGTGCGGCCTCCACAGACGTCACCCAGGTCACGCCGTCGTGCTCACCAGGCTTTGAGCTGATGACGATGTTCAGCCGGCCAGGTAACGGTCGCCCAATCGACTCGAACGTCTTGCGCCCCATGATGACAGGTTTGTTGAGCGTATTACGCTTAAACCAGGCCAGATCACCGGGTAAATGCCAAGGCATTGCGTTTTCCATGCCAATAACGCGATCGGTCGCCAGTGCGGCGATCAGGCTGATAATCATTATGAAGCCCTGTGTTGATTAAAGAGACTCAAAAAAAGAGCCCACACTATACGGAAAGCCCAATCAACCGTCGATAGGGAGACTCACGCTTTACAAAGATATAAGAGCGCTCTTACCCTGACGGGATTTTACCCGCCCGATGTGCCAGTTTCTGGCCTGAAAGGGGGTTAAAAACCGGAAGAATTTTCATTTACCCAGCCGAAAATGCTGGAAACGCGATCTGTAGTTTGCCTCTCCGATCGCGCTTGTACAACTGCGCTTACACACCGGGGCGATTACGGTACAGTCACCGCCCTTTCCACCATTAACCGAAATGTCAGTCCGGCAAAAAAAGCCATAAGAGTGATTTATATTGCCGGGGATTGGCGTATCATGCGGCCTTCATTTTGTTCTGAACATTAACGACGGTTATTTCCATGCTTGAAACCACCCTTTTTGTTGCCAGTATTGCGTTCCTCGGCATGCTTTCTCCCGGCCCCGATTTCTTTCTGGTCATCAAAAATGCGGCCCGATACCCGCGCGTTGCGGCACTCATGACGTCACTGGGGGTTATTTGCGGTGTCATCACGCACATGTCTTACTGCGTGGCCGGTCTGGCGGTGGTGATCACGACCACGCCGTGGCTGTTTGATTTGCTGAAATATGTCGGCGCCGCCTATCTGATCTGGGTCGGCATTCAGGCATTGTTCTCGCGCAGCAACAGCAAAATGAATCTCGACGGGCTGGAACCGCAGCAGGTCAAACTGCGTACCGCGTTTGTGCAGGGTTACTTGTGTAACCTTCTGAACCCGAAAGCGACGCTGTTTTTCCTGGCGATGTTTACGCAGGTCTTGCAGATCAACTCGACCCTGGGCGAAAAGCTATGGTACGCGTCGATTATTGTCAGCTTATCCGTGGTCTGGTGGCCTTCGCTGGCGCTGTTAATCCAGAGCGCGCCGGTTCGCCGGGGTCTGGCGAAAGCGCAGAAGATTATCGATAAACTGCTGGGCGGCGTGCTGATTGGTTTGGGCATTAAAGTGGCACTGAGCTGATCAAAAAAGCCGGCAAATCTGTGCCGGCTTTTTGTTCTCTCTCTGATTCCTCAGAGTTTATCCTTTCGCTTCAATCACATCCTTTTCCGGCGCTTTACCATCAATACTCCCGCGCCAGCCAGACTGAACCGATGACAGACGCTCCTGATCCTGCTCGATGGCCGCGGTTAGCATGTCCTTCGCACGTTGCATACTGGCGATACGGAATTCAGTATCCTCGTAATTCTCGATAGTAGCTTCGAGCATTTTCAGGTTATAGCGACGGAACAAATCGGCTTTTTCCCGCGCTTCATACGCATCCAGCCCGAGTTCTTCCAGCACGTCACGCCCCACGCGCAGTGAACCTTCAAACAATTCCCGCTCCGGCGCTTCCACGCCCAACTGACGCAGCTGATACCAGTGGTCAACGTCGCGGGCACGCGCAATCACCTTCAGGTTCGGGAAATGCTCTTTCGCCAGCGCCGTCAGTTGCAGGTTAGCTTCAACGTCATCGATGGCGTTAATCAGCACTTTGGCCTGAGCGGCGCCTGCCGATTCGAGTAAATCCACGCGGGTCGCGTCACCGTAAAACACTTTGGTGCCGAATTTACGCAACGTTTCGATATGATCCGGATCGTGGTCCAGAACGACGGTATGAACATTATTGGCCAGCAACAAACGACCGGCAATCTGCCCGAAACGACCAAACCCCGCGATTATCACCTGCGCATTTTCTTCGTCAATGGTGTCCTGCGGACGGTCATCTTTCGGCGCATTGCGCTCCATGCGGTTCGCAATCACCAGCAGCAGCGGCGTTACGGCCATTGAGAGCGCAACGGCGAGCGTCAGCGCTTTCGACCATTCGTCAGGCATCACGCCAGCCATTTTCGCAGCACTGAAAATTACGAAGGCGAATTCACTACCCTGCCCGATTAAGATCGCAAAAAGACCACGCTGTTTTTTCGGTACGCCCAGCCACGGCGCAATCAGCCACAACAGCGCCGCCTTGAGCGCCATAAAGCCCACCAGCAAGGTGGCAATCAGCAACGGCTGATGCACCAGCGTGCCGAAGTCGATAGACATCCCGACACCGATAAAGAACAGGCCAAGGAGCAAACCTTTGAACGGCTGAATATCGCTTTCCAACGCGTGACGGTATTCCGAACTCGCCAGCAATACGCCCGCCAGAAACGCGCCCATCGCCATCGACATGCCGGCCATTTCAAGCAGAATGCCGAAACCGAACACCAGGAAAAGTGCCACGGCGCTGAACACTTCGCGCATGCCGGAACGGGCAACAAAATGCAGCAAAGGCCGCGTAACGTAACGTCCGAGCAACACCACCAGCACCAGCGCACCGGCCACTTTTGCCGCCGACAGACCAAAACTCAGGAGCGTTGTGGCTTCGCCGGTGCTGGCTAGAAGCGGGATCATCGCCACCAGCGGGATCGCCGCAATATCCTGGAATAACAGCACGGCAAACGCGCTGCGGCCAATCGGTGACGGCGTCAGGCTGCGTTCGCTCATCGCCTGCATGGCAATCGCGGTGGAAGACAGCGCCAGCGTCATGCCAATCAGCAAGGCAATTTTCCAGTCCAGACCGAGGAAATAACAAAACGCACTGAGCACGATGCCGCAACCGGCCATCTGTATGCTGCCGCCGCCAAAAACGGAGGCGCGCATTGTCCACAGCCGTTTCGGATCCAGCTCAAGACCAATCACGAACAGCATCAGAACCACGCCGATTTCCGCAAACGTCAGAATCGACTCGGCGTCAGAAACCAGTTTCAATCCCCACGGCCCGATAATGCAGCCCGCGATCAGATAACCCAGTACAGAGCCGAGCCCGAGCCGGACTGCTATCGGCACAAACAGCGCCGCGGAGCCAAGATAAATCAGCCCCTCAATCATCAGGTTATGGTTATCCATGATTCACCTCCGGCGGGCAGCCTTCTTTCAGACTCAGGCAGGCCGTCAGGCGTTGACGGTATTCTTCACCGGCTGCTTTCAGCGCCACTTCGTCGCAAATGAACGTGTTATGTACCGCAAAGTACGGCAGCCAGCGCATGCCGCAGTAAACCGCCGTCGCCTGTAACGGCTGCGCAAGAACATCGAAATTCGGATGATCGCCCAGTTCGAAGTGATGTTCATTGCCGCCGGTCGTCACCGCCCACAGGCAATGTTTTCCGTTAAGCGCGTTGCCTTCGTGACCATATGCCCAGCCATGTTCCAGCACTTTATCTATCCATAATTTCATCAGCGGCGGCAGGCCGTACCACTGGATCGGATGCTGGAAAACCACCAGATCGGCGCGCTCGACGGCTTTCTGTTCTGCGTCAATGTCGATATTGAAATCGGGGTACAGGTCGTAAAGTGAACGGACTTCGACGTTGGGTAAATCTGATACTGCCGAGAGCAGTCCCTGGTTGGCCCGCGAATGGCGCGGATAAGGATGGGCGTAAATTATTAATATCATGCAGGTCTCTTGTCTTATTTCATTTACTTCAGCATACGCAATTTTCGGCTTTCTGGAAAAAAGCCCTGCGTATAAAAGACGAAAGGCGCAGCTTTCGCCACGCCTTTTGCCAATCAATTATGCCATTAGCCTTTGATTTTCGCGTGCATTTCCTGCACCGACGTCACCTGCTCTGTCGGGTCAGAAGACAGCGCCATCGCCGTGGCGAAACCGCCGTTCAGCGTGGTGTCGTAATGCACTTTATATTGCAGCGCACTGCGGCGGATCAGCTTGGAGTCTTCAATCGCCTGACGGCCAGCCGTGGTGTTGACGATGTACACATACTCACCGTTTTTAATACGGTCCTGAATGTGCGGACGACCTTCATGCACCTTGTTGACCAGGCGCGGGTTAATCCCGGCTTCGCCCAGCACAACGGCAGTCCCGTGCGTCGCATCCAGCTCGAAGCCGCGTTTCAGCAGTTTCGCGGCCAAATCCACGACGCGGCCTTTGTCGCCTTCACGCACTGACAACAGCGCGCGGCCGGCTTTCTTCATGCCTGAGTTGCTGCCCAGCTGCGCTTTCGCGAATGCTTCTGCGAAGGTGCGGCCAACACCCATGACTTCACCGGTAGAACGCATTTCCGGCCCGAGAATCGGGTCAACGCCGGGGAATTTGTTGAACGGCAACACCACTTCTTTGACGGAGTAGTAAGGCGGAATGACTTCTTCCGTCACGCCTTGCTGTGCCAGCGTCTGGCCTGCCATGACGCGGGCGGCCACTTTCGCCAGCGCCACACCGGTCGCTTTAGACACGAACGGGACGGTACGTGCGGCGCGCGGGTTGACTTCAATCAGGTAGACTTCGTTGTTTTTCACCGCGAACTGAACGTTCATCAGGCCGCGAACGCTCAGCTCGAAGGCCAGTTTCTCGACCTGCTGACGCATCACATCCTGAATTTCCTGGCTCAGCGTGTAACAAGGCAGAGAACATGCGGAGTCACCGGAGTGAACGCCAGCCTGCTCAATGTGTTCCATGATGCCGCCAATCAGCACGCGCTCGCCGTCGCAAATTGCATCAACGTCCACTTCAACAGCGTCATCCAGGAAACGGTCAAGCAATACAGGCGCATCGTTGGACACGCTGACCGCATTCTGGAAGTAACGACGCAGGTCGATTTCGTCGTAAACGATTTCCATTGCGCGGCCGCCCAGAACATACGACGGACGAACCACCAGCGGATAACCGATGCCTGCAGCTTTTTCGACAGCCTGTTCGATGGTCGCTACCGTGGCGTTAGCCGGTTGTTTCAGGCCCAGACGATTAACCGCCTGCTGGAAACGTTCGCGGTCTTCGGCACGGTCAATGGCGTCCGGGCTGGTGCCGATAATCGGTACGCCAGCGGCTTCCAGCTCACGCGCCAGTTTCAGCGGAGTCTGGCCGCCGTACTGCACGATGACGCCTTTCGGCTGCTCGATGCGCACGATTTCCAGCACGTCTTCCAGCGTGACCGATTCGAAGTACAGACGGTCAGAAGTGTCGTAGTCGGTAGAAACCGTTTCAGGGTTACAGTTGACCATGATGGTTTCGTAACCGTCTTCACGCAGCGCCAGTGAGGCGTGTACGCAGCAATAGTCGAACTCAATGCCCTGACCGATACGGTTCGGACCGCCGCCCAGCACCATGATTTTTGGCTTGTCGTTAGTCGGGTTGGATTCGCACTCTTCTTCGTACGTGGAGTACATGTACGCCGTGTCAGTCGAGAATTCCGCCGCGCAGGTATCCACACGTTTGTAAACCGGGTGCAGATTGTATTTGTGGCGCAGTTTGCGCACTTCACTTTCGGATACACCCACCAGTTTAGCCAGACGCAGGTCAGCAAAGCCTTTGCGTTTGAGCATACGCAGGTAGTCATGGGTCAGGATGTTGAAACCGCCTTCGGCGACTTCATTTTCCAGTTTCACCAGCTCTTCTATCTGCACCAGGAACCAGCGGTCGACATTGGTCAGGTTGAAGATACCGTCAACGGACATCCCGGCGCGGAAAGCGTCAGCGATGTACCAGATACGCTCCGCGCCCGCTTCTTTCAGCTCGCGGCGTATTTTCGTCAGCGCTTCCGGGTCGTCCAGGCTCACTTTCGGGTCGAAGCCGCTTGCGCCCACTTCCAGACCGCGAAGGGCTTTTTGCAGCGATTCCTGCTGCGTGCGGCCAATCGCCATCACTTCGCCAACAGATTTCATCTGCGTGGTCAGACGGTCGTTTGCACCGGCAAATTTCTCGAAGTTAAAACGTGGGATTTTCGTCACAACGTAGTCGATGGACGGTTCGAACGACGCAGGCGTTTTGCCGCCGGTGATGTCGTTCATCAGTTCATCGAGGGTGTAACCCACCGCCAGTTTCGCGGCGACTTTTGCAATCGGGAAGCCGGTCGCTTTAGACGCCAGTGCTGATGAACGGGAAACGCGCGGGTTCATTTCGATGACAATCAGACGACCATTTTTCGGGTTCACCGAGAACTGGACGTTTGAACCACCGGTTTCTACGCCGATTTCACGCAGTACCGCCATCGAGGCGTTACGCATGATTTGGTATTCTTTGTCGGTTAGGGTCTGCGCAGGCGCAACGGTTATGGAGTCACCGGTGTGGATGCCCATCGCATCGAAGTTTTCGATTGAGCAGACGATGATGCAGTTGTCGTTTTTATCACGTACCACTTCCATCTCGTACTCTTTCCAGCCAATCAGCGACTCATCAATCAGCAGCTCTTTGGTTGGGGAAAGATCCAGACCGCGTTCGCAAATCTCTTCAAACTCTTCACGGTTGTACGCGATACCGCCACCGGTGCCGCCCATGGTGAATGAAGGACGAATGATGCACGGGAAACCGACGTCAGCCGCGATCACCAGCGCTTCTTCCATGGTATGCGCAATGCCTGAACGTGCGGTATCAAGGCCGATTTTCTTCATCGCGATATCGAAACGGCGACGGTCTTCGGCTTTATCAATGGCGTCTGCGGTCGCGCCAATCATGGTCACGCCGAATTCTGCCAGCACGCCCTGACGTTCCAGTTCCAGTGCACAGTTCAGTGCAGTCTGACCACCCATGGTAGGCAGCACAGCGTCCGGACGTTCTTTCTCAATAATCTTGCGCACAACTTCCCAGTGAATCGGCTCGATGTAAGTCGCATCGGCCATTTCCGGGTCAGTCATAATCGTTGCCGGGTTGGAGTTCACCAGAATGACGCGGTAACCCTCTTCACGCAGCGCTTTACACGCCTGTGCGCCGGAGTAGTCAAACTCACACGCCTGGCCGATGACAATCGGGCCTGCGCCCAGAATCAGGATGCTTTTTATGTCTGTACGTTTTGGCATTTTTTATTCGCTCCTGATTTATTTGCTTATAAGAGTGGCGTTGTTGTTATGAGAAGCGCGGTAAGCGTTAATCAGTTCGATGAAATGGTCGAACAATGGCGCCGCATCGTGCGGCCCCGGGCTGGCTTCAGGGTGTCCCTGGAAGCTGAACGCCGCTTTATCGGTGCGGTGAATGCCCTGAACGGTGTGGTCAAACAGCGATTTGTGCGTCACGCGCAGGTTCGCTGGCAGATTATTTTCATCTACCGCAAAGCCGTGGTTCTGCGCCGTAATCATCACGACGTTGTTATCGATATCTTTAACCGGGTGGTTACCGCCGTGGTGGCCGAGTTTCATCTTCAGCGTTTTCGCGCCGCTGGCCAGCGCCAGCAACTGATGGCCGAGGCAGATGCCGAACACCGGAATATCGGTTTCGAGGAAAGTTTTAATCGCGGCGATGGCGTAATCGCAAGGTTCCGGGTCACCCGGGCCGTTGGACAGGAAGATGCCGTCCGGATTGAGTTTCAGCACGTCGGCCGCCGGAGTTTGCGCCGGAACCACCGTCAGGCGGCAACCGCGATCCACCAGCATGCGCAGGATGTTGCGTTTCGCGCCGTAGTCATAGGCCACAACGTGGAACGGTAATTCTTCATTTTTCTTAGCTTCAGGCAACTCACCTTCGAGCGTCCAGCTGCCTTGCTGCCAGCTGTAGGATTCCGCTGTGGTGACTTCTTTTGCCAGATCCATCCCTTTCAGTCCCGGGAATGCTTTGGCTTTTTGCAGCGCCAGCTGAGCATCCGGTGAATCGCCCGCGATGATGCAGCCATTTTGCGCACCTTTTTCGCGAAGCAGGCGAGTCAGTTTACGGGTATCAATATCGGCGATGGCCACGATGTTATGGCGCTTAAGGTAATCAGAGAGGTTTTCTTCACTGCGGTAGTTGCTGGCAATCAGAGGTAAATCGCGAATGACCAGACCTTGAGCGTGTACTGCGGAGGATTCTTCATCAGCGGCATTGGTGCCGACATTACCGATATGGGGATAAGTGAGAGTGACAATTTGGCGGGAATAGGAAGGATCAGTGAGGATTTCTTGATAACCGGTCATCGACGTATTGAAGACCACTTCCCCCACTGCCGACCCTTCTGCCCCGATGGCCCGACCGTGGAATTGGGTTCCGTCTTCCAGAACCAATAGCGCTGACTTTATCAAAGCATCCTCCAAGAATAATAAATCACAATATTTGCATATTAATTCAGATAACGAGATCTAAATCAATGCAAAAATCGCTCCCAAAGCCAATTTTTGGCAAACGGCGGCATTTTAGAGAGGGCGATGGGGTTTGTCTACTAAAAGCACCAATATTTCTTTGTTTTTCGCACAACTCAGCGAAAAGCCCATGCTACCGCCATAAAAACCCAGCTCAAGTCAGTATAGTAACCGTTTGCGGAAGGGGATGTCTGAAAAAGGGGGATGTAAACGAGATTATTACAAAACGGAGGAGTCGTGCTGTTTAAAATGCATACAGAAGGAGGTGCATTAAGCAGGAAAATTTATAGAAATGGCAATCAGGAAGAAAATCACAGTCAAAATAGATATTTGTAATAAAAAAGAGAAGGGCAATCAAGGAACTGCCCTTTTATCAAAACATTATGACCAAAACAACCACATCACATCTAAATCAAATTCTATAAATCATCCAATCCAAGCACATCCCGCATGTCGTAAAGGCCATTTTTATGCGAGGAAAGCCACTTTCCTGCACGAACTGCGCCATTTGCGAATGTCATGCGGCTGGAAGCCTTGTGCGTAATCTCTACGCGCTCACCGATATCTGCAAACATCGCAGTGTGTTCACCGACAATATCCCCGGCGCGGATGGTCGCAAAACCAATGCTTTTCGGATCACGTTCCCCGGTATGTCCTTCGCGGGCATACACTGCGCAGTCTTTCAGATCACGGCCCAGCGCATCAGCAATCGCCTCGCCCATCGCCAGCGCGGTGCCGGAAGGTGCATCCACTTTGTGGCGGTGATGCGCTTCCACAATTTCGATATCCGTATAATCGCCCATAACCTTCGCGGCTTTTTCCAGTAACTTGAGCACGACGTTGACGCCCACGCTAAAGTTAGCGGCAAAAACCACAGGGATGCTCTCTGAAGCCTGTTTAATTGCGGCCTTACCGGCGTCATCGAAGCCCGTAGTGCCAATAATCATACCTTTATGGTGTTTCTGGCAAAAAGCCAGGTGCGCCAGCGTGCCTTCCGGGCGGGTGAAGTCGATCAGAATATCGAAGTCATTCGTCACCGCATCGAGGTCATCATTCACCCGGATACCGGATGTACCGGTTCCCGCCAGTTCGCCCGCATCGGCTCCGACCAGGGAAGAACCCGGACGTTCCAGCGCCGCGCCCAATACCACGCCATCAGTATCAGAGACGGCCTGAATCAGCTGCCGGCCCATACGACCGCCTGCACCAACGATAGCCATGCGAATATCAGCGTTACTCATAATTACTACTCTCTTCTTATAGTCGTTCTGCCGTGAAACAGAATCAGGTTATCGACCCTGCGATCCAGGAGCCAGAGAAATTGCCTCATAATTAGAAAATTATGATATAGGTCCGTTAACATCAGTAAAAGCCATCTGTTTTCAGGTTACGCAATCTAAGATTTTGTGTTAAACGGTTCGTAAAAGCGGAACTGATTGAGAAAATACACCTTAAAATCCTTCATCCGGGCACTTCGCATAATCATTCACTTTAGTGCATAAACGTCTGACATCAGTTCTGTACCTAATGCCGCACCCTATCCGGCTTTCCTGAGAGCTCAATGAACTCCCCTCTTTATTGCAGCATTCCTGCGCCGCGGGAATAGTTCAAGTTAGTAATAATCACCACTGTATCTCCCCGCCACGTAAGACAAATAAAAGAACAAACACACTATTTCTTAGATCTGAAACATTAAATTTTTATTATATGTGATGAAATAATATTGATAAAATCAATGATTGTGATAATAAATAGCCACCTAATTTTAACCTCCTAAATTTGATTTTAGGATGGCTAAAATAAGTAGCCTGGATCCATGAGGCGCGTCTTCACCCTGACCAGACAGTTACCGGTAAGGGGAAATAATAAAAAACATCGCCAGTTCACATACCGGTTCTTCCGGGTAAGTATATTGGCGCAGGGACTTAACATGAAATTCAAACTAAACAAAGTCACGCAAGTGGCGACCGCTGGCCTGTTGCTCGGTCTGGCTTCCTTTGCTTCACACGCAGAAATCACCCTGATTAAACAAGACCCACAGCCTAACGATCCGCTGAGCCGTCTGCAATTCCAGGTTGGCGGGAGTATTCGTCCGCAGTTCCAGTTCCAGAACGGCGTTAAAAACTACAAAACCAACGGTTTTGACGGCGGTACTCGCTTCCGTTTCTCCACTGACTACTATCTGTTTGATGACATCAGCTGGATTAACTATTACGAGCTGGGTGTGAATATTCCTGCGCTGACTGGCTGGGATAATCACTACGCTGCCGGCGCACATAACACCACCCGCCGCATGCTGTACACCGGTCTGAAAAGCAAAACCTACGGTCAGCTTACTTTCGGCCAGCAAAACAGCGTTTATTATGATGTTGTGGGTGCGAAAACCGATATCTGGGACTACGACATGCTCGCTCAGGCACCAGGCAACGGTGTTAACGGCGACTACGACGGTTCTTACCGTTCACGTAAGATGCTGAAATACAAAAATACCTTCGGCGATGCTGATGTGTATGCTTCTTACCTGTTCTCAGATAACGATCTGCTGACCGGTAAAAACAGCCTGCGTTATAAACGTAATGGCGGCGGTTCTGTGGGTGTGGATTACCACATCACCAAAGAACTGACATGGGGTACTGCGTACAACTACACCGACGCAGAAATGAAAAACCCTAATAACAACACCTCCAAAGACTACAATCAGAGCATCGTTGGTACCGCTCTGAGCTGGAAACCAGGCAACTGGACAGCGTCCTTCGGTGGCGGTTATTACCATGACTTCCTGACCACTGGCCTGAAAACTGAAGATCACTTCTTCGCAGGTGATGCGTACGGTCTGGAATACTTCCTGGGTTACGCTTTCCCAATCAACCAGTTCGCTGTGAAAACCATTCAGCCATACTTCATGGGTGACCGTCTGACCTATGTGACTGGCCGTAACTATCAGCGCATTGATAACGGTCTGGGTGTGTCCTTCCAGCTCGATTACGGCTTCCGTGTTGATTACGAACATGTGTTCACGTCTTCTACCGATAACCTCGGCGACATGAACCTGATCCGTCTGAGATACGACTTCTAAGCCTTAACGATTGAACTTCAGGGGCCAGCTTCACGTCTTATTGACGGGCTGGCCCTTTCTTTTTACACCATTCTTAATCCCTGCGGGCAAAGCCAGACTAGACTGAATACAGACAGTTTTTCGCTATATCCACTTTGCAGCCAGCAGGAGAGCTTTGCGATGTCAGCATTTTTCCGGTCCGACATAACAGCCATTGGCGACTATCGAGCCGAATTGGGTGAAACTCCCGTCTGGTGCCAGCGCACCCAGTCATTATTGTGGGTCGATATCCTGGCTCAGCGCGTATTACGTTACTGGCCAGCCTCCGGCCAGACTGAAATTCACGAACTCCCTTCCCTGACCAGCGGCGTATTGTTAACGCAAAAGCGTAACGTCTTTTTGCTGGTTTCTCAGGACGGTGTTCATCTTTACGATTACGAATCTCAAACCCGGCAAAAACTCTGCGATTATCCCGGTGCGGAAGGAACGCGCCCCAACGAAGCCGCTGTCGCACCTGATGGCTCACTTTGGTTTGGCACGATGGATATTGAGGAAGAAAAGATGACCGGCGCGTGGTTCCGCTTTGAGGCCGGGGCTGAAAAGCCTGAAATCATGCTCGATAACGTGGGGACAACCAATACGCTGGTCTGGTATGAAGGCAAAGTCTGGTTTGCAGACAGCCGGAAAAACCGCTTTTATTCCGCTAACGCCCGCCGCATTAATCCTCTGAAAATTTCCTGTTTCTCCTCCGGCGACAAAATCCCCGACGGTTCGGCGCTGACGCAAAACGGCTGGCTCATCACCGCCTGCTGGGGCTCAAAATGCCTGCTGCGCCAGCAGATCAATCAGGGCGAACTGCTGACGCTGGACACCCTGCCGGTGCCCGTCACGCAGCCAAGTTGCTGCACTTTTGGTGGCCCGGATATGACCGAGATATTTATTACCTCGGCGCGTAAAAACCTTGATGCCCCGCACGCGCTGGAGGGAGCGTTGCTTCACGCTAAAACGGCGACGGTCGGCGCACCGCAGAATCTTTTCAGACTCGAAAACCCGTAACGGGTGTCAAAAAAGACGTAAAAAAACCGGCCACGTGAGCCGGTTTTTTTATTTTATGCGTTTCGTCAGTCGATCTGACGCACATCAACGCGCAGTTCTTTCGGCACTTCGAAGACAATATTCTCTTCGCGCCCTTCGATATTAATCACATCAAGGCCACCAAACGCTTTCAGCTTGCTGATCACGTCCTGCACCAAAATATCCGGTGCCGAAGCGCCAGCTGTCACGCCAATGCTTTTCGCATTTTTGAGCCAGCTTTCCTGAATATCTGCCGCAGAGTCGATCAGATAGGAAGGCACACCGACGCGCTGTGCCAGTTCCGCCAGACGGTTGGAGTTGGAAGAGTTCTTCGACCCGACCACCAGCACGACATCCGCGCCATCAGCCAGCGTACGCACGGCTTCCTGACGGTTGGTCGTCGCATAGCAAATATCGTCTTTACGCGGCCCGATAATCTTCGGGAAACGCTCGCGCAGCGCATCAATCACCGCAGACGTATCATCAACAGAAAGCGTGGTTTGTGTCATAAAGCACAGGTTATTTTCATCTTTCACTTGCAATTTATAGACATCCTCCGGCGCCTCAACCAGATACATTCCCCCGTTCGGGTTGCTGTACTGGCCCATTGTGCCTTCCACTTCCGGATGACCGGCATGCCCAATCAGAATCGCTTCGGTGCCCTTACGGCTGGCACGCGCAACTTCCATATGGACTTTAGTCACGAGCGGACAAGTGGCGTCAAACAACATGGTCAGATCACGCGCTTTCGCTTCAGCACGGACAGCCTGAGACACACCGTGAGCGGAGAAAATCAGAATCGAGCCATCAGGCACTTCACTGATTTGCTCAATAAAAATCGCCCCACGCTGACGAAGACTGTCAACCACATAGCGGTTGTGTACGACTTCATGACGAACGTAAATCGGCGCGCCGTAAATTTCCAGCGCGCGTTCTACGATGCTGATTGCACGGTCAACGCCCGCACAAAATCCTCGCGGATTAGCCAGCAATATCTGCATGCTTCTCCTCCAGTTGCGGATCGATTTCCAGCACTTCAATATCGAAATCGATATGCTGGCCCGCCAGCGGATGGTTGAAATCTACAGTGATAGAATCTTCCGTCACCTCACGCACCACGCCCGGCATTTCGCTGCCGTCACGCCCGGAAAACAGCATAATCGTGCCGACATCCGGCACGCCTGTTTCCTGGAAATCACGGCGCGAAAAGAACTGAACCAGATCGGGGCTTTTGCCGCCAAACGCCGATTCAGGTGCAAGGGTAAAGGCGCGCTTGTCGCCCACCGTCAGGCCTAACAGCTGATTCTCCAGCGCGTCAGACAAGCTGCCATCGCCAAGGCGAAACAGCGCGGGTTTACCATTCGCGCGGGTTGATTCTGCCGTCGAACCGTCTTCCAGTTTCAACGTAAAATGCACCAGCACGGCGCTGTCATGTTTCACCTGTTGAGACATCATACTTATCCTTTGCTCTTTTCCGCTTCTTTAGGTTTTGCCAGAAAACCCTCCAGCACGACCAGCGCTGCACCGACGCAAATAAAGCTGTCAGCCAGATTGAACGTCGCGAAATGCCAGTTGCCGACATAGAAGTCGATAAAGTCGACCACGAAACCGTGATACAGGCGGTCGAACAAATTACCTAACGCCCCGCCGATAATCATCGCAAACGCGATGTTATTGAGTTTTTGCTTCGCGGTACCGCGGTACATCAGTACCACCAGCGCCACGACGATTGCCAGTGCAATCACAGCAAAGAACCAGCGCTGCCAGCCGCCTTTATCCGCCAGGAAGCTAAACGCTGCCCCGTGGTTTTGCGCATAGAACAGGTTCAAATACGGGATCAGCGGCATGGATTCGCCAAGCTGGAAGTTCCCCATGATGAGGAACTTACTGCCCAAATCCACGATGATGACCACGACCGCCAGCCAGAGCCAGCGGAGTCCGGTGGAACAGATCGATTTACTCATTATGCAAACTTACGCTCTTCGCCGTCGCCGGCAATGTTGGTCACACAGCGGCCACAGAGTTCGCTGTGTTCCGCGTTCTGGCCGACGTCAGTGGTGTAATGCCAGCAGCGCGGGCACTTGTCGCCTTCTGCTTTTGTAACAATTGGATCAACAGCAGTACCACCGCCAATGTAATTCATATTAGCGAGGCTCTTGATCTCTAAAGGCTTAGGTGCAATTTCAAACTGAGACGTGATAAAGATAAAGCGAACTTCTTTACCAAGCTTCCTCAATTTTGAAATTGTATTGAAATTATCTTCTGAATAATTAAGAACAACTTTTGCCTCAAGATTGGAACGAATCCCATTATCTTTTTCAGCTTCAAGGGCCTTATTCACTTGGTTTTTGATTCGAATGACATCACCCCAGAAAATATCCCCAAACTCTTCACCTTCCTCGAGGCCAAACAGACCGTCAAACCATTCTTCGGTGAAGACGAATTTCTCACGCTGGCCCGGCAATTCAGCCCAGATTTCATCCGCTGTGAAGGACATGATCGGCGCCATCCAGCGAACCAGTGCTTCGCTGATGTAATACAGCGCGGTCTGGCAGCTGCGACGTGCAACGCTGTCGCTTTTTGCGGTGTACTGGCGATCTTTGATGATATCCAGATAGAAAGAACCCATCTCGATGGAACAGAACTGCATCAGACGCTGAACCACACCGTGGAAATCATAGGCTTCATACGCGGCAATGATCTCTTCTTGTGCAGCTTTCGCGCGGCCAACGGCCCAGCGATCCAGAACGACCATATCTTCCGGAGCCACGCTGTGCAGCGCCGGATCGAAACCGTTAAGGTTCGCCAGCAGGAAGCGCGCGGTGTTACGGATACGGCGGTAAGAATCCGCAGCACGCTTAAGAATTTCGTCGGACACGGCGATTTCACCGGTGTAATCCGTTGACGCGACCCACAGACGCAGGATGTCGCCACCCAGCTTGTTCATCACGTCCTGAGGCGCGATGGTGTTACCGATGGATTTGGACATTTTGCGGCCCTGACCATCCACGGTAAAACCGTGCGTCAGAACTTGTTTGTAAGGTGCTTTGCCTTTCATGGCTGTCGAAATCATCAGTGAAGACATGAACCAGCCGCGATGCTGGTCGGAGCCTTCCAGATACAGATCCGGGGAATGGCCGTTGAACTCAGGGCGCACATCCACAACAGAAGAATGCGTAGAACCGGAGTCGAACCACACATCCAGCGTATCCGGCACTTTGACGTAATCCGCGGCGTCCGCACCCAAAATATCTTCTGGGTTCAGATCCCACCACGCCTGAATGCCGTCAACTTCAACGCGTTTTGCGACTTCTTCCATCAGCTCAAGGCTGCGCGGATGCAGTTGCTCAGTGTCTTTGTGGACAAACAGAGACATCGGTACGCCCCAGGTACGCTGACGGGAGATACACCAGTCAGGACGGTTAGCGACCATGTTTTCAATACGCGCCTGACCCCAGTCAGGGATCCACTGAACGCCTTTGATCTCTTCCAGTGACTGCTTACGCAGGCCTTTCTGATCCATGCTGATGAACCATTGCGGCGTGGCGCGGAAGATGATTGGCGTTTTGTGACGCCAGCAGCAAGGGTAGCTGTGCGTGATTTTCTCAACGTGCAGCAATGCGCCTTTTTCACGCAGCAATTCGACGATCAAATCATTGGCTTTAAAGACAAACTTGCCGTCCAGCGTCGGGTAAGTGCCCGGCAGATAACAACCGTTCGGGCCAACCGGGTTAGCCACTTCCAGACCGTATTTCTGGCCGATAACAAAGTCATCAGGACCGTGGCCCGGTGCGGTATGTACAGCACCCGTACCGGCGTCGAGCGTAACGTGATCGCCCAAAATAGCCGGAACATCGAAGCCCAGGAACGGGTGTTTGAAGCGCAGTAATTCAAGATCTGCACCTTTGCATTCGCCCAGCACAGTCCATTCTGCGATACCGGCGCGTTTCATGACGCTTTCAACCAGATCGGTTGCCAGAATCAGACACTGACCTTCCACCTGAACCAGCTGATAAGAGAATTCAGGATTCAGGGAAATTGCGCGGTTTGCAGGCATGGTCCACGGCGTGGTGGTCCAGATGACCAGAGAAATCGGGCCATTAAAGGAAGCCGCACCGAATTTCGCTGCCACAGCCGCTGCGTCAGTAGCGTTAAACGTCACATCGATAGACGGGGACGTTTTGTCGTAATACTCAACTTCCGCTTCAGCCAGTGAAGAGCCGCAATCGGTACACCAGTGAACAGGTTTCGCCCCTTTATGCAGGTGACCGTTACCGATGATTTTGCCCAGCGCACGGATGATGTTGGCTTCAGTTTTGAAGTCCATGGTCAGGTACGGGTGATCCCAGTCGCCCAACACGCCCAGACGGATGAAGTCTTTCTTCTGGCCTTCAACCTGCTCTGCGGCATATTTACGGCACGCTTCACGGAACTCAGCCGCCGTCACTTTTTCACCCGGCTTGCCGATCAGTTGCTCAACTTTCAGCTCAATCGGCAGACCATGGCAATCCCAGCCCGGAACATACGGCGCGTCGAAGCCCGCAAGCCCTTTGGACTTGATAATCATGTCTTTAAGAATTTTGTTTACTGAGTGACCAATATGAATGCTGCCATTCGCATACGGAGGGCCGTCATGCAAAATAAAGGTTTTTTTGCCTTTCTTGGCAGCACGAATAATCCCGTACAGATCCTGGTCATACCAATTTTTCAGCATGTCAGGTTCACGCTTGGCCAGATCGCCACGCATCGGGAACCCTGTTTCCGGCAAATTCAGGGTGTTCTTGTAGTCACTCATAGATTCTCGGTTCCGTTTTTCGGCTGGATTCCAGGCTTTGTTACACGCCTGTCAGTACATGTTTAGCGTGGTGTCTTTAACCCAAAGAATTCCCGGGCCGTCACCTCATCGTTCGCAATTTGTTGCTTCAAAGCATCAAGCGAGGAAAAACGCTGTTCGTTGCGCAATTTCGCGCGAAGCACCACGTCAATGTGGCGCCCGTATAGATCTAATGTGGTGTCGAGAAGGTGCACTTCCAACTGCTTGCGCACACCGCCGACCGTCGGGCGTATACCAATATTGGCCACGCCCGGCAAAGGCTCAGGCCCGAGGCCTAAAACGTCCACGGCGTAAACACCGCGCACGGGTGAAACCACGCGTTTCAGCGGCACGTTGGCCGTTGGGAAACCGATGGTACGCCCCAGTTTATCGCCGTGAACAACGCGGCCGGAGATACTGAACGGATGGCCCAGTAAATTTTCGGCCAGCGCCAGATCGTCATCGCGCAGCGCATCGCGAATTGCGGTGCTGCTGATACGATTGCCGCCTTCGCGGAAGGTTTGTGTGCTGATCACTTCGAAGCCATATTCTTCACCGGCTTTCTGTAACAGCTCAAAATCTCCCAGACGGCGCGCGCCGAAGCGGAAATCATCCCCGACAGTCAGGAATCTGACGCCCAGTTTCTCCACCAGCAATTTAGAGATAAATTCCTGAGCAATATGCGCTGCGAACCGGGGTTCGAAGCGTACGCATAACAGATAATCTACTCCGCACTCGGCCAGATACTTGGCTTTGTCACGCAAACTGGTCAGGCGCGCAGGTGCTTTATCACCGGCGAACAGTTCCAGCGGCTGTGGCTCAAAAATCATTACCATCACCGGCAGCCCCAGACGTTGACCTTCCAGCTTTAGCTGTTTGATCAGGGCCTGATGACCACGGTGTACACCATCAAAATTGCCAATAGTCAGCACACATCCATGATGACGTGCTCGAATATTGTGTATTCCGCGAATTAGCTCCATAGCTGGCTCAAATCCAATGCTGACTCATAAAGATGGAAATCGGCGGATTATACCTTGTACAGCCTCCAAGGTTAACCAGCGATTCACAGGATCACACCATTCTCCCTTGCATACGGCAGATATTGCGGTTCAAATGGACGAGTGGCGATGAAAATCTTTCGTTGCATACAGGGAATGCGTGACTTTTCGCATAAACAAGGCGTTAATGGCCGCAGTGGGCAGTTTGTACACTCTCCTGTCGATTTTTCTCGCGAAAGACTGTATTCCGATGCCGGAAGCTGTTAAAATCCTGCGCCATCACAACGTAACAAGCGACGATTAAAGTTTACGCTTAAAAGCGCCGCTTATTTGCACAAATCCGTTGACAAAAGAAGACCGAAAAGGCATATTCCTCGGCCTTTGAATTGTTCATCAATAGAAAAATATTTGGGAGTTGGCCTTGGCTAATATCAAATCAGCTAAGAAACGCGCCGTACAGTCAGAAAAACGCCGTAAGCACAACGCGAGCCGTCGTTCAATGATGCGTACCTTTATCAAAAAGGTACACGCGGCTATCGCAGCAGGCGACAAAACTGCTGCACAAAATGCATTTAACGAAATGCAACCAATTGTGGACCGTCAGTCTTGCAAAGGCCTGATCCACAAAAACAAAGCAGCGCGTCATAAGTCAAACCTGACTGCGCAAATCAACGCAATGCAATAATCGCATTACGCTGAAATGCTTTGATAAAAAAACCGGCCTTGGCCGGTTTTTTTATATCTGAAATTTGAGTCGTTTCAGGTTTCAGGTAAACAGCGCCGAAAAGTCGGTGTGACAAATCCGCTGTACCGAAGGATGCTGAATCATCCTTTCCGCAAAAATCACGTAATACTCTTCCATGATCCCTTCTACCCGCCCGACCTCTTCAATTTTCTCGTCCTGAAACTCCGTCGAAGAGTAGATAGCCGGTGCGACAAAAATGGCATCGTTGTTCATTCCGAATGCTTTCATCAGTGCCGCGTCATCGAATTCCCCGAGGATATTGACGTTAAGTCCCTGCGTCGTAAACCAGTTCAGCAATTTACGTCCTAACATCGAACGGCGGCCGGGAATAAGCAGCGGACGTTGCTCAAGGCAGGCCGGAAAATCCGCGCCATCCAGCGGTTTGCAACAAAAGAAGCTGATCGGGCTTTCACCCAGCTTGACTGAAAATAGCCCTTCCTGCTGGGTAGAATCCACCGGGCAATCGGACAAAATCATATCCAGCTTATGCAAACTTAGCTGTTCGAGTAGCATTTCGTGCGTCGATTCAAAACAGCGTAAATGAATTTGCGCATTTTCAGGTACGGCGGCTTCCAGCACACGGCTGACCAGACGTTTAGACAACGCATCCGCAACGCCTACATCAAACAGCAGGCTCGACTCTTTGCGGTAATTCACGATATCCAGCATTTCCTGGCTCAGGGTGAACATTTTATCCGCATAGCGATAGACCAGCTGACCCAGCTCTGAAGGTATCAGCCCGCGCCCTTGCCGCTTAAAAAGTTTTCCGCCAAGCCTTTCTTCCAGTGATTTGATCTGGCCGGTGATTGTCTGCGGGGTCAGATACAACGCCTCGGCGGCTCCCACAACAGAACCTGATTTACACACGTGCCAAAAATAATACAAATGGTTGTAATTAATATGAGGCATGTTTTCATCCTTTTCTGAAGCACGAGATTGCTATCAGGTTGCGCGACTCAGCGCACAACCTGCCGGTCAATGTTTAACAACTTTCTTTGGTAAAGCACGGCTCAACAGCACATATCCCAACAGCGCCGAAGCCACTGACCCCATCAGGATGCCCATTTTCGCGTAAGTCAGCAGTGCCGGATCCCTCAGGGCGAAGGCCAGTGAACCAATGAAAATCGACATGGTGAAGCCAATGCCGCACAGCACGGAAACGGCTGAAATCTGGCCGAATGAAATCCCTGACGGTAAACGGGTGATGCCCAATTTGAGCGCCACACTGCTGAACAACATGATGCCCAGCGGTTTACCCAGCAGCAGGCCCGCCGCAATCCCCATCGGCAGCAGGGAAAATGCCCCGGAAGCCGTCACGCCCTGTAAAGAAATCCCCGCATTCGCAAAAGCAAAAATTGGCAAAATAAACCAGGCAACGTACGGATGAATACCGTGCTCCAGGCGGCGTGCCGGAGAAGCCTTGTTTTCTTTGGTATTCAGCGGGATCAGGAAGCCAAGGATCACGCCCGCTAATGTCGCATGAATACCTGATTTCAGAACGCATACCCAGAAAATTGCGCCAATCAGCAGGTATGGCGTCAGTTTATTGACCCCGCGCCAGTTAAGGCAGGCCAGCGCGGCGATGCAAACTGCCGACAACCCCAGCGCCATCATCGAAATATCATGGCTGTAGAACAGCGCGATAATCACGATGGCACCCAGATCATCAATGATGGCCAGTGCCAGCAGGAAAACTTTCAGCCCGGTCGGTACACGTGATCCCAACAGCGCCATAACACCCAGTGCAAAAGCGATATCCGTTGCAGCCGGGATTGCCCAGCCCTGACGCGCAATTTCGTCATTGCCGTTGAACAGCAAATAAATCAGCGCCGGAACGATCATACCGCCCAGCGCGGCGATAGCCGGGAACAGCGCCTGCTCGCGATTGGCCAGTGCGCCTTCACACATCTCCCGCTTAACTTCCAGACCAATCATCAGGAAAAACACTGCCATCAGGCCGTCGTTAATCCACAGCAAAAGCGGTTTGTCGATCAGCAACTCAGAAAAGCGCAGCGTGACCGGAATATCTAAAAACGCCTGATAAGCGCCCTGCAACGGGCTGTTTGCCATAGCCAGTGCCACGACGGCGGCAATGATGAGCACAATTCCGCCCGCAGCTTCCATACGCAAAAAACGACGAATTAAATTCGACATTCTGACTCTCCTGTTAATTAAGCGTGGCTGAAAACGGGACGCCACAATCGGATGCGCGAATTGTACGCAGTGATTCACTTCGTAAAAACTCGTTTATTTCTGGAGTATACCTCGGTTTTTACGAATTATTTATTCGACGCTTTCACCGTTTTTTTAAAAAAATCCCATAAAAAAATCCCCGGCGCGAATTGCTGCCGGGGATTTGTCTGGACTACCGTTCCTGTTTTCAGGAGCCGGTTAACGTGTCAGATCATCGAAAAACTTTTTCACGCCGTCCAGAAAGCTTTTAGAGCGTGGGCTATTTTTTTCGCCCGATACGCCACCAAAGCTTTCTTCCAGATCACGCAGCAATTGTTTTTGCTTTTCGCTCAGGCTGACCGGTGTTTCGACTACAACACGGCACATTAAGTCGCCCTGCGCGCCGCCACGTACGGATTTCACACCGCGTCCGCGCATACGGAACATCTTGCCGGTTTGCGTTTCGGCTGGGATCTTCAGGCTCACGCGACCATCAAGCGTAGGAACCTCAATTTCGCCACCCAGTGCAGCCATCGCAAAGTTGATTGGCACTTCGCAGTAAAGGTTGTTGCCTTCACGCTCGAAGATTTTGTGCGCTTTGACCTGAACCTGAACGTACAGATCGCCTGACGGTGCGCCATGCTCACCCGCTTCGCCTTCACCTTCCAGACGAATACGGTCGCCGGTGTCTACACCCGCAGGAATTTTCACGGACAGCGTTTTCGAACGTTCTACGCGGCCATGACCGTGACATTTGTTGCACGGATCTTTGATAACTTTACCGCGCCCCTGACAGGTCGGACACGCCTGTTGCACAGTAAAGAAGCCCTGACGCATCTGCACCTGGCCCGCACCGTGACAGGTTGGACAGGTCGTTGGTGAGCTACCCGCTTTCGCGCCGCTGCCGTGGCAAACGTCACATTCATCCAGTGTCGGGATGCGGATTTCTTTGGTGACACCACGAACGGCCTCTTCCAGAGTCAGATCCATGTTGTAACGCAGATCTGAACCCCGGCTGGCACGCTGACGGCGACCGCCGCCAAAGATGTCGCCAAAGACGTCACCAAAGATGTCGCTGAAATCTGCACCGCCGCCGCCGTAACCACCGCCACCGCCCATGCCGCCTTGTTCAAAGGCTGCATGACCGTACTGGTCATAGGCCGCGCGCTTTTGCGCATCGGTCAGAATTTCGTAAGCTTCTTTAATTTCTTTAAATTTGCTTTCAGACTCTTTATCGCCCTGATTACGGTCAGGGTGATGCTTCATTGCCAGGCGCTTGTAGGCCTTTTTGATTTCGCGCTCATCGGCCGTTTTGGAAACGCCCAACAGCTCGTAATAATCTTGCTTCGCCATGCTTTTTCCTGCCCTCAACATGCGTGCACGGGCGTAGAGTTTCCTCGACGCCCGTGCTGGTTTTCAGTAATGAACTCTTACTGTGCCCGCTAAAGGGCGATTATTTCTTGTCTTTAACTTCTTCGAATTCAGCATCAACAACGTCGTCATCTTTCTTCGCGCTGTCATCGCTGCCTTCGGTCTGGCCTTGCTGCTGAGCCATTTCCATCAGTTTGCCGGAAACCTGAACCAGCGCCTGGATTTTCGCTTCGATATCAGCCTTGTCTTCACCTTTAGCAGAAACTTCCAGTGCTTTCAGGGCTTCTTCAACCGCAGTTTTGTCTTCAGCTGGCAGTTTGTCGCCGGCTTCTTCCAGTTGCTTACGGGTTCCGTGGATCAGATGATCCGCCTGGTTGCGGGTCTGAACCAGTTCTTCAAACTTACGGTCAGCTTCAGCATTCGCTTCGGCATCGTTGACCATTTGCTGGATCTCTTCTTCCGTCAGACCAGAAGATGCCTTGATGGTGATCTTCTGCTCACGGCCGGTATTTTTGTCTTTCGCAGACACATGCAGGATACCGTCGGCGTCAAGGTCGAAGGTCACTTCGATCTGTGCCTGACCGCGTGGCGCTGCCTGAATACCGTCCAGGTTGAACTGACCCAGAGATTTGTTATCACTTGAACGTTTACGCTCACCCTGCAACACATGGATGGTTACTGCAGACTGGTTGTCTTCCGCAGTAGAGAACACCTGGCTGTGTTTCGTCGGGATAGTGGTGTTTTTGGTGATGAGCGGAGTCATCACGCTGCCCATGGTTTCGATACCCAGAGACAACGGAGTCACGTCCAGCAACAGAACGTCTTTAACATCACCAGCCAACACACCACCCTGAACTGCTGCACCGATTGCCACAGCTTCGTCCGGGTTCACGTCTTTACGTGGTTCTTTACCAAAGAATTCAGCCACTTTCTTCTGAACCATTGGCATACGCGTCTGACCACCGACCAGGATCACGTCCTGAACGTCAGAGACAGACAGACCTGCGTCTTTCAGAGCCACTTTCAGTGGTTCAATACAACGGTTAACCAGGTCTTCCACCAAAGATTCCAGTTTTGCACGGGTCACTTTGATGTTCATGTGTTTTGGACCGGTTGCATCCGCAGTGATATACGGCAGGTTAACGTCGGTCTGCTGAGCAGAAGACAATTCAATCTTCGCTTTTTCAGCCGCTTCTTTCAGACGTTGCATTGCCAGCGGATCATTACGCAGATCCATACCTTGTTCTTTCTTAAACTCTTCAACCAGATAGTTGATCAGACGGCTGTCGAAGTCTTCACCACCGAGGTGAGTATCACCGTTGGTTGCCAGAACTTCGAAGGTTTTTTCACCGTCAACTTCGTCGATTTCGATAATAGAGATATCGAAAGTACCACCACCGAGGTCGTATACCGCGATAGTGCGGTTACCGATTTCGCGATCCAGGCCGTAAGCCAGTGCCGCAGCAGTTGGTTCGTTGATGATACGTTTGACTTCCAGACCTGCGATACGGCCGGCGTCTTTCGTTGCCTGACGCTGTGCATCGTTGAAGTATGCAGGTACGGTGATAACAGCTTCAGTTACTGGTTCGCCCAGATAATCTTCAGCAGTTTTCTTCATTTTCTTCAACACTTCAGCAGAGATCTGCGGAGGTGCAATTTTCTGACCTTTAATGTCGATCCAGGCGTCGCCGTTGTCGGAGCCTACGATCTGGTAAGGCATAATGCCTTTATCGCGTTGTACTTCTTCATCCTGAAAGCGACGGCCAATCAGGCGTTTGATCGCAAACAAGGTGTTCTGCGGGTTGGTCACTGCCTGACGTTTAGCCGGAGAACCTACCAGAGTCTCGCCATCTGCCGCATAAGCGATGATGGAAGGAGTGGTGCGGTCGCCTTCGGCATTCTCCAGTACACGAGCAGTCGTGCCATCCATGATAGCTACACAAGAGTTGGTGGTGCCCAGGTCGATCCCAATAATTTTACCCATCTAAAACGTCTCCACTTAAATTCATATTCGTTCAGGTTGCTACTGTATATGAGGACGATCTTTTCGATTTCAACAGCCCCATATTACGGTTTTACCGACGGTAACAACTGCGGTTGAGGATAAGATGGGGCCATGACGCTCAGCATCAAGGGGCAAAGTGAAAAAAAATCTTCAATTGCTGTTACGCCAGATCAATGTTTACTGACGCATCCCTCCTTATGATGCCGCGCGCTTCCAAAGATATGCGGCTTTTTTACCCATTTCCCAAGCGTTTCTTCCCCCGATTATCAATTAATAATAATTCTGATACAGAGGATCTATGCAGACCAAAACGTTGGCAAATCCAGGCCCGCTCGGGTTAATGGGATTTGGTATGACTACTATCTTGTTGAATTTACACAACGCAGGCTTTTTCCCGCTGACCGCTGTTATTGTCAGCATGGGCATTTTTTATGGTGGTTTGATTCAAATCCTTGCAGGGATGATGGAATTTAAAAAAGGGAATACCTTCGGCACCACCGCGTTCACCTCCTACGGTGCGTTCTGGCTGAGCCTGGTCGGTATTCTGATGCTGCCACGCATGGGCATGGCCGATGCCAGCAGCGAAAGTTTCCTGGGCGCTTATCTGGGCATCTGGGGCGTTTTCACTCTCTTCATGTTTTTTGGCACGTTGAAAGCAAACCGTGGTTTACAGGTCGTTTTCGGCAGCCTGACCATTTTGTTTGCCCTGCTGTGTTTCGGCAACATGACCGGCAATACAGCAGTTCTGCATTTTGCCGGTTTTGAAGGTATCTTCTGTGGCGCCAGCGCGATTTATCTGGCGATGGCCGAAGTGCTCAACGAGCAGTATGGCCGCACCGTTTTGCCGATTGGCGAACCGAAAAGCCACGCTCGCGATGTGAATGCGGTTACGGCATAACGCGCGACGTCTGAGACGAAAAAGCCCCGAATGAACGGGGCTTTTTTTTACGCCAAAAATGAGTTTAAGAAGCTTACTGGCCTGAAGCGGCGCGCTCTGCAAATTTAGCTTCGCGGGCGGTTTCACTGTTTAGATCACGGCTGAGATAAATGCCGGTCAGTAAACCAATCACGGACAATGCCAGCACGTAATAAGCCGGTGCCATTGGTGTCAGACGCATGATAAGCGTCACGAACACCGGCGTCAGGCCACCAAAAATGGCGTAAGCCACATTGTAAGAGAAAGAAATCCCGGTAAACCGCACTTCCGCCGGGAAAGCCCGCACCATCACATACGGCACCGCGCCAACCACGCCCACGCTTAAACCGGCCAGCGCGTACATCCCCATCAGCACAGACGGATCAGCCGCAACCATGTTATAGAAACTCCAGCTGCAAATTCCGAGGAACAGGCTGCCGATAATAAACGTCTTACTGGCACCCAGACGATCCACAACACTGCCCGAAATAATGCAGCCGAACATCAGCGCAACGGTGGCGAGGCAGTTTGCCTGCAACGCCGCTGCCGCCGGAATGCCAAACTGTTTTTGCAGCCACGTCGGCGTCATCAGAATGACGACTACGATCCCCGCAGACAACAGCCAGGTCATCAGCATCGACACCACGATTTCTTTTTTATGATTCGCGACAACGGCCTTCAGCGGCAATTCTTCTGCCAGCGCTTTGTGGGCTTTCATCTCGATAAAGACCGGCGTTTCCTGCAACCAGCGGCGCAGATACAGGGCGATTAACCCGAAAACCCCGCCGATAAAGAACGGAATGCGCCAGCCATATTGGCTGATCGTAGCAGGCGTCATGCTGGTGTTCAGTAAAGTTGCCACAAGGGAACCCAGCAGGATACCCATTGTCAGGCCGGCAGTCAGCGTTCCGCAGGCAAAACCAATACGGTTACGCGGAACGTGTTCCGCTACAAAAACCCAGGCTCCCGGCACTTCGCCGCCGATCGCTGCGCCCTGCAAAATACGCATCAGTAAAAGCAATAACGGTGCGGCAATGCCGATAGAAGCGTACGTCGGCAGGAGCCCCATCGCCAGCGTCGGTAACGCCATCAGCAGAATACTCAGGCTGAACATCCGTTTGCGGCCAACCAGATCCCCAAAGTGCGCCATGATAATGCCGCCCAGCGGGCGCGCCAGATAACCGGCGGCAAAAATGCCAAACGTCTGCACCTGACGCAGCCAGTCGGGCATATCAGCCGGGAAGAAAAGGTCGCCAATAACCGCAGCGAAGAAGACGAAAATGATGAAATCGTAGAATTCGAGGGCGCCGCCCAGCGCAGCTAGGGAAAGCGTTTTGAAGTCCTGCCGGTCCAGCCGGCGCGATTGTGCGTGTTGCATAAGAGTCCGTGTGACGCCAGAGTGAAAATGGAAACGGTTTTTGCCGCTTTCTGTAAAGTAATTATTACTATAGCGGCAAATATTTTTCACACCAGAGCGCCTGAATCTTATTTCAAAAACAAAGCGTATTCAGTTTTTTGTGTCGCGACGGGCACTTTTTGGACGAAATGCTGCTACCACATGGTCGTGCGTTTCAATATACGGCCCGTCGAGCAACTGGATGCAGTAGGGCACGCTGGCGAAAATACCGGAAACGATCACTTTGCCTTCCGCGTCTTTCAGACCTCCCAGCGTTTCCTGAATGGATTTGGGTTGTCCCGGTAAGTTGAGGATCAGCGCCTGTTTGCGGATCACGCCGACCTGACGCGATAAAATTGCCGTCGGGACAAAGTGCAGGCTGATCTGACGCATCTGTTCACCAAAGCCCGGCATCTCACGATCGGCGATGGCCAGCGTGGCGTCCGGTGTCACATCACGGCGCGCCGGGCCGGTTCCGCCGGTGGTCAGCACCAGATGACAACCGCTTTCATCGACCAGTTCGCTGATCGCCTGTTCAATCAGAGGTTGTTCATCCGGAATAAGCCGGGTTTCCAGCTTGAAGGGCGTGATGAGCGCTTTTTCCAGCCATTCTTCCAGCGCCGGAATACCTTTGTCCTGATACACCCCACCCGACGCACGGTCTGACACCGATACCAGACCAATTCGCAATTTATCCATGCTATTTCTCCGTGACAAAATCTGCTTTCAATAAGCCTCATTATATCGATAACGGCGCGGGGTTTTATCGCAGACAAAAAAAAAGCGGCTGATTAGCCGCTTTTTGTCGAAAACTGAGTGCTGATTACAGCAGGTCAGAAATCATTTTTTCCAGTTTGCCCTGATCGATTGCAAACTTACGGATGCCATCTGCCAGTTTGTCGATCGCCATTGGATCCTGGTTGTGGTCCCAGTAGAACTGAGCTTCAGTCAGTGGCGCAGGGCGTGGCTTGGTTTCGCCGGAGAAGGACAGTTTGCGTTCCAGTGGGCCTTCGCTTTCTGCCAGCTCTTTCAGCAGTGCAGGTGCGATGGTCAGACGGTCACAGCCAGCCAGTTCGATGATTTCGCCGATGTTACGGAAGCTTGCACCCATCACGACAGTTTCATAGCCATGTTGTTTGTAGTATTCGTAGATTTCGGTCACGGACACAACGCCCGGATCTTCATTCGGTGCGAACTCTTTTTTGTCGCCATTGGCTTTGTACCAGTCGAGGATACGGCCAACGAATGGAGAAATCAGGAACACACCGGCTTCAGCACATGCACGCGCCTGAGCGAAGGAGAAGAGCAGCGTCAGGTTACAGTTGATGCCTTCTTTTTCCAGTTTTTCCGCTGCGCGGATACCCTGCCAGGTAGAAGCCAGTTTGATCAGGATACGGTCGTTGCTGATGCCCGCATCGTTGTACAGTTTGATCAGGCGTTTCGCTTTTGCCACGCTCGCGTCAGTGTCGTAAGACAGACGAGCGTCAACTTCAGTCGAAATACGGCCCGGGACAAGTTTCAGGATTTCCAGACCGATGTTCACTGCCAGTTTGTCAGCTGCATCAGTAATCTGCTGATCGTGATCGCTGCTCTGGTCACGTGCCCAGGCGATTGCTTCGTCGATCAGTTTACGGTATTCAGGAATTTGCGCAGCGCTGAGGATCAGTGACGGGTTAGTGGTCGCATCCTGCGGCTGGTACAACTTCATTGCCGCGATATCTCCGGTGTCAGCAACAACCTGAGTCATTTGGCGTAGGGAAGTCAGTTTATCGGTCATTTTGGCATATCTCATCGTTTGGACGTTTTCGTATAGGCATTTTCATGCCTTGCCTTTGGCTGATGATAACATGCAAAAAGCCACGCGCAAGGCGCTTATCGCGGCATGCTCGGCTACGAACATCTATGGATTTCTCACCTTCCAAAACACACAAAATCAGCCAATTTGCATATGTCCCCGTTTCAATAAAAAAGGTATGTTAGCCAACCAAAGTGGTCATAGCCCTCTGAGCGAACAACTAAAAAAATGAAGGGTTTATCAACCAAGGATAATTCATGAATGATCTGCTGGATTTTTTTGACACTATTCTCTGGAGTTCCATCCTGATTTACCTGCTGTTTGGCACCGGCATTTACCTCACCATTCGCCTGAGTTTCATCCAGTTCCGCCGTTTCAGACATCTGTTTTCCCCTGCCCTTTTTAAGCCTGGCCGCGATCCACGGGGAATGTCGGCCTGGGGCACGCTTTGCCTGAGTTTATCCTCACGTATTGGTACCGGTAACCTGACCGGCGTGGCGATAGCCATTACCCTCGGCGGGCCAGGCGCGATTTTCTGGATGTGGGTCATCGCCGTTTTCAGCATGGCGACGGCGCTGATTGAAAACACGCTGGCGCAGATATACAAAGGCGTTGGCGAGCGCGGTAAATTTCGCGGCGGCCCGGCAGATTACATGGAGAAAGGACTGGGTATGCGCTGGATGGGCATTCTTTTTTCCTTCCTGATGGTTGTCTCCTGCGGCTTTGTTTTCAGTGCGTTACAGGCTAATTCCATTGCTCAGGCCTCCTTTCATTTGCTGCACGTTCCCCATCTGACCACCGCCGCTATTCTGGCTACGATGACCGCCCTGCTGATTTTTGGCGGTATACGTTCTGTTATCTGGCTTTCCAAATGGATGGTTCCGCTGATGGCCTGTGCGTATCTGCTGCTGGCGGTCTGGGTCATCGGTCATAACATCGAAAAATTGCCACAGGTGATTGCGCTGGTCTTCAGAAGCGCTTTCGGCTTGCAGGAAGCTGCATCGGGCGCGCTGGCCTACGGCGTCACGCAGGCCATCACTCAGGGAATGCAGCGCGGCGTTTTTGCCAGCGAAGCGGGCGTCGGCTCTTCGCCAAACGCGGCGGCGATGGCGTCGGTCAGCCACCCCGCCACCATGGGTTTCAACCAGATGTTTGCCGTCTTTATCGATACCGTGGTGATTTGCACCGCCACGGCGCTGATTGTACTGACGTCCGGCGTACTTGATCATCCGGACGCGCCTTTTGGTATCCGCTTATTGCAGCAGGCCATCACGCCTGCGACGGGCGGATGGAGCCACATCGCGCTGGCCGTACTGGTGTTTTCCTTCGCCTTTACTTCTATCTCAGGCAACTACGCGTATGCGGAAAACAACCTGAGTTTTGTTCACCGCGCCGCGCCGTATAAATTGCTGATTTTCCGCCTGATGGTCATCGGGATGGTGTTCTGCGGCTGCCTGATGGAACTGCATATCGTCTGGAAACTGGCGGATATCTTCATGGCGCTGATGGCAATACTGAACCTGACCGCGCTGCTGCTGCTTTCGGGCGTGGCGGTCAAAGTGGTGAAAGACTACGAACGCCAGCAACGCATGGGGAAAATACCGGTGTTTAATCCCGACCATTTCCCGGAATTGCGCGACCAGCTGGAGCCGGGCATTTGGGATAAAAAACCATCCCGGCACTAACAGTTAAACTTTTACCTATCGATATCATGGCTCCCCCGCAGCGGCTTTTTTGCTACAGTAATGCAACGAAAAATCCCAAATTTGAAGCGTCACTGACCAACGGACGAGACTATGCTGACCATTATTTCACCTGCCAAAACGCTCGATTACGAAAGCCCGCTTGCGACAACGCGCTATACCCAACCTGAGTTGCTGGATAAATCAGCTCAGCTGATCACGGTAGCGCGTAAAATGTCGCCTGCGCAGATCTCTTCACTGATGGGGATCAGCGATAAACTGGCTCATCTGAACGCAGAGCGCTTCAATGACTGGCAGCCGGATTTCACGCCGGAAAATGCACGTCAGGCGTTACTGGCGTTCAAAGGTGACGTTTATACCGGCTTACAAGCCGAAGACTTCAGCGAAAAAGATTTCGATTTTGCCCAGAAACATCTGCGGATGTTATCGGGTTTGTACGGACTTCTTCGTCCGCTGGATCTGATGATGCCGTATCGCCTGGAAATGGGTATCCGCCTGGAAAATCCTCAGGGTGCCAATCTTTATGCCTTCTGGGGCGAGTTGCTGACCGAAAAACTCAATCAGCTGCTGAGCGAACAGAAAAGCAAAGTGCTGGTGAATCTGGCGTCCGACGAATATTTCAAAGCGGTAAAACCTAAACTGCTGGATGGCGAAATCATCAAACCTGTTTTCCTTGATGAGAAAAATGGCAAATACAAAGTCATCAGCTTCTACGCGAAGAAAGCGCGCGGGCTGATGAGCCGCTTTATCATCAAAGAGCGTCTGGATAAGGCGAAACAAATGCAGGATTTCAATCTGGAAGGTTATTCCTTTGACGAGTCACGATCGCAGGGCAACGAGCTGGTCTTTACCCGCCCTGAACGCTGATTCACCTTTCTGCGCCCGTAAAAAAGCCCTCACGAAGAGGGCTTTTTGCATTTCAGAATGCCACGTACTTTATTCAGGCAGTGCCATCAGGAATGCGCGCATTTCACTGAAGTCTGCCGGCAGATTGTGCGACAGCAGTGGCAGATCAGCGCGATCCGCCAGTTCTTTCGGCAAGCCGATATCCTGATCCAAAATCGCTTCCACGCTTTCTTTGAACTTCGCCGGATGCGCCGTGCCGATGAACAGGCCGAATTCGCCCGGTTGCAACTGGTCACGCAGAACGCGGTAAGCAATGGCGGCATGCGGTTCAGAGATGTAACCGATATTCGCCAGCTCGCGCATCGCGTCTTCCGTGGTGTCATCGCTAACCGCACCAAAACCGAGATCTTTCAGTTGCCAGATTTTACGGCGATACAATTCTTCCACGCGCGGCCAGTTGTTAGGCTGGCTGACGTCCATGGCGTTCGACAATGTTGCAACGGTTTTCTTCGGTTCCCATTCGCCATTGCTCAGGAAACGCGGCACGGTGTCATTGGCGTTGGTGGCAGCGATGAAACGCTTCACTGGCAGACCGAGGGATTTCGCCAGCAAACCGGCGGTCAGGTCACCAAAGTTACCGCTTGGCACAGAAACGACCAGCTGATTGCGGGCTTCCTGCGGCAGTTGCGCCACGGCTTCGAAGTAATAGCAAATCTGCGCCAGCAGACGGCTGATGTTGATGGAGTTTGCGGAGTTCAGCTTCAGCGCATGTTTCAGTTCTTCATCATCAAACGCCTGTTTGACCAGCGCCTGACAGGCGTCGAAATCGCCATCGATAGCCACGGTGTGAATATTGCCACCGAGAGTACAGAACAGTTTTTCCTGAAGCGGGCTGATTTTGCCGCGCGGATACAGGATCACCACACGAACGTTTTTCAGACCGTGGAAAGCGTGCGCCACAGCAGCACCGGTATCACCGGATGTTGCGGTCAGGATCGTGACCGGCTGATCGCCAGAAACCTGCGTCAGGATCTGCGCCATGAAGCGGCCACCGAAATCTTTAAATGCCAGGGTCGGGCCGTGGAACAGCTCCAGACAGGCAATATCGTCTTCCACTTTTGCGACAGGCGCAGGGAAGGCAAACGCGTTTTTCACGCGCTGATGCAATTCATCTTCAGGAATTTCATCGCCGATAAAAGCAGAAAGAATGCGCGTGCTGCGGGTGACGAAATCCAGATCCAGCAGGCGGTCAATTTCAGTCAGCTCAAATTCCGGCAGGTCGAGCGGGAAGAATAATCCCTGTTGTTTGCCCAGACCTTGTTTGACGGCCTGCGCAAAACTCACTTGCTCGTTGTGATCCTTCAGGTTGTACAGTTTCATTAGTTATCCCAGTCGATTATCGAGTTATCCCAATACCCGCGCGCCAGCGGTATCCAGACGACAAATATGAACAAAGCCTTCGTCATTTTGCAGATAGTGCGTCTGCAACCAGTCGGCCATACGTTTCGCGGTTGCGCTGTCATTGCAGACGGCAAACAGCGTTGGGCCGGAACCGGAAATCCCGCAAGCCAGCGCACCGATTTCTTCGGCCGCGCTGCGTGCTTCGGCAAAACCCGGCAGAAGACGTGTGCGGTAAGGTTCGGCGATCACATCTTTCATCAGCTTCGCGGCCAGCGCCAGTTGCTGTGTATGGCACGCATGAATAAAGCCCGCCAGATAACGCCCGTGGCTGATGCAATCCTGGCGGCGATACTGTGCCGGTAAAATCGCGCGCGCTTCCGCCGTCGAGACTTTGATGCCCGGATACGCCATCACCCACAGCCAGTCGTCAAAACTTGGCACATTCTGGCTGATGATATCCAGCTCTTCGAGCATCAGCTGGATGCCGCCCAGATAGCACGGCGCGACGTTATCAAAATGCACACTCCCGGAAATCCGTCCTTCCAGCTCACCCATCAGCTCCAGCATTTTGTTGTCGCTGAGCGGCTTGCCGCAGAATTCGTTCATCGCCATCAGACCGGCAACCACCGAACAGGCGCTGGAACCCAGCCCGGAACCGATCGGCATATTCTTTTCAAGCGTCATGGCCACCGGCACATCTTTGCCGATTTCCTGACAGAAACGCTGCCAGCACTGATAAACGATGTTGTCTTCCATCCGGTCAGGCAGCTTGGAAACAAACTTGCCTTCGTTTTTCAGGCTGAATGTTGTGGCGGCTTCTACCGATACGCAATCACCCAGAAGCGTGCCATCCACCGGAGACACTGCTGCGCCCAGAACGTCGAAACCTACGCTGACGTTCCCAATTGAAGCCGGGGCATACACCTTAACCATATTAAACTCCTAACTTCCATGACAGCGTTCTCAAAAGATCGGCAAACACACCCGCCGCCGTCACATCATTACCGGCACCATAACCGCGCAACACCAGCGGTAACGGCTGATAATAGCGGCTGTAAAACGCCAGCGCATTCTCACCATTTTTTACTTTATAAAGCGGGTCATTACCATCGACGGCGTCGATTTTTACCTTGCAACGCCCTTCTTCGATAGCGCCGACGTAGCGCAATACTTTACCCGCTGCTGTCGCATCTGCAACGCGCTGAGCAAATTCGGCGTCCAGTTCCGGCAGGCGGGCCACAAACTCATTTACGTTGCCTGAGGAATCAAAAGACGCAGGCAAAACAGATTCCACATCGATATCCGTTAATTCCAGCTTATAACCGGCTTCACGCGCCAGAATAAGCAACTTACGGGCGACGTCCATACCCGACAAATCGTCACGCGGATCCGGCTCGGTGTAGCCCATATCGCGCGCCTGCAAGGTGGCGGCAGACAGTGACATACCTTCGTCCAGCTTACCGAAAATGAAGGACAGCGATCCGGAGAGGATCCCCGAGAAACGCAGCAGTTCATCGCCTGCATTTAACAGGTTTTGCAGGTTCTCGATAACCGGCAAACCGGCGCCGACGTTGGTGTCGTACAGGAATTTTCGACGCGAACCATCTGCCGCTTTACGCAGCTGATGGTAATAATTCATCGATGAGGTATTGGCTTTTTTATTCGGCGTGACGACGTGGAAACCATCGGCCAGGAAATCGGCATATTGGTCCGCCACTTCCTGGCTGGACGTACAGTCAACAATCACCGGGTTCAGCAGATGGTATTCCTTCACCAGGCGGATCAGACGGCCCAGATTCAGAGGCTCTTTCGCCGCGCCCAGTTCGTCCTGCCAGGTATCGAGCGGAATGCCGTGGACGTTGGTAAGCAACGCGCGGGAATTGGCGATGCCGCAAACGCGCAGATCGATATGCTTGGTTTTCAGCCAAGCCTGCTGACGGCGAATCTGTTCGATCAACGCCCCGCCGACACCGCCGACGCCAATCAGAAAGACTTCGATAACCTGATCGGTGTTGAACAACATCTGGTGGCTGACGCGGACACCGGTAGTGGCATCTTCGTTATTCACCACAACGGAAATGGAACGCTCAGAAGAACCCTGCGCGATGGCGACGATATTGATATTGGCACGCGCCAGTGCGGAGAAGAATTTCGCCGAAATACCGCGCAGCGTACGCATGCCGTCGCCGACCACAGAAATCACGGCCAGTTTTTCCATGACATCCAGCGGCTCAAGCAGGCCATCTTTCAGCTCAAGGTAGAATTCATCTTCCAGCGCCTTGCGTGCGCGAACCAGCTCACTTTGCGGCACGCAGAAGCTGATGCTGTATTCAGACGAAGACTGGGTGATCAGCACAACGGAAATCCCGGAACGCGACATCACTGCAAAAACGCGCGCCGCCATGCCGATCATCCCTTTCATCCCCGGACCGGAGACGTTGATCATTGCCATATTATTCAGGTTGGTGATGCCTTTGACCGGCGTATTGTCGCCGAGGCTTTCGCTGCCAATCAGGGTGCCCGGCGCCTGCGGGTTCGTGGTGTTTTTAATCAGGCAAGGGATCTGGAACTGAGCAATCGGCAGGATGGTGCGCGGGTGAAGCACTTTTGCGCCGAAGTACGACAGCTCCATCGCTTCCTGATACGACATGGATTTCAGCAAACGGGCATCAGGCACAGTGCGCGGGTCACAGGTATAGACGCCGTCGACGTCAGTCCAGATCTCGCAGCAATCAGCGCGTAAACACGCCGCCAGCACGGCCGCAGAATAGTCGGAGCCGTTACGCCCCAGCACAACCAGTTCACCCTTCTCGTTGCCCGCGGTGAAACCGGCCATCAGCACAATGTGATCGGCAGGAATGGCGCTGGCGGCAATACGGCGGGTGGATTCGTTGATATCGACAGTGGATTCGAGATAGTGGCCCTGAGCCAGCAGCTTTTCGACCGGGTTAATGACGGTGACGCCAAACCCTTTCGCAAGGAAAACGGCTTCCATAATGGCGATAGAGAGCTTTTCGCCACGACAGATGATTGAAGCGTTCACGCTGTCCGGGCATTGGCCCAGCAGCGCGATGCCGTGCAGTAACTGTTTAAGCTGAGCGAATTCCTGATCAACAAACGCTTTCACTTTCGGTAAATCAAAGCCCGGCTGCTGTGCCGCCAGACCGGTAATCAGCTGACCAAAAATGTTTTCTGCGTCGCTCATGATGGTCTTGATGTCCTGTCCGGCGACAGTCCGTTCAATCATGGCAACCAGATAGTTGGTAATTTTGGCAGGCGCGGATAATACCGTCGCGACCTGTCCCTGACGCGCATTGCTTTCCATAATGTCCGCAACCCGCAAGAAGCGTTCTGCGTTTGCTACCGAGGTCCCGCCAAATTTCAACACTCGCATTTCTGGTTCTCTCCTGAAGCTCTCGTTTAAATGTAAAAAAAAAGCCCGCACTGTTTAGGTGCGGGCTTTTTTTCTTTTTCCTGTACGCGTCAGCCCGCCCCGTTACCTGTGGTATCGGTGGTGGTAATAATTGTTGTGTTCAGGCTGATGATTCGCATTTTATTTTTCTGTCTGTCTTTAGGTTTGTACTCTGTCTGCCTCTATTAGCTAAAGCATAAGGCACAATAAGTCAATTTTTTTCTGTTTTTGCCCGGTTAATCACGGACAGAATTAAATGGATAATGAGCTGCCTTTAAAAACATTTCCAGTGTTATCCGCAGGTCTGCTTCCTTCACACCGAAGATCACACCAGTGAAGCGGTTATTCCCGTCAGATCATTGGGTCAGCTTTTTTTCGATGTCATGCAGCAAAGTGTGCAGCATTGCGGCGTCACGCTGCTGCAAAAGACCGAGCCTCTGATGCAGCCAGTCGGACAGTTTCTGGTCGTCTCCGGCACCGACATTTTCCAGTAAACGATCCACTCTGCCACGCAGTGCAGACAACTGCCCTTCCTGCGCATTTTCTGCTTTCGCCGACGTCACCTGATTCAGCGCCGACAACTGATAGCAGAAAACCATCACCGCCTGGCCCAGATTCAGCGACGGGTAATCCGCCACCATCGGGACGCCGGTCAGAACATCGGCAAGTTCCAGCTCTTCATTCGTCAGCCCGGAATCTTCGCGCCCGAACACCAGCGCCGCGTGGTTTACCCAGTCGCTCTTCTCTTCGAGCTGAACCTGCAATTCCTGCGGCGTGCAGTAATAGTGAAAACGCGCGCGGCTGCGTGCAGTTGTGGCGACGGTAAAATCAATGTCGGCCAGCGCTTCGGCGAGCGTATTGAAATGCAGCGCATTTTGCAGGATCTCCTGCGAACCGTGCGCAACCCAGCCAGCTTCCGGCTTAAGGTGCGCTTCGCTGTCGACAATGCGCAATGACGCGAAGCCCATCGTTTTCATTGCCCGGGCTGCCGCGCCGACATTTTCCGGGCGGGCCGGAGAAACTAAAATAATATGAAGTTGCATGTCGCGCCCCTGCAAAGAGTGAATGAAATTGCCGCCCGTTTTTCAGCGATGAAATTTTATCCGATTCCAAAACTATTCATCGCTTATATTCTTCACAAGAACTTAACAGTCGGCTCAATATATTCTTTTATTTTATCGGAAAAGCTTACCCGATAGGAAAAAAAGGTGCTGGCGCGGTTAAGCCAACTTTAAAGAAAAATTTATCATTATTTTTCATATGGATATATAATAACGACACATACAGATTTTGCATTTATCTTTCGTTGCCTGATGAATTGCTGAATCGTGTACAATAAAGGCCGAAATGTGACTCAAGCGTGCATTCTTGTAAGTGTTTTTCACTGTTCTGTTACCGTGCTACAATTGAACTTGATATATGTCAACAAACCGTAATTTTGTTGGGTGGTAATTTCGGCACTCGCTGTTATATTGCTGTTAATAGGGTTAGGATGTTCGCCGCTTTAGGACCCCGTGGAACTGCAGAAAGTGGAATCCCTGACCGAGCTTGCGATGTTGTTGCCGTTGATGGAAATTGCATCGAGAACGCGTTTACGTACTTTAGTCATGTAACGAGTGAGATGGCCAATAAGGCATCAAAATTCATTGGGATAACAAGGACTTCTGTACTCCTATTTTCTATTTGTTGGCAATCTTAGGTAGCAATCATGCAGACCCCTCACATTCTGATCGTCGAAGACGAGTTAGTGACACGTAATACGTTAAAGAGCATTTTTGAAGCAGAAGGCTACATGGTACATGAAGCCAATGATGGCGCTGAAATGCACCACATTCTGTCCGAAAATGACATCAATCTGGTTATCATGGATATCAACCTGCCAGGCAAAAATGGCCTGCTGCTGGCACGCGAATTACGCGAACAAGCCAGCGTTGCACTGATGTTCCTGACGGGCCGCGACAACGAAGTCGACAAAATTCTGGGTCTGGAAATCGGCGCTGATGATTACATCACTAAGCCATTCAACCCGCGCGAACTGACTATCCGCGCACGCAATCTGTTGTCCCGCACGATGAACCTGGGCACGACCGGTGAAGAACGTCGTCTGGTCGAAAGCTACAAATTCAATGGTTGGGAACTGGACATCAACAGCCGTTCACTGATCAGCCCGCAGGGCGAACAATACAAGTTACCGCGCAGCGAATTCCGCGCGATGCTGCACTTCTGCGAAAACCCGGGCAAAATTCAAACCCGTGGCGACCTGCTGAAGAAAATGACCGGCCGCGAGCTCAAGCCGCATGACCGTACTGTTGACGTCACCATTCGCCGCATTCGTAAACACTTCGAAGCGACGCCAGATACTCCGGAAATTATCGCGACTATTCATGGCGAAGGTTACCGTTTCTGTGGTGATCTGGAAGACTAATACAGAAGGTTGCCAACCGCTCTGTAGACGACGCAATAAAACGTCAAAGGCCAGCGAAAGCTGGCCTTTTGTTTGAGTTCTGCTTTGAACATCCTCAAAAACTTACGGCGTCGTATGCGCCCACGGAATGATCGGAACAGCGCTCAGCGCATTTTTAGGTGAGCCATCGACGACTTTGTCTGAATAACTCATATAGATAAGTGCATTGCGCTTTTCATCGTAAAAGCGAACGACCTGAAGCTTTTTAAACACCAGGGAAGTCCGTTTCTGAAACACAACCGTTCCCTTGTCTTTGCCTTGTTTAATCTTATCGCTCAGTTCGATCGGGCCAACCTGCTGGCAGGAAATCGCCGCATCGGATGTGTCTTCTGCCAGCCCTAATCCGCCTTTAATCCCGCCGGTTTTCGCGCGACTGATATAACACGTTACATTTTTAATATCAGGATCATCAAAGGCCTCGACGACGATTTTATGGTCCGGTCCGAACAATTTGAAGACCGTATCGACCGACCCGACTTCCTCGGCATGCGCCGCCCCGGAACAAAAAACAAACATCCCAAACACAAAAATCCAACACTTTTTCATTAAGTTACTCCACGTCATGAGCATGACGTTGTTTTCTAAAGAAACCCCATTCGGAAAGCGTGCATTCACAGTTTCTGAATGAAATACTCTGTAACACCTGCAAATAGCACAGATAGCCAAAAAATTCTTAGGAAGTCTTATCAGTAAAAAGTTGCTATTATGCGCGCAACATTCTGTGAATTATCTTAGCTCAACGAGGACGATCTATGGATCAAGCAGGAATCATTCGTGACCTTCTTAGCTGGTTAGAAACCCATTTAGACCAGCCCTTGTCACTCGACAATGTCGCAGCCAAGGCCGGCTATTCCAAGTGGCACCTGCAGCGAATGTTTAAAGATGTCACAAACAATGCAATCGGTGCTTATATTCGCGCGCGTCGTCTTTCTAAAGCCGCCGTCGCCTTGCGCCTCACCAGTCGCCCCATTTTAGATATCGCCCTTCAGTACCGTTTTGACTCTCAACAAACGTTTACACGGGCATTCAAAAAGCAATTTGCTCAAACTCCGGCACTGTATCGTCGTGCTGAAGACTGGCATTCCTTCGGGATCTGCCCGCCAATTCGTCTGGGTGCGTTTATTCTGCCTCAGCCGGAATATATCGCGCTGCCTGAGCAGCATCTGATCGGTATGACGCAAAGTTACGCCTGTACGCTGGAGCAAATCACCACGTACCGTAACGAAATGCGCCGCCATTTCTGGCGTCAATATATTGGTGAAGCGAAAACGCTGCCACCGATACTCTATGGCCTGCACCATTCGCGTCCAAGCCAGGAAAAAGATGACGAACAGGAAGTCCTTTACACGACCGCGCTTGAGCCTGCGCATCTGCCTGAAAATGTTGAAGGTCAGCCGATTGTGTTGCAGGAAGGCGAGTACGCCATGTTCCACTACAATGGCACGCCTGAGCATTTGCAGGAGTTTATTCTGACGTTGTACAGCACCTGTCTGCCAACGCTGAAACTGACCCGCAGAAAAGGACAGGATATCGAACGCTTCTACACTAATGGCCGTGCTCCCGGCACTGCACCATTAGAAATACAGTGTGATTACCTGATCCCAATCCGCCGCTAACGCCTCAAGGCGTTAGCGTTGTATCTCGTCTAACGCGGGCAGATCCAGATGTGATACATCGCCCGCCGTTTCCACAATCCAGCCATTCGCCAGCCACGCACTTTGCTGATGATCCACGCGCGACAATGAACAGTTACGCAGGCGAAGACGACGTTCCGCATACGCAGGCAGTCCCAGAATCGTACTGATCAGACACCCCAGCGCAATGCCGTGGCTGACCAGCAGAGGTTTGCTGCCCGGCGGCAGTTGCAGGCAATTATCGAGCGCAGCACGCATACGCGCCGCCAGCTCCGTCATGGTTTCGCCTTCCGGAATTCGCCCTTGCGGTGAGCCATCCACCATCTGCTTACGCCAGATTTCTTCCTGCTCAGTCAGGCCATCCAGAACACGTTCTTCCAGCACGCCCATATGCAACTCGCGCAGACGCGGCTCATTGATCACTTCACAGCCGCAGGCATCAGCGATAATCTGCGCGGTGTGACGGGTACGCCCTAAATCACTGGTGATAACGTGAGTGATCCCTTCGTTGCGCACGCGCTCAGCAACCTGACGGGCCTGATAAAGACCTTTAGCCGTCAGAGGGCTGTCTGACTGCCCCTGAATACGACGCGCTGCGTTCCATTCTGTTTCGCCGTGACGGACGAGATATACCTGTAACATGTGTGTTTTCCGTTATACTGCGTGAAATTTGCTAAAGGATGCCAGAACTCTATGTACCATGTTGTCGCTGCAACCACTAACCCGGCAAAGATCAAAGCTATCGCCATGGCTTTTGAAGACATTTTCGGCGCTGAGGCGTTTCGCATTGAAGGCGTTGACGTCGATAGTGGTGTTCCAAATCAGCCCATCGGCAGTAATGAAACCCGTACCGGTGCGCGTCATCGCGTCATTGGTGCGCGTCAGGTTCGCCCGGAAGCGGACTTCTGGGTCGGCGTGGAAGCCGGTATCGAAGACAATATGACGTTCGCCTGGATGGTGATTGAGAATATGCACCAGCGCGGCGAATCCCGTTCTGCGAGCCTGATGTTACCTGAAATTATTTTACAGGGAATCAATCAGGGCAGCGAATTGGGAGATGAGATGGAGAAGCTGACCGGTATTGCAGAAGTTAAACGTAAAGGCGGCGCGATTGGCATTTTTACGGCGGGTAAACTGACGCGCACCAGCGTTTATCATCAGGCGCTGGTTCTGGCTTTAGCGCCGTTCCATAATCCGGTGTATCAGGCTCGCGCGCAGACGCACTGAGTTTTGAAACCTGAAATTAAAACGAAAACGGACGCATCAGTCGTCCGTTTTTTCTGACAGTAACTGCTCACCCAACCATTCCTTCAGTTCCGCCGGTGCCGTTTTCAGGCCATTGGAACCCCGGGTTATCGTCGCGATACCGGCACCCAGCTGGCTTTTCAGCTCCCGCTGGCTCATTTCTCCCCGCATCAGTTCCTGAATAATGCGCACCCGCGTTCCCAGCGCCGCACGTTCGTCGGGCGTCAGAAGCAGTTGCAACAAATCCTGATGCAGATTTTCAGCAAAAGATTGCTGTAGCAGTGCCAGAAAGCACTGCCAGTCCTCATTGCCTTGTTGGGAAAGAGCAGGGTCAGTGAGTGTTCGTTGCGTCATGTGAGGGCTGCCATACTATTGAACTAGTACAGCAGCTTAACATAAACGCCCGAAAATCAGTAACGCCTCTGCCATTCGGCATCCGTCAAAATTTTGGCCGGTTGATGTAAAAAATAGCGATAAAACGCATCATAAGCCAACACATTTTTAACATATCGGCGCGTTTCAGAGAAAGGGATACTTTCGATAAATGCGACGGAGTCCACCCTGCCCGCGCTGGTTCCCAGCCAGGTATTCACCCGTGACGGACCGGCGTTATAGGCGGCGCTGGATAAAATACGGTTGCGGCCAAACATCTGGTAGACGTATTCAAGATAGCTGGTGCCGATGGTGATATTCATCTGCGGATCCAGCAACTGCGCCGGATTGCTGTAACCCTGCAAACCGAACATATCCACCGTATGCTGCGCCGTCGCAGGCATAACCTGCATCAGGCCCGCCGCGCCCACCGGAGAACGCGCTTTCGGATTCCATGCGCTTTCCTGACGGGCAATCGCCATCGCGTAACTTTGGGTGATGCCTTTATCGTTGGTCGCACGGCGGAATTCATCCGGCCATGCCAGCGGGAAACGTTCTTCGAGATAATCCCACAGCTTGCCGGTTATCGTGGCCTGTACGCTCAGATCCGGCCATTTTTGCTCGAAGGCATAACGCGCCAGCGCGGATTGCTGCGCCGTACTGCGGCTGCTCACCAGATAGCTCCATTCGGTGCGCGCCAGATTGTCCATCTGCCAGTACATCAGTTCACGTACGCGGGCTACTTCCGGTAATGCCGCTATGCTGGCGTCCGGTTTCGTCGCCACAGAAATCTGCATCGGATACGCGACATTCAGCTTTTGCGCCGCCGCCATCGGATAAAAACCGCGCCCCTGCATTAATGTACGCAGCATCGCTTCACCCTGCGAACGCTGCCCTTTGTCGATCATGACCGACGCACGCCAGTATTGCCATTCGTCCTGCTGCAAAGCGTCCGAAGGCAAACGCTCCAGCCACTGACTCAGGCCCTGACGGTCACCGGCAGCCAGCGCCATGCGGATCCGACGTTCAACCAGCGTGGTGGAATGGCTGCGCAAGATCACGTTATCACGCCATGCGGCCTGCTCCGGCGTGGCATCGCTGCCCATATAACGCCAGGCAACGGCTTCTTCCAGTTCCAGACGATCGCTGTCACTCATCTTCTGCAAACGCGCCAGAACCGGGATCATCGAACGCGCGTTTTCCGAATCATCGCGGGCAATGCGGGCGAACGTAATGCTGGTGGCGTTACGGGTGAAATCGGTCGGCCCGACGTTGCGCGCAAAGCTTTCAATCGTATTCGGGTTGTTTTGCAGATCAACCAGTGCGTCGCGCATCGTCTGATAATCCGGCGGCAGCTGCTTCGCCAGATAACTCACCAGACTGGTATTCCCGGCTTTCATCGCCAGACCAATACGTTGCAGCGTCGTCAGTGCCGTCTGATTGCCTGCGCCCTGCCAAACGGTGAATAATTTGTCACAGGTATTCGGCAGCGACGTGCCGGTTAACCAGATATCTTTCGCGCCATCAAACGCGGTTTTCTGATCGCCGGTGGCCCATTTGGCATAGTAATAATTACAGCGGGCGGCGACCGGCTTCGGCGGCTGCGGGCTGAAAGACAGCAAACTGTTCCAGTCCTGACGACGCGCCAGTTCATTCACAAAGCGTGCAGGCAGGGAACGCGCCGGCGGCAAGGTCGGATTCGCTTTCACAAAAGCATTCACCTGAGCCGGTGTCGCCTCGCCCAGATCCTGCGTCAGCTGGCGGTATTCGAGATAAGGATAAAGAGGATAATCTTCGAGCGTCGGCATCAGCTGGCCAACGACGTCCATCTGATTGTTATCCCACGCCTGTTTAATCTGCATATAGTGCTGACGTTGCGAATCCAGCGAATCCGCTTTCGCCACGCCTGATGCTGTCACCAGCACTACGCTCATTGCCAGAGCGTGCCATTTGTCCACCTTGACCATACTTGCCTTTATCCTCACGGGTTGTCTTTCCTGCTGTGCCAGCTGCACAGATATTGCCCTACAGACCTGCTGTTTTTGATGTAAGAACTGTTCTTCGTTCTGCAGACAGTCACTACGCTAATCGATTCATTTTTAAAATTGAAGTCATGCGGGAACAGCATCACAAACTTTACACAGTGTGAGGCATGCGCAAAGCCGTTACCAGAGAACCACACGCTTATTTTACGTAACACTACGTAGCAGAAGAATAAGCGCAAATAGCAATATTATGACCGCGATAAAAGCCGGATATTTGAGAGAACCCAAATAGATAGCACCCTTACAATGAGAATCTGAATAAATACACTGACAAAACTTATCTTTATTTACGCTAATTTACCGTGATATTTAAACCCTAAACAAAACCTAAATGAAGAGTAAATAATACCGATATTCCTAATTTAATTAACACAATGTTTTCATTGAATAATTTTATTATTGATATCGTTATAAAAGTCTTTATTGGTTCAGATCAATTTTATTTTGGCGTAATTACTTATTATCACGCCATATTCTCAAATCGATTTGAATACCCGTAGTAATTACACGCTTAATTTAATCACGTGCAAGCATTCTTATTCATCGCTTATGGAAAAGTATATGACTCACTCATCATCATCTGTCAAAACCAATGCCAGCCCTTCTTCTTCAGCGGCGGCAGAAAACAAAAACTGGTATCAGATTAGTGGTAACGACGCCATGTCGCGTCTGGAAACCAGCGAAGCCGGTCTGAATCCCCAGATTGCCGCTGAGCGCCTGAAAGAATTTGGTCCGAATGCCTTACCGGAAAAACAAACCAAAAGCGCCCTGATGCGCTTCCTCGCGCATTTCAATGACGTCCTGATTTACATCCTGCTGGCGGCAGCGGTCGTCACCGGTGCGATGGGCCACTGGGTGGACACGCTGGTGATCCTCGGCGTTGCCGTCATTAACGCCATGATCGGTTTTCTGCAAGAAAACAGCGCCGAGAAATCGCTGAAAAGCATTCAGAATATGCTGTCCAGCCAGGCGGTTGTGATCCGCGACGGACAGATTCAGACCATCAATGCCGATCAACTGGTACCCGGCGATATCGTTCAGCTGCGCCCTGGCGATAAGATCCCGGCAGACCTGCGTATCGTCAGCGCACACAACCTGCAGGTTGAAGAAGCCATCCTGACCGGCGAATCTACCGTCGTCACCAAAACAGCCCGTACTATCGACGATGAAGTCATGATTGGCGACCGTCACAACCTGCTGTTCTCGGGCACGATGATCAGCGGCGGTACGGCTACCGGCGTGGTGTATGCCACCGGTAAAGACACCGAGCTGGGTCATATCAACCAGATGATGTCGTCGATTGAACCACAGCGTACGCCGCTGTTGCAGCAAATCGACAAGCTGGGTAAAGGCATTTTCGCCCTGATTCTGCTGATGATGGCGTTCCTGTTTGTCTTCGCCTTTATCCTGCGCGACATGCCGCTCGGCGAGCTGTTGCTGTCGCTGATAAGCCTCGCCGTGGCCTCCGTGCCGGAAGGTTTACCGGCCATCATCTCGATTATTCTGTCCCTCGGCGTTCAGTCGATGGCGCGTAATAACGCGATTATCCGTAAGCTGCCGACCGTCGAAACGCTGGGTTCAATGACCGTCATTTGCTCGGATAAAACCGGCACGCTGACCATGAATGAAATGACCGTTAAGGCGGTGATTCTGGCAGACCGCGCTTATAACGTGGAAGGTGAAAGCTACCAGCCGAGAGGCCGGATTGTGGACGCCACGACGCAGCAGCAAATTGATGTCATCAATACGCCGGTGCTGAACACCTTCATCACGGCGGTCGATTTGTGTAATGACAGCCAGCTGATTCAGGACGACAAAGGCCACTGGGGCATTACCGGCGGGCCGACCTCCGGCGCGCTGAAAGTGCTGGCGGCCAAATGTACGCTCAACACCGGTAAAGTCGAAGCTCTGGATAAAATCCCGTTCGATTCCAAGCACAAATACATGTCGACGTTGCAGCGCATTAACGGCAAAACGCAGCTCTTTGTGACCGGTGCGCCCGACGTTCTGTTCTCGCTGGCGACATTTGAGCTGACCGAAAACGGTGTGCAGCCTTTCCGCCGCGAATACTGGGAAGAAGAGATGGCGCGCTACGCCCGTCAGGGCCTGCGTATGGTTGCCGCCGCGTTCAGGGATGAGCCGGAAATCAACGGTGATCTGAGCCACGACGATTTGCAGCAAGGCCTGGTCTTCGCCGGTATCGCCGGAATGATGGATCCACCACGTCCGGAAGCCATTGATGCAATTGCGCAGTGTCAGCAGGCCGGGATCCGCGTGAAGATGATCACCGGTGACCATCAGGAAACCGCAATGGCCATCGGCAAAATGTTAGGTATTGGCAACAGCGGGGATTCCATCACCGGCAACGAGCTTGAGCACATGGACGACGCCGAACTGGCGGTCGCTGCCAGCCAGTACGATATTTTCGCCCGCACCAGCCCGGAGCATAAGCTGCGTCTGGTGAAAGCGTTGCAGGAAAACGGTGAAGTGGTCGGTATGACCGGCGACGGCGTGAACGATGCGCCTGCGCTGAAACAGGCTGATGTCGGCATCGCGATGGGCATCAAGGGCACCGAAGTTACCAAAGAAGCTGCCGATATGGTGCTGACGGATGACAACTTCGCGACCATCGCCAGTGCGGTGAAAGAAGGCCGTCGTGTTTACGACAACCTGAAGAAAACCATTCTGTTTATTCTGCCGACTAACCTCGCGCAGGGGCTGCTGATTATCCTGGCGATTCTGGCCGGTGCAGTGATCCCGCTGACGCCGGTGCAGATCTTGTGGATGAACATGGCGACGTCGACCACGCTGTCATTCGGTCTGGCCTTTGAGCCTGCCGAGAAAGGTATGATGCGCCGCCGTCCGCGTGAGCCGGGTCAGCATGTGTTAGACCTGCACGCCGTCTGGCGTATCGCGTTCGTCGGTATTCTGATTGCCTGTAGCGCCTTCATTCTTGAAGCCTGGATGCAACCGCTCGGCTACAGCAGCGATTTGATTCGTACGGTCTTGCTGCAAACGCTGGTCACCGCGCAGTGGGTTTACATGTTTAACTGCCGCGTGATGGATCGCTTCCCTCTGAGCCGCGAAGTGTTCGTCAACAAAGGTCTGTGGATTGTCTCCGGCGTGCTGCTGGTGCTGCAACTGGCGCTGATTTATCTGCCAGTGATGAACCACCTGTTTGGCACCGTACCGCTGCCGCTGAAATTCTGGGGCATTACCCTGCTGGTCGGTGCGATGATCTTCGTGATTGTCGAAATCGAGAAATGGCTGGTTAACCGCTTCATTCGTAAAAAAGCGTAGTGAGTTTCCCGCTTACCGGGCTACTTCTGTAGCCCGGTTTTTTTTCAATATAAACATCACAATTCTAAAACTTTAACGCGCATCGCCCTCATTTCGTCTCAAAGATCTCACAAAACGTCCCAAAGCCGGTTCTGCTGATTTACATCAATCCTTCCCCGCTTTATTACTCTGCCTAAGGGTTCTCCCGTCACACAGCAAAGTCATATTTTGCCGCCAAACGGCAATTTCCAGGGATACGCCCCCATCGCAGTACGGCTGCGTTGATCAAACCGGTCGATTTATAAAAACGAGCTCTCTGCGCCTGCAGAAAAACATAGAGCCAAAAAATAGGTAACTTACGATGTCATCGCTCATTGTAGATAAGTGCTTTTACACGCAGCTGGCATTGCATTCACTCTTGCAACTTAACGGACAACACCAGAAAGATATTCTTTCGCTTAAGGACATCAACGCACTGCAAGCCGCATGCAATTCCCTGAGGCCTGAAATCATCTTTGTAAACGAAGACTGCTTCGTCACTGATGCACAGTCCGGTCACGCGTTAAGGGAAGTGATCAACGCGCATCCCGGTACGCTGTTCTTTGTGTTTATTTCCAAAGAAAACCTGAATTATCAGAACTATGTGCCGATCCGGAAAAACATCATCATCATTTCAAAGTCGATTCGCACCACTACGATTTACCAGCTGATCGCGCATAATCTGCAACTGTCACGTTTCACAGAAGCCGAGCCTGAAGCTGAAACGGAGCAACCACTGGATCTCACGCCGGTCAGTCTGAGCCGTACCGAGTCAAGCATTCTGAAAATGTGGATGTCCGGGCTGAACACGCAAAACATTTCCCAGCACCTGAACATCAAGCAGAAAACGGTGGCGTCTCACAAAGGCAACATTAAGCGCAAAGTCAAAACCCAAAATAAACAGGCTATTTATCATGTCGTTAAGCTCACAGATATTTTGACCACCGGAATGTTTGTCGGCAGAACCCAGCCTATCCGGCTCACCGGTGAACCGGATGAATTCACCGTTCCTTTCGGCTAACCGTTAACGCCCCTGCACCCGGCCAGCAACATTCTTCCCTTACTGTGAAGCTGATGGTTGGGAACACGACTGAAACACGCTAAACTTCCCGGTCGGAACCCTTATCAGTCATGCCGCAGTCAGGCGGGGCTGGCTTTAATTCGCCGCTGCGCCCGCCGGATCAGTCTCAATGATTCGGCTCATGCGCGCGGCCCGCAGAGAAAGAGGCTCAAAACAACGTGGCTCAATACGTATATTCCATGCACCGCCTCGGCAAAGTTGTTCCGCCGAAGCGTCATATTCTTAAGAACATCTCCCTGAGTTTCTTCCCCGGCGCCAAAATTGGCGTTCTGGGTCTGAACGGTTCAGGTAAATCTACCCTTCTACGCATCATGGCCGGTATCGATACCGATATCGAAGGCGAAGCGCGCCCGCAGCCTGATCTGAAAATTGGTTATCTGCCGCAGGAACCGCAACTGAACATGGAACACACCGTGCGTGAGTCCGTGGAAGAAGCCGTTTCTGAAGTGGTGGGCGCACTCAAACGCCTTGATGAAGTTTATGCGCTGTACGCTGAGCCGGAAGCCGATTTCGACAAACTGGCCGCAGAGCAGGGCAAGCTGGAAGAAATCATTCAGGCACACGACGGCCATAACCTGAACAGCCAACTGGAACGTGCTGCCGATGCGCTGCGCCTGCCAGACTGGGATGCGAAAGTCGCGACCCTGTCCGGGGGTGAACGCCGCCGCGTGGCGCTGTGCCGCCTGCTGCTCGAAAAACCAGACATGTTGCTGCTCGACGAACCGACCAACCACCTGGATGCAGAATCCGTGGCATGGCTGGAACGCTTCCTGCACGATTTCGAAGGGACCGTTGTGGCGATTACCCACGACCGTTACTTCCTCGATAACGTGGCGGGCTGGATCCTTGAGCTTGACCGCGGTGAAGGTATTCCGTGGGAAGGTAACTATTCCACCTGGCTGGAACAAAAAGATGAACGTCTGGCGCAGGAAGCTTCCTCCGAAGCGGCCCGTCGTAAATCTATTGAGAAAGAGCTGGAATGGGTTCGTCAGGGCGCGAAAGGCCGTCAGTCTAAAGGCAAGGCCCGTCTGGCTCGCTTCGAAGAGCTGAACAACACCGAATACCAGAAACGTAACGAAACCAACGAACTGTTCATTCCACCGGGCCCACGCCTGGGCGACAAAGTCGTTGAAGTGAAGAACCTGAGCAAATCTTATGGTGATCGCGTTCTGATTGACGACCTGTCCTTCTCCGTACCGAAAGGCGCTATCGTCGGCATTATCGGCCCGAACGGTGCCGGTAAATCCACACTGTTCCGCATGATGTCCGGTCAGGAAGAAGCAAACAGCGGCACGATTGAGCTGGGCGACACGGTGAAACTGGCATCCGTTGATCAGTTCCGTGACTCAATGGATAACAGCAAAACCGTGTGGGAAGAAGTGTCCGGTGGTCAGGACATCATGCGTATCGGCACGACCGAAATGCCAAGCCGCGCGTACGTGGGCCGTTTCAACTTCAAAGGGGTTGATCAGGGCAAACGCGTCGGTGAGTTGTCCGGCGGTGAGCGCGGTCGTCTGCATCTGGCAAAACTGCTGCAGGTTGGCGGTAACATGCTGCTGCTCGATGAACCGACCAACGACCTCGACATCGAAACCCTGCGCGCACTGGAAAACGCCTTGCTGGAATTCCCGGGCTGCGCCATGGTCATTTCCCATGACCGCTGGTTCCTCGACCGTATCGCGACCCACATCCTCGATTATCAGGATGAAGGTAAAGTTGAATTCTTCGAAGGTAACTTCACCGAATACGAAGAATACAAAAAACGTACTTTAGGTGCCGAAGCGTTAGAGCCGAAGCGCATCAAGTACAAAAAGATGATCAAGTAATCGTCTTTATGAACGAACGAAGGCCCGGCGACGGGCCTTTTTTTATGAGCCGGATCCCCTTTATTCCCCCGCCAGCGCTTCGCTGTAACTCTTCGCAAAGCCGTATTCTTCCAGCATAAAATCAATAAAACACGCCAGCGCCGGAGAATTCAGCTTCCGCCCCGGATACACCAGAAACAGATCGTTGCCCTCCGCTTCCCACTCCGGCAACACCCGCACCAGCGTGCCGGCGGCCACTTCGTCATGGCACAAAAATGCCGGTAACAATGTGATGCCCGCACCCGCCAGCGCACATTCCCGCGCATACAGCAGATTGTCGGTGGTATGCGCCGAAGGCAGCAGCCAGCGATGATAAGTTTCGCCGCGATGCAGCACCCATTCCGACCATGCGCGGTGCGCAATGCAGTGATGCGAGGCTAACTGCTGGGGTGATTCAATCAGCGAATGCTGCGCCAGATAATCAGGCGAAGCCAGAAGATAGCGCGGGCTGTGGCCCAGTTCACGGCCAATCAGCGAGGAATCCTGCGGCTTGCCGGTGCGCAGCGCGATATCAAATCCTTCCTGCACCAGATCCACCAGCGCGTCAGACACCGAGACTTCCAGCGAAACATCCGGGTAACGCTTTTGGAATTCGACGTTCATGCGCGCCAGCAGCGTGGCACCCAGCCCTGCCGGGCTGGTGATACGCAAGCGCCCGCTGGGGTTATCGCGCAAGCGGCGGATCGCCAGTTCCGCCCTCTCGCTGGCCTGCATCATTTCCTGACAGTGGATCAGATAGCGTTCACCGGCAAACGTCAGATTGAGCTGGCGCGTGGTGCGGTTCAGTAGCCGCAGGCCAACGGATTTTTCCAGCTGGCTTATCCGCTGGCTGACGCTGGATTTCGGTAAACCAGCACGGCTGGCCGCCTGTGTAAAACTGCCGCATTCCGCGACCAGAGCAAACAGCGCCATATCCTGCAATTGTTTAAACACGATTGTTCACCTCAGCCGAACACTTTGTTAGTTATTGTCCATCTTATCAGGCTGCCGCCAGAGGACTAGACTGTCTGAATACCCAATGGAGGAATTTTTATGTCTGTTAAAGCGATTGCCGTAAATCCAAAAGAACCATCCCGTTTTATCGCCATCGAACTGCCACAACCTGTGCCGGGCGAAAATGACCTGTTGGTGGAAGTGAAAGCCGTTTCGATTAACCCGGTCGACACCAAAGTGCATAAAGGCGTGCAGAAAAGCGGCCTGGATGCGCCAAAAATTCTGGGCTGGGATGCCAGCGGGATTGTGAAAGCCGTGGGCAGCGCGGTGAAAAATTTCAAAGCAGGCGATGAAGTCTGGTACGCCGGTGACATCACTCGTTCCGGCAGCAACGCTTCCGAACAGCTTATTGACTCGCGTATCGTTTCCGTGAAACCGAAATCCCTGAACTGGGCGCAGGCCGCCGCAATGCCGCTGACCACGCTGACGGCCTGGGAAGCGCTGTTCGAACACCTGAAAATTCAGGAGGCTTCGGGCGACAAAACGCTGCTGATTATCGGCGGTGCCGGTGGCGTCGGTTCGCTGGCGATCCCGTTTGCTTCACTGCAAAGCAAAGTGAAAGTCATTGCGACCGCTTCGCGCCCGGAATCTGCGCAATGGTGTCTGGATCGCGGTGCCGATCTGACCGTGAGCTACAAAGATCTGAAAGGTGAGCTGGAGAAACACGACATCAAACAGGTGGATTTCATTCTGTGCCTGAATGACACCGACGGTCACTGGGACGCGATTACCGATCTGATTGCGCCAATGGGCCACATCTGTACGATCGTTGAGAACGAACATCCGCTGGATATGAACAAGCTGAAGCTGAAAAGCGCCGCGCTGCATTGGGAACTGATGTATACCCGCAGCATGTTCAATACGCCGGATATCGCGCAGCAGGGCGAGATCCTCAAGCAAGTCGCCGCGCTGGTGGATGAAGGCAAAGTCACCACCACGCTGAGCGAAACCCTGCACGGCCTGACCGTGGAAAGCATCGAAGCGGCTCACGCGAAAGTGCTCGATGGCCACATGCAGGGTAAAGTCGTCGTCGCCTTCTGACCTCTTCTGTAAAAGCAAAACCCCGCTATTTTAATGGCGGGGTTCTTTTTGTCCTGCATTGTGGCTATTCGCCGTCATCAACCTTCTGCCATTTAGCATCCGGATCAAACGCCGTCAGCGCCCGCGCCACAGCATCAGTGTTCGCGCCTAAATCCTGCTGATACACATCACCCTGCTGATTAATCATAAAACTGGTGATACCGGTATGACCGTAAACCACCGGCCACGCGATGAGCGCAAATCCCTGAGTCATTTTTCCGTTTTCGATGTAACTGTGCGCCCCGCCGCTGGCGTTTCCGCCCTGCGCGGTGAGAATGCGGTAATAGTAGCCGTGATAATCGGTGCCCGGCTGATCCTGACCGAAAGCAGGCCCGAGCGGGCTTGGTGCGTCGCCTTCTTTGACCGGCCAGTACAATCCGTCGTGCTGCCCGTCAGTGCTGATAATCTTCTGAGCAAACTGCCCGGCACCCAGCTGATATTCATGCTGCGCGTCGGCGTAAGCCGAAACTGCCTGCATGGCCGACAGTTCGTTACGCCCAATGGTGCGGGTTTCAATTTCCGCCGCGCCCGCCACCATATCGAACTCCCAGCCCTGCGCCGTGCGTTTCATCGGGATCGGGAGTTGCCAGTTTTCTTCTCCGACGTTCAGATGCGCAATATCACCCTGCTCAACAATTTTGTGGCTGACATTCCAGTCACGCAGAAAGCGCGCCACTTCATCAGGGTCGACATCTTTTTTCGGCAGATAAACCTGCCAGTCGCTGCCGAGAATTTTCCCCAGCGCCTTATCGTCATGCGCCTGTGTTGCGTTTACCAGCGCCTGCGCGGCCAGCTCCGGGCGGGAAAATGCCTGCTGCGCAAACCCCGTCAGAGGCAGGGCAAACAGGCTGGTGCAAATCACAATGTTACGTAATGTCTTCATGACTTTTCCTCGTAAACCTAGCGGCGGTGAAAATGAACCGGTTCCGCGTTCGCCGGGCGTGCGTGCTGGAAGTTTTGCATCTGCTGGCGGCTCTGATTACCGCGCGCCTGCTGCTGTTGCCATGACGGCGCGCGGCTCGAATTTCCGCTGAATGCCGTGCTGCGCGGCATGTTGCCGGCCTGATGGAAATTCTGCCTTTGCTGCTGGTTTCCGCCACGCAGGGCGTTCTGGTTGCCGTTTTGCTGACGGTTTAACGCCTGATGCTGCTGGAGGTTTTGCGCCTGATGTTGCTGCGACAATGGACGACCGGACGCCTGATGATTATTCAAATTCGCAGCGGCCCGGCTGGCAGAAGCCGCACTCGTCGCGGAATGCGTCGCACCCGACAGATTTCCCTCATGGCGATTCATCACCGATGCAGCCTGCTGACGTCGCTGATCCATCGTCTGCCCGCTCAGGTTATTTTGTGCGCCAGGGTTGCCGTCAAAACCCCGATAATTATTACGCTGCGCCACATTGTTCAGCGCCTGATTTTGCGTCGCTCCGTTCAGGTTCGCCCGGTTATTCGGGACACCCGCGTTGAAAGCCGGATTATGCTGCCAGCCCTGTGTCGCCGCTGAACCTGAATGGTTAACCGCGTTGTTATTACCTGATATGCGGTTGTAATTATTGACGTTTACGTTGACGTAATTGTTGGACGAACCGCCGTGATGGCCGTCATCGTGATGATCGTCATGGTGATCGTAATCGTCGTGATGATGATCATCATCCCAGTCGATATTGCCGAAAATCGCGTAGGTTGCCGCGACGCCAACGCCAAAACCGATGCCTGACGCCACGCCGTTTACAAACTGCTGACCCGGAGGCGGTGGCAGATAAACCGGCGGATAAGCCGGTGTCGGCCATGCGCCATAAACCACATTAGGGTTATAGCTCGGCACGTAAACCACCTGCGGATCGGCAGATTCAATAATAATCGTCTGCTGCGCGGGCTGAGCATTGACCACGGTTGTGCTGCTTTGCGCCGCCGGTTTTACCGTGACTTTCTGCTGCGGCGTACTTTTCAGCGCCCCGCTCTTTTGCGCGACCTGGCGGAATTTCTGCACGGTGTCCATCACGTCACCGGGTTGTGCCAGAAATGCGTCCCCCAGATTTTGTACCCATGCCGGATCTTCGCCCATCAGCGCCAGCAACTGCGGAAACGCTACCAGAGATTTCACGCTCGGATCCCAGGGCTCATTCGCCACGGCTTTCACTGCGGGATCCCCCTGACTTTGCGGATGATCACGCGACCATTGCACAGCCTGAATGACGTTGGTCGGATACGTAGATGCCATCAGAACCTGAGAAAGCAGGCTGTCAGGATAAAGCGCCACGGGCGCAACCCACTGATCGAGCTGAGCTTGCGTAAAAGCCGGAGGTGTAACGGGAGTGGCAGGCGGAGGAACGGCTACAACAGGTGCCGCAACGGACGCGGGGGGTGCAGGTGGTACGGTCTGAACGGTGGTTTCGGCCTGACTGCGCACCGGAAACCAGCCTTGCATAAACATCACGCTGGCAAGAGCAAAAGCCCCTGCGCTGCACACGACTGCGATACCCCAGGGTTTGAATGACAAATTCATTCGGATCACCTTAAAAAGCCTCAGCCGGAATGAGAGGCACAATGAATGAGTATAATCGGACAAATAAAACTCAACGGACGCCACTCTATTTTTATTTCGCAAATGAGATTTACGCATAAAATGCGCAATAAAAACCCGGCCAAAACTGAGCATGCCAATGCATTGATACAAAAACGTTTTTTAATTCACGCTGTTACAAGCTGAATTAATTAAAAAGCGAACCCCCTGCAATCAGATGAATTCATTAATAATTATATTAAATACAAAAATGAAAACCATTCATGCCGTGAATAATTAAAAGGAACTGGTCGTTGAAGGGTAAAAATAGCAGGCATAAAAAAAGCGCCTGTTGCGTAAAACAGGCGCCTGAGTTTTTCGGGAAAACAGGTCAGTTCACGTTGGGATCGTTCAACCGGCTGGTATCGGCAGCCAGCATGTTTTTCACCAAATCCACGCACTCGAGAAAACGCTGATCGTAATCTGAAGATTTAACGTGAACGTAATCCACATTGTTCTGTTTCAGCATATCGATAAGCAGGTTCTGGAATGACATGCGGTCGGTTGTACTTCCCAGACTGCGCAGGCCATCAGCCACCCACGGCGTGTTATTTTCCAGCAAGATCACCAGATCGAATTTGTATTCGTCCATCAGAGCCTGAACAAACGGATGCTCACGCCCTTCGTACTTTTTACAAAACGCCTGTGTCGTCAGAAAATCGGTATCAATAAACGCCACTTTATTGGCATATTTCACCGCAAAATCAATATATTGCGCCTGACCGAGCGCGATTTTATCGTAGTCGGAATATTGCAGCGCCATTTCATCGCCACCGAGGTGCGAGAAGACGTAATCGCGGCCATATTCCCAGGCGCTGGTGGTGTTGAAAATGTTGGCTAATTTATTGACCAGCGTCGATTTCCCGCTGGATTCGCCGCCCAGAATCGCCACGGTGCGCACGAAGAACGGCTTCACCTCCGTCGGAATATAATCCCAGTAACGGAAAGGATCCTGACGTATCTGACGGCCGCTGATATTCATAAAGGAGCGTTTCGGGTCGATCAGCACCGTTTCAATCCCGAGATGTTCGCGGTACTGAGGCGCGTCGCCTTCTTCGCTGGAATAAATCGTATTCGGCTCGATGCCTTTCTGGCTCATGAATTCTTTGATGCCGCGTCCCCAGACATCCCAGCCGTGCGGATACGGCTCCATCCCTTCTTCATTGAAGGCATGGATACGGATGTTTTTCTGGTATTTGAACGTCTGCAATAACCAGCGCAGACGGTCACTGACCGTCGGCTGCTGGGACATCGAGCTGTTTTCGAATAACTCGCGGTCACGGGGCTCGTCATAGCCCATGATGATATGGAGTTCATCGACCTGACTACAGGCGCGCTGAATCAGATAAATATGGCCGGTGTGCAGCGGATAAAACTTACCAAACACCACGCCGATATTCTTTTCGCGGCGGGGAAACTCAAGATCAAGGAAGCGATGCAGCGCCTCCAGCTTTTGAGCGCTGGGGCTTTTTATCTTTGCATTCAACAACTGGCTGAGATAACCCTTGGTCATCCCGCTGGCCTCGGCCACCTGTTGCAGCGTGCGTCCCTGTTGTTTTATCGCGGTTTTTAGATAGTCGAACTGTGACATGCCTTGTCCCCAGGTTTGCTGTACTAAACAAAATAGCTAAACCCAAAATAGCACAAAGGCAGGCTTAATTGACACCAGACAACCGTTACAAATCGTCGAGGATCGCCAGTGCATCTGCCAGTTTTTTGACACCAAACACCTGCATTCCGGCAGGGACTTTTTTCGGCACATTCGCGTGCGGCACGATGGCGCGTTTAAAGCCGTGCTTAGCCGCTTCGGTGATACGTTCCTGGCCGCTGGGTACCGGGCGGATTTCCCCTGCTAATCCCACTTCGCCAAACACAACCAAATCTTGTGGCAGAGGACGGTCGCGCAGGCTGGACACCAGCGACAGCAGCAGCGCGAGATCCGCACTGGTTTCCGTAACTTTCACGCCACCCACGACGTTAACGAATACGTCCTGATCCGCCATCTGCAAACCGCCATGACGGTGCAGAACCGCCAGCAGGATCGCCAGCCGGTTTTGCTCAAGCCCGACGGCCACACGACGCGGATTTCCCATCATTGAGTGATCAACCAGCGCCTGTACTTCAACCAGCAATGGCCGCGTCCCTTCCCATAGCACCATCACCGAACTGCCAGACGTAATTTCATCGCCGCGGCTCAGGAAAATGGCAGAGGGATTACTGACTTCGCGCAGCCCCTGCTCGGTCATGGCGAATACGCCCAGTTCATTCACTGCGCCGAAGCGGTTTTTATGGCTGCGTAAGGTACGGAAACGGGAGTCGGCATCGCCGTCGAGCAGAACGGAACAGTCGATGCAGTGTTCGAGCACTTTCGGCCCGGCCAGCGATCCGTCTTTGGTAACGTGGCCGACCATCACAATCGCCACACCGCGCGTTTTCGCAAAACGGGTGAGATAGGCGGCGGTTTCGCGCACCTGTGCGACCGTGCCCGGCGATGACTGAATGTCCGCCATGTGCATCACCTGAATGGAGTCGATCACCATCAGTTTCGGCTGTTCTTTGTCGGCAATTTCGCAAATCTGCTCAATGCTGGTTTCCGACAACATGTTCATGTTCGACGTCGGTAAACCCAGACGGTGCGCGCGCATCGCCACCTGTTGCAGTGATTCTTCTCCGGTGACGTACAGGGTTTTCATGTTTTCGCTGAGGTGACACAAAATTTGCAGCAACAGCGTACTTTTGCCCGCGCCCGGATTACCGCCGATAAGAATCGCACTGCCGGGCACCACGCCGCCGCCCAGCACGCGGTCAAATTCCTTGAAACCGGTGCTGAAACGCGGAAGTTCATCGAGGCTGATATCAGAGAGTTTTTGTACACGGCTGACGCCAGCATCACCCGCGTAACCGGTCAGGCGCTCGTTACGCGCCACAGTCGGGGAAGCCGCTAAACGGATTTCAGTAATGCTGTTCCAGGCCTGACACGCACTGCACTGCCCCTGCCAGCGCGGATAATCTGCGCCACATTCATTACACACAAATGCACGTTTTGCTGCTTTCGCCACAACTTACCTCTTTATATTTATTAAGACTGACTACCGCTCAGGATGCATAAAACACCGAGTAAATCGGCATGACGGATGCAAACGGCAGCCTGTTCATACACTTTCGGTTTCGCGTGATAAGCAATGCCCATCCCGGCAACGGCCATCATTTTGAGATCATTGGCGCCATCGCCGATTGCGATAGTTTGCTCTTGAGAAATGCCCAGTTTTTCCGCCAGTTTTAGCAGCGTATCGGCTTTGTATTGGGCATCAACAATCGGCCCGATCACGCGTCCGGTCAGCTTACCGTCGCGGACTTCCAGCTCATTCGCCGCCACATCGACCAGATTCAGCTGATCACGCAGATATTCGGCGTAATACGTGAAACCCCCGGATGCAATCGCCACATGCCAGCCCGCTTCCTGCAAGCGCTGAACCATCACGGTCAGGCCCGGCATCAGTGGTAATGTCTGACGCACCTGCTCAAGGATCCCGGCATCGGCATCTTTGAGCGTCGCAACGCGCTGACGCAGGCTGGCGGAGAAATCCAGCTCACCGCGCATCGCACGTTCGGTGACTTCGGCCACCTGCACACCCACGCCCGCCAGTTTGGCAATTTCGTCGATGCATTCAATCTCAATCGCGGTAGAATCCATGTCCATAACCAGCAGGCCAGGCGTTCGCAGGTAAGGCACTTTACCCAACTGGGCGACATCGAATTCAAAAGATTCGGCCAGAACTTGTGCGTCGGAGGTCAGTGAACCCGCCAGACGAACAACCTGATAACCTTCTACTGCCCATGCACTGACAATCACCAGAGCACGGCCTAAGCGGCGCTGGAAAAGCGTAATGCTTGTTTTATCCAGTTTTCTACCATAGAGCAGCCATCCGGTGTGTCCCGCCCGGTAATCGAGTGGCATGACTTCATCACCGCTCAGTGAAAGGGGAAGTCCCGGCCATTGATGGATCTCCGCAGGAAGATCGCAATAGGTCAGACTGTTTGGCATGATGGCTCCTGTAGGGCTTTATGGCAGTAGGAAAATATTAATGACACGATATACCCAAAATCATTCGAGTTGCATCAAGGCGGCAACTGAATGAACCCCTGGAGCTGACACAAGTCAGTGACCGGGGTGAATGAAGGCAGCCAACGCAGAGGCAGCTTGAAGGATGCCGGGTAAAACGAGGCATCAAGCTACCCTATCGCAGCAGCTTCTGGCAACATTAAAGTCATCGAAAATCGCAAGGAAACAGAATGGCCAAGGCCAAACTTAAATTTCGCCTGCACCGCGCTGCTATCGTACTGATAAGCCTGGCGTTATTAGTCATTCTGATGCAAGGCGCATCCTATTTCAGCCTGGGACATCAACTGGCGCGTTCCACGCAGGTGGAGCAACTTGCCCAGACACTCGCGAAGCAGGTGGCATTTTCACTCGCGCCACTGATGGACAGCGACAATGATGGCGCTGATATCGCGCAAATTTCCACTATTTTGAGTCAGCTTACCGATAGCAGTCGCATTCTTGATGCCAGCGTTTATGAATCCGACGGCTCTCTGGTGGCCCATGCGGGCGAGCAGGTGCCGGTTCGCGACCGGTTATCGCTGGACGGCAAACGCGCGGGCAGCTACTTCAATCATCAGATTGTGGTGCCGATAGAAGATAAAAATGGTCCGAGCGGATTTTTGCGCATCACGCTCGATACGCATGTTCTGGCAACGGAATCCAAGCAGGTCGATAACACCACCAATCTGCTGCGTCTGATGATGCTTGCGGCATTGGGTGTCGGTATCATTCTGGCACGTACGTTGTTGCAGGGCCGCCGTTCGCGCTGGCAGCAATCGCCGTTCCTGCTGACCGCCAGTAAACCGGTGAAAGAAGACGACGAGCAGGAAGAAGAAACGGACGAATTCGGCCCGCCGCCGGTGCTGAATATTCCTGAACCGGAAGCCGAAGTTGCCGAGGCAAAACCGGCAACGGAAGCACAAACCAAAGAAGCGGCTCAGGCCGCCTACCGCAGCCTGAAACGCAGCCGGCCTAAATGATTCAGGCCAGCCGCTGAATCTGCGCCGTTAACGCCGCCACCTGAGCCCGCATTCCGCTGGCCAGCTGGCGGAATTGAGTACTTATCGCGGTATCGTCTGCCACGTTTTCCCAGAATGTCAGCGCCCAGGCTTGCGCATCCAGCCATTTCTCTTTAGACACCAGCGGATCGAGATTCAGCGTCATGGTTTCGCGCCGCATCACGCCCGCATTGGTCGGTGCAAAGGCCATCGGTAACATGTCATAAACCGGCGATATCGAAAGCGCCTGTTTTAAGGGATCAATGGCCGGATCGATGAACGACAGATTTCCCTGGTGCATATCACTGTTGGCAATCAGTTTGCCGAAGGCATAAATATGCTCGATTTTATCCAGCGTCTGCGCCGTAATAATCTTATTCCGGCGTAACTGCTGGGCGGTCAAAAACCAGTTTCCATTTCCCCCGCCAAATTCAGCAGCAACGGCTTCCAGTGAAACCAAACCGCGACGACCGCGCTCCCCCACCCGGTCAAAACGCCCGACCTGAAGGAAAACCTCCTGACTGCCGCCTGTAAAAATTTCAGCAACCGCCGCCTCAATGCCCGCATCATTCAATACCCGCAATGCGTGAGCTTCTGCGCGCAACAGATCTCCCCAGCGTTGGGCGTTTTCATTCTCAGCCGGAGGCGAAAATTTCACTAAAACCTGAGAGGCACTGCGATCTACCTGTTCTGCGTAACAGCTGAACTTTGGCTGCTCACCGCCCGCCGATGAACCGATTTCTTCTCCGGCCAGGCTTCTCCGTGCCAGCCGCTCATAGATCTGGATTTTATCTATTTCAGGCACCGGGATTTCTTCCGGTTTCTGGAACCATTTCTGGTAAGCCATATCGCCAATAATGAAATTACCCACCGTTTCATCACCCGCTCTCGCCAGAGCGACCAGCGTCTGCGATTCCGTCCACTTTTTGATGTCATCAGGGAAATGCAGCGCGGCATTAATATCACGCCCCCAGGCACGCCCCAAAAAACCTTGCGGGCGCATATCCGTAAGAAACCACGGCAGACCATCGTAAATCAGGCTTTGGCCGCTGGCCGTTTCTACCGCACAGCTTTCACCTGGCCAGATGGAATAAAGTGTGCCCGCCTTTTCTGCATTTCCGGCTTCATTAATCTGATATAGCGGGAAGCTCCACTGGTTATCCCGCGGGCGCGGCAATATGTAACGGGTCGAGCGGCTTCGCCCGATTTTCACGATCTCAGGGATTTTAGTCAGTCGCCTTGAAAGCGTTGACTGATTGATTTGAAGCTGTTCCGTGATCTCTTTCGCCGTCAGGCTGCCCTGACGCAGTAAATCCACAAGATCTGGCATGATTGACTCAGCTATGAATAGGTAAATGCATAGATAATAGCATAGATAATAAATGAATATAAATCGATATATCCTGAGGATATAAATTTTAAAAACCAAAATATGCCACAAAAACGCATAGCAAAACGGGCACCTTTCGGCGCCCGTTTTCGTGTCTGCAATAATCAGCAGAATTTATTCTTTGTCGCCCAGCAGAACGGATTCCAGAGCGATTTCGATCATATCGTTGAAGGTCGTCTGACGTTCAGCGGCAGTGGTTTGTTCATGCGTACGGATATGGTCGGAAACGGTACAGATGGTCAGCGCTTTTGCGCCGAATTCAGCTGCCACGCCGTAGATACCGGCGGCTTCCATTTCCACGCCCAGAATGCCGTATTTTTCCATCACGTCGAACATTTGTGGGTCTGGCGTGTAGAACAGGTCAGCGGAGAAGATGTTACCGACGCGCGCGTTGATGCCTTTGGCTTTCGCGGCATCGGCTGCGTTACGCACCATGTCGTAATCTGCGATAGCGGCGTAATCGTGATCTTTAAAACGCATGCGGTTAACTTTGGAATCGGTGCAGGCACCCATACCAATAACGATGTCACGCAGTTTGATGTCTTCACGCACCGCGCCGCAGGAACCCACACGGATGATTTTTTTGACGCCGAATTCAGTGATCAGCTCTTTGGCATAAATTGAGCAGGAAGGAATGCCCATGCCATGGCCCATAACGGAGATTTTGCGGCCTTTGTAGGTGCCGGTGAAGCCCAGCATCCCGCGCACGTCGTTCACCTGCTTAACGTCCTGAAGGAAAGTTTCTGCGATGTGCTTGGCACGCAGCGGGTCGCCCGGCATCAGCACTACGTCAGCGAAGTCGCCCATTTCAGCATTAATGTGTGGAGTTGCCATTGTTCTCTTTCCTTAAATTTTTATAAAAAATCACTGAACTTAAACCCAATGGATTTCAAGTTGTAGCTAGGCGGCAAGCGCGTGAAACCCCAGGAGCTTAGACCGCTAAGTGACTGGGGTGAAGGCGTGAAGCCAACAACGTTACAGCTTGAAAGACGTAGGGTTTAGAGCATGGATTTACCGTAATCCATCGGTGTCAGATCGAAGTATTTCGCAACCGTCTGCCCGATGTCCGCGAAGGTTTCGCGGTGGCCCAGCGAGCCCGGTTTTACTTTCGGGCCATAGATTAACACCGGAATGTGCTCACGGGTATGGTCTGTGCCGCGCCATGTCGGGTCACAGCCGTGGTCAGCGGTGAAGATGATGATGTCGTCTTCTTTGACCAGTTCCAGCAGTTCCGGGAGGCGGCGGTCGAACAGTTCAAGCGCAGCGGCATAGCCCGGAACATCGCGACGGTGGCCGTAAGAAGAGTCGAAATCAACAAAGTTGGTGAAGACAATGGTCTTGTCGCCCGCTTCTTTCATCTCTTTGATGGTCGCGTCAAACAGCGCGTCCAGCCCGGTGGCTTTCACTTTTTTGGTGATACCGACCTGCGCATAGATATCCGCGATTTTACCGACGGAAACCACGTGGCCGTTTTTCTCATCGACCAGTTTTTTCAGGATGGTGGGTGCCGGTGGCTCTACCGCTAAATCATGACGGTTGCCGGTACGTTCAAAATTACCGGCTTTGTCGCCGATAAACGGACGCGCGATAACACGGCCAATGTTGTAGCCGCCTTCGGTCAGTTCTTCACGGGCGATTTCGCACAGTTCGTACAGGCGATCCAGCCCGAAAGTTTCTTCGTGGCAGGCAATCTGGAAAACGGAGTCCGCAGAGGTGTAGAAAATCGGCTTGCCGGTTTTCATATGTTCTTCGCCTAAATCGTCCAGCACGACGGTGCCGGATGAGTGGCAGTTGCCGAGGTATCCCGGCAGATTGGCGCGTTTCACCAGTTTATCCAGCAATTCCTGCGGGAAGCTGTTGGTGGTGTCGCTGAAATAACCCCAGTCGAACAGCACAGGTACACCGGCGATTTCCCAGTGGCCTGACGGTGTGTCTTTACCGGAGGAAAGTTCGCTCGCGTAAGCATAAGCGCCGGTAATTTCAGAATTACCGTCCATGCCTTCCGGGATTTTGCCGGTGGATTCTTCAGCGGCTTTCGCCAGTCCGAGACGGGTCAGGTTCGGCAGATTCAGCGGCCCTTTGCGGCCTTTGTCGGCTTCGCCACGCGCGCAGGCAGCAGCGATATGGCCCAGCGTGTCAGAACCGGCATCGCCAAAGCGCTCGGCATCTTCACTGGCACCGATACCGAATGAGTCTAACACCATGATAAATGTACGTTTCATTTTGCTCTCCTGCGAATGGTTACGCATTGGGTCACGCGGAACTGCCGCGCACCTGATCATTCTTAAATGGGGGCGATTTAGCCTGAAATCAAGCGTTGCCACCGATTCGGCGGTACACCACCGGCGTGCTTTCCGGCGCTTTGTCACTCAGGACAATGGCCGCCCGCACTTCTTCCGCTGCCTGCTGCCAGGCCGCTTCGCTGTTGGCATGGATCATCGCCAGTGGCTGACGGGTATCCACCTGCTGCCCCAGCTGAGCCATGTGTGTCAGACCGACGCTGTAGTCGATAGCATCGCTGGCACGGCGACGGCCGCCACCCAGAGAAACCACGGCCATGCCCAGCGCGCGGGTATCCATCGCACTGACAATGCCCTGAGTTTCGGCATACACCGGCTTGGTCAGCGTGGCCTGTTGCAGATAACGGTCGTAATGTTCGATGAAATCACTCGGGCCTTTTTGCGCCGCAATCATGCGACCAAAGACTTCGGCCGCTTTGCCGTTGTCGAGAACGGCCTGCAATTTGCTGCGGGCGTCTGCGTCGTCTTTTGCCAGCCCGCCGGACAGCAACATTTCCACGCACAGCGCCATCGTCACTTCGAGCAGGCGCGGATTGCGGTATTCGCCGGTCAGGAAGCGCACGGCTTCGCGCACTTCGACTGCGTTACCGGCGCTGGACGCCAGCACCTGGTTCATGTCGGTGAGCAGCGCCGTGGTTTTGCAACCCGCGCCATTTGCCACATCCACAATCGCCTGTGCCAGATCTTCTGAAAGCTGGTAGGTCGGCATAAACGCGCCGGAGCCCACTTTGACGTCCATGACCAGCGCATCCAGCCCTTCTGCCAGTTTTTTGGCAAGGATTGACGCGGTAATCAGCGGGATAGAATCCACGGTCGCGGTGATATCACGCGTTGCGTAGAAGCGTTTGTCCGCCGGTGCCAGCGAGCTGGTCTGGCCGATAATCGCCACACCGACGTCCTGAATAATGCTGCGGAAACGGCTGTCGTCCGGGAAAATATCAAAGCCCGGAATGGCTTCGAGTTTGTCCAGCGTACCGCCGGTATGGCCAAGCCCGCGGCCGGAAATCATCGGCACATAACCGCCGCACGCGGCGACCATCGGGCCTAACATCAGGGAGGTCACGTCACCCACGCCGCCGGTGGAATGTTTATCCACAATCGGGCCGTTCAGGTTGAGGCTTTTCCAGTCCAGCACGGTGCCGGAATCACGCATCGCCATGGTCAGCGAAACGCGCTCTTTCATCGTCATGTCATTGAAATATATGGTCATTGCCAGTGCGGCAATCTGACCTTCTGAAACCTGACTGTCGCGAATACCGTTCACAAAGAAACGAATTTCTTCGTCGCTTAAAGGCTGGCCGTCACGTTTTTTTCGAATAATTTCTTGTGCGAGAAACAAGGTATCCCCCTGCTTAAGCTGAGCGCCCGATGCGGACGCGAATACCGGACGCTGTTAAACAGCGCCGCGGCAAAGTTCGTGTAGTGGTGATTAATAGCTGCTGGTGGCTTTCTGGCCAGCGTGACCCAGAGTGGTCAGCAGGCTTGCCAGCAGGCTGGAAGCGCCAAAACGGAAGTGACGTGCGTCAGCCCATTCGCGGCCCAGCAGGCGGTCAGCCAGTGCCAGATATTGCGCAGCATCTTCAGCCGTTTTCACGCCACCGGCCGGTTTGAAACCGACGGCTTTGCCCACGCCCATTTCAGCAATCACACTCATCATCAGCTCAGCGCTGTGCAATGTTGCGTTTTCAGGCACTTTACCGGTTGAGGTTTTGATGAAATCAGCGCCTGCTTTGATAGCAATTTCAGAGGCTTTACGGATCAGCGCGTCCTGTTTCAGTTCACCGGTTTCGATGATCACTTTCAGCAGAACGTTTGCGGCTGCACAGGCTTCTTTGCACTGTTTAACCATCTCAAAACCAATTTGCTCGTTACCGGCCATCAGTGCGCGGTACGGGAATACCACGTCAACTTCGTCGGCACCGTAAGCAATGGCTGCGCGGGTTTCTGCCAGCGCGATTTCAAGATCGTCATTACCGTGCGGGAAGTTCGTGACGGTAGCGATACGGATATCCGGCGTCCCCTGTTCACGCAAAGTTTTACGCGCAATCGGGATAAAACGAGGATAAATACAGACAGCAGCGGTGTTACCTGCCGGGCTTTTGGCCTGGTGACAAAGCGCGATCACTTTAGCATCGGTGTCGTCTTCGTTCAGCGTGGTTAGATCCATCAGGTTCAGCGCACGTTGCGCTGCGGCGGTTAAATCGGTCATATAACTCTCCAACAATTTTCAATTCCAGCGACCGGCCAGAACTGAGCATACAGTCATGAATTCATTCCGGCGGTTAACGTCGGGGAAAGAATTCTGCACGTTGGCGAGCGGACTTGGTTCCATGAAGATAGCGTGCGTAAACCCTGTGGCTTACGTGGCAACTGAGATCCTTCTCACCGCGCTTGGATTGGCTGATGCCAATTCGTTGTGACTATTTGAACACGTCACATCAGGTTCCTGTGTGCAGTATTTCACACAAAATGAAAACCGTTTGCAACGTTGCTTATTAAAATGAGACTCCTGTCACATTTTAACGGCGCTATGCTCAGCGTCTAACCCAGATAAGAGTGTATACCCGATTCATGACAAACGAAGTTCAGGCGGATATACAGAGAACGCCGACCGGCGATCTTGCGGATAATGTTATAATAATAACATTTTAAAGAGAACATAAATCGCACTACAGCGGATGAAACACAGGCAGCAAGAAATGCCGGGCGATAAAAATGTTATTTAAATCACAAAAAGTATAACGAATTACTGCCGTGCAGATAGCTGAAAGACCCGGCGGGTGTTGGCGAGCAGCGCATCGGCGATTTCCTGCGCGGATTCCGTACGCAACTGGCATAACACATCAAACACCGCCGCGGCGCGTTCCGGCCGGTTAGGTTGTCCCTGAAAACCCTGCAACGGCATATCCGGTGCATCGGTTTCGAGCAGTAAAGAAGAGAGTGGCAACTGCGCCATCACCTGACGGGTTTTCTGCGCACGTTCGTAACTTATCGTTCCGCCGACGCCTATCGCATAACCGAGTTTAATAAACGCCTGCGCCTGAGAAAGGCTTCCGGCAAAACCGTGTACCACGCCGGTCGCGGGCAGTTTCGCCTGCCGTAACATCGCGGCGAGCTGATCGTGGCTGCGGCGTGAATGCAAAATCACCGGCAGATTCTCATTTTTTGCCAGGGAAAACTGAGCTTTAAGCAACCGCTGTTGTTGCTCAAACATCGGGTCTTCCATGTATAAATCCAGCCCGATTTCGCCTACTGCGACCAGCCGCGCATCACGGTGGCTGAGCAACGCTTCCAGCAATTCGACATCCTGATCCTTGTGCTGCGCGATGTATAAAGGATGCAGCCCGAGCGCGGCGTGGATCTGCGGGTGATTTTTGGCGAGCGCGAGAATGCCGCGAAAGCGATCTGCCGTCACGGCAGGCACGATAATTTCGCGGACATCCGATTCACCGGCGAGACGCAGGCTTTCCGCTTCCGCGCCGGTAAAAGGCGGAAAATCGAAATGGCAGTGCGTATCGATAAACGTGAAACTCACAACTTATCACCTTCGCTGGCCGGATAATGACTCTCAGCCGGCGCATTGTCGTTCATCGCCGCCGGACGGACTACGCCGCCATCGGCGACCATATCCGTCAGCACGGCGGGATCGAGAATAATCTGTTCGATTGTGCTGCTGGCGGCGGCCAGCGGGATCACATTCTCCGGCTCGTCCTGCGGCACCACGATGCGTTTTGGCCGGCTAACGCGCGGAGTAATCTGCGGATAAGGCCGTTCGTTTTCGCGCGGCATCAGCCAGTGCGCAGCAGCAGAAAGGAAATACCGTCCGCAACGGCGGCCCAGATGATAATCCTGATTCAGCGCAGGAAGACGGCTTCCCAGCGCGTGGCTGGCCAGCGGTTTTGGCGGGAATATTTCGAAAATACGCACATCATCCGGCGGATTTTCAATGAATTGCTGAATGCGGTGATAGCTTTCTTCGTGATGCTGCATCATGCGCACCAGCTGTTGCAGGCTGCTTTCACTCAGCCACTGCTCCATCCGTTTCATCCACTGCGGCGTGTAGAACATCGCCGAAGGCACAGTGCGGATAACCACAATGGTATCTGCGCCGCGGCGGTAAGCTTCCTCGACCGGGATCGCATCGCTGATCCCGCCATCCTGATAGCTGATACCATCCAGATCCACGCCCATGCGGTAAAAACCGGGGATCGCGCTGGACGCTTTGATCACCGGCAGCCAGTTTTCACGCGTCGGCGCAAAGTAGTTGGCGGTGTAATCATCGCTGCGGCAGGCGCACATCAGAAACTCACGGCCGTCGATCAGCAGTTTTTCTGCACTTTCCATCGCCAGCGGCATGTTTTTCGCCGTTTCATCGACCAGCCAGTCGAGATCGATAAGGTGTCCGCCACGCACAAAGCGCAGGGGATTGAAAAAGTCAGGGCTGGTGGTGTAGCGGGTGATGACTCTGCGGGCATAACCGGGCTGGCCGCACACAAACGCGGAAAGGTTTTGCGCGCCTGCTGATGTGCCCAGATAGAGATCAAAAGGATTAAAACGAGCCCGCTGGAATTCATCCAAAACGCCTGCGGTAAAAATGCCTCTCTGTCCTCCTCCTTCACATACCAGGGCAATCTTCCCCGGCATATAAGGTTTATACGCCAGCGGTTCTATATTCCCCAGCGTGACAGGTATTCTATATCCCAACGCGCTATCCTCGCAAAATCGGCATTACACGATTGGCCTTTTACCGGCCTCCTTTCTGAGCATACCTCGACTTCTCGTTTTGCGTGAATTACTTGCCTGAATTGGCCGATAAAATCGTTACGTCCTGTTAACGAAACACGTATCCGCCTGAACGGACGCCAAAAAAAGTCTCGCCCCCTTTTCTGAAAACACGGCTTGAGGCAGTGCGTTCAGAGAAGGGGGCGAGAGTGATATTTTAACTCGTTATCGCTTCACTACATTATTGCGTCAGAGTCTCTTGCGGCCGGTAAACAAGCTGACCAGGAACAAGATAATACCGACGACGAAGACGATTTTTGCAGCCCATGCAGCGGTACCGGCTAATCCACCGAAACCCAATGCTGCCGCGATCAACGCGATGATTAGAAAAATAATGCCCCAACGAAACATAAGCTTCTCCTTACCCTATTTTCACTTTGCCAGTTTAAAAGGTGGTGCCCCGCTTCGGGCCATTGTCACTGTGAAACGTTTATCTTTCTGACGCCTTTTTTATCGGCTCAGCGCCTGATAACCCAACACATTACCTATTAAAGGTAGTCGAAAAATGAAAGTGTTAGCGTTTTCGGCGTCGATTTATTTGTACAAAGCTTTGTATAAATAAACGGACAAAGATGATCCACAGGGTCTGCACGACCCGTTATTCAGCGGGCAACTCAAAATATTGTTATGCGTTTTTCATTCGAACGGTGCCCGCCCGACAGGAGGGCACCTTTTGACTCAGAAAGATTAAGGTGCGACTTTCAGGTCGTTTTTAACGCTCTTCACGCCATCAACGGTTTTCGCCACACTTTCAGCACGGTCAGACTGCGCCTGATCTTTTACTGAACCGGAAAGCTGAACAACACCGGCGGTGGTTTCAACTTTCACGTTACGTGAAGGGACAATATCGTCAGCCAGCAGTTTCGCTTTTACCGAAGCTGTGGTTGCAGTGTCACCCGCGTAACCTTTTACGCTCTGATCTTTGCTGTCTTTGGTGTGCAGTTTGTCGCTGACAGATTTCACACCTTCAACTTTTGTCGCGGCAGCAACGGCTTGTTCAGCTTCGGCCTGTGAGCCCACAAAACCGCTCAGCGTCACGACGCCGGAGTTAGTGGTTACCGAAATGTCGCTGCTTTTGATGGCTTTATCATCCACCAGAGCACTTTTTACTTTCGCTGTGATGGCGCTGTCGCCCATGTAGTTATCAACTTTCTTCATGGAGCTATCGATTTTTGCACCTGCGCTATCCGTGGTAGTTGCAGCCAGTGCACTACCGCTCATCAGCGCGGTACCCAGAACTACGGCCATCATTGAATAGGCAAATTTAGAGTTTTTCATCGATTTCTTCCTTTCAGTTTGTGAGCCTCAATCGGGGCCCTTCACGTCACAGTCTTGGTGACGTCTCCTAACAATTTGTATTGCTGCTGTTTTCACGTCCGGAGAAGCAGAGTACGTCGTTTTATTCTGGCTTTTAATCGCCACGCGATATAACACTCTGTATCGTGACTTTAAGACAGTGCTTTAAGCCACCATTTCCTGAACACACATTTAATATAGTCAAGAATGTTCAAATTAGTAGGAAGATCGCCGGATACGCCCGCGAATGCAGACAAGTCTTAAGATTTCACGCGAATTCTGCCCGTTTTTCGGGCAAAGAGAGGAGAAATTGAACAAAGGGAAATTGCGGAGAATGGCAAAAGGCGAAAAAAAAGACGGCCGGATTGCCGTCTTTTTCATCAAAAGCCACGCGAAGAAGAATTAATGCTCGCGGGTTTTACGGAATTTCACTTCCGGGTAACGCTCTGAAGCCAGGTTAAGATTCACCATGGTTGGGGCGATATACGCCAGATTATCGCCGCCATCGAGCGCCAGGTTGGTTTCATTCTTACGTTTGAATTCTTCGAATTTCTTCACGTCGCTGCATTCTACCCAGCGCGCCGTTGAAACGTTCACGGACTCGTAAATCGCTTCCACGTTGTATTCACTTTTAAGACGCGCCACGACCACTTCAAACTGCAGAACACCGACCGCACCGACGATCAAATCGTTGTTGGAGATCGGACGGAAGACCTGAACCGCGCCTTCTTCTGACAGCTGAACCAGACCTTTCAGCAGCTGTTTCTGTTTCAGCGGATCACGCAGACGAATACGACGGAACAGTTCAGGGGCAAAGTTAGGGATGCCGGTGAACTTCATGTTCTCACCCTGCGTAAAGGTGTCGCCAATCTGAATGGTACCGTGGTTGTGCAGACCGATGATGTCGCCCGGATACGCTTCTTCAACGTGGGAACGGTCACCGGCCATAAAGGTCAGTGCATCGGAAATCACGACGTCTTTGCCGGTACGCACCTGACGCAATTTCATGCCTTTTTCGTACTTACCGGAAACCACACGCATAAACGCCACGCGGTCGCGGTGTTTCGGGTCCATGTTGGCCTGAATTTTAAACACGAAACCGGTGAATTTCTCGTCGTCGGCTTTCACTTCGCGCAGGTCGGTTTTACGTGGCATCGGCGCAGGCGCCCAATCCACCAGACCGTCGAGCATGTGGTCAACACCGAAGTTACCCAGTGCGGTACCGAAGAAGACCGGCGTCAGTTCGCCCTGCAGGAACGCTTCATGGTCAAATTCATGGGACGCGCCCTGAACCAGTTCCAGCTCTTCACGCAGCTGCATCGCCAGATCTTCGCCAACGGCAGCGTCCAGTTCCGGGTTATCCAGACCTTTCACCACGCGGACTTCCTGAATGGTGTGACCTTTACCGGTCTGATAAAGATAAACTTCGTCTTTATAAAGGTGATAAACACCTTTGAACAATTTACCGCAACCTATAGGCCAGGTAATTGGCGAGCAGGCAATTTTCAGCTCGCGCTCAACTTCGTCCATCACTTCCATCGGGTCGCGGATGTCACGGTCGAGTTTGTTCATGAAAGTCAGGATCGGCGTATCACGCAGACGGGTAACTTCCATCAGTTTGCGGGTCCGGTCTTCAACACCTTTGGCGGCGTCGATCACCATCAGACAGCAGTCAACGGCGGTCAGGGTACGGTAAGTATCTTCGGAGAAGTCTTCGTGCCCCGGGGTATCGAGCAGGTTGACCAGACACTGTTTATACGGAAATTGCATCACGGACGTGGTGATGGAAATACCACGTTGTTTTTCCATTTCCATCCAGTCGGATTTGGCGTGATGGCTTGAGCCACGGCCTTTTACCGTACCGGCGGTCTGGATTGCCTGTCCGAATAACAGAACTTTTTCAGTAATAGTGGTTTTACCGGCATCGGGGTGAGAGATGATGGCAAATGTGCGGCGCTTAGCCACTTCAAGGGCGTATTCACTTGGAGACATGTTTTTCACGTTTCTGCGGTTGGTCCGCCCTGCATCGGGATTCACATCACGTCAGAAGGTGACGTCAGGCAAAGCGGTAATAAAAGTTATAGCCGGCTATTTTCACTGATTTAGACGGGATGGGCAATCAATGGTTTTTTTGTGCGCGGCAAGGGATACGCCGTTTTAGAAACGGAAATCAGCAGAGAGAGAGATCCAATGTTCTTTCAGAACAGTTTTATGCTCTTCAAGCATTGGTAACGTTTCAAGCAGACTAGGCCAGGTTTCACGGGCAATTTCAATGGCATCTTCGATATGTACCTGTACGGCTGACCAGGGGACACCTATTCTTTCAGCCCAACGCTCAAAGGAGTGCATATTAATCTCGTGCCAGCGTTTTTCCTTTGCCATGTTTAAAGCCACGCTGTCTTCATTGCTAACATAAGGCTTCGTTGAAACAATGTCATAGGCAGGCGAAAGGATTGCACCAACGCGATCAGGGTAAATCACCGTCCAGTTTTTAAGATGGGCATCTCCATTGGCCACTAAAATATTCGCCAACATCCTGCGCGACATTTGCTGAATGTCGATGATTCCGCCCACGCCCATCCTATAGAGTGCGCGACCAATGTCATCATAGCTGTAGCGTTTGTATTTGTTTCGCGCATACACCTGAAATATCTGGGCAAAATCCTCGGAGTGCACTCGTCCCTCTTCCGTACGGTCAAAACGGCGAATCGCATAGGCGTAAGGTTCACTGGGCAGAGGAATATCAGGCAAATTGACCAGGCCCGAGAGTTCAACAAGCTTAATATCAGGAATGTTGACGCCAATTGCCTGCGCGAGTTTCATTGCAGTAAACTCATTTTCAGGCACTGCACGATGGGCCGTTGAAGGCGTTTTAATGATCCAGCTATCCCCACCAACGTCCGTGCTCACGTTGAAACGACCATCTTGTCGTAATGCAGAGAATTTCATCTGGACGCCAGCCAGGGAAAATTTGTCATTGGTGCGCGAAACATCCATCTGGACAGCTTCCAGTTTATCGCCACGGGAAGTCAGTGCCCAATCGGGAATTTCACCGCTTTTAAGTGGTACAGCCGTCAATCCTCCGGGCAAATTGTTCCCGGCATAGGCAAGCAGCGGGAATTCATCGTCATGATGAACTTTTAGCGTTTGAGCCATCCATTCACGAAGCGCACCTTCGGAAAGCAAGTTTGAAAGTACCGGAGGAAGCTTGTGAGAACTGATAAGTGGTTTGTGGAGATATTCGGCGCGTATATTTTGCGTTAACGTAAAGACAGGACGCTGACTCACTGGTAATGCAACATAGTCAGGGTCAAAAGACAGGATATTCCGGCTTCCGGCATAGTGAGCCAGAACCCCGACACGCTGTTTATCAAGATACAGCGCTAACGCCTCTACCGACTCCACCAATTTGCCCATATTTACTCCTTTAAATCGCCTAAAATGTCATCCCAGTCATTGTTAAGACTTTCTGGCTCTTGCTCAGATTGGCGATTATATGTGCTGTTTTTTGAATCGAGTAGCTCTTTTATCTGCTGAACACGCTTACGCGGTACCAACATCATTTCAAGATCCATGCCCTCAAGAATTCTCAATAATGTTGAAAGGCGTGGGTCTGCGCCCGCTTCAATTTTTTGATACTGCTGCTGCGACATGCCTGTTCGCATTCGCATATCTTGCTGACTAAGCTCTAGCTGCTGGCGTTGTTTTTTTAGCAATGCGGGCAATTCACCGAGAACTCTCATCAACGGTCTCCTCTCTCTCTCTTTTTACAACACATTGATTGTTTTTAGACCTGATTACAATTAGTTTGTTGTCATTAACCTCTAATTACAGCTAATGAATTGTAATTAACGAAAATTACAACATATTAGATGTAATGATAATGAAATTACAGCTAAAGTGTTGTATTCAACATCAAATACAACACATCAGCTGTAATTACCGGTTCTTTACAACGAATAGGTTGTTAATCAGCCCAGCGGCAGCGCCATCATGATGGCGTCTTCGCGGCCTTGTGCGGCGGGATAATAGTTACGGCGGACGGAGACTTCGTTAAAGCCCAGGCTTTCGTATAACGCGATCGCTTTGGCGTTGGAGGCGCGAACTTCCAGCCAGAGCGTGAAAACGTCTTTTTTCTCAATCTGTTGGATGACGTCTTCCAGCAAGGCCCGGCCTAATCCCTGACGCTGAAATGCCGGATCGATGGCAATATTGAACAGCGTAGCTTCATCAAGAACGATTTGCGTAATAGCAAAACCGGCCATCACGTCGTTGTGCATGATTTTGAGATTCAGATAGCGTTCGCCCTGATTGCTGGTGAGCGTTTTTTCCGTCCACGGGAAAGCGTGGCTGGCCTGTTCAATTTCAAATGCGCGGGGAAGATCAGCGGGCGTCAGGATAGAAATGTTGTTCATTTTCACAGATCTGCTGCCAGAGTGCGCGTTTTGCGCTGGCGTCGTGATAAAGCTCGGCGAGAGCCGGGCTGGATAACTGCGTACCGGCGAGCGTAAGCGGTTCGCTTAAACCCAGTCGCCAGATATTGCAGCGGGTATCTTCCGGCAACATTGTTACCTGTTCCGGCGTCAGGCGGTAAACCTGCGGTTCAGCCAGTGCCAGACTGCGGAGCACATCGCGCACCAGCGGATCATCTTCAGCGGGCGGTACGTCGGCGACAATCAATAATTTTGTCTCCGCAGGCAGGCTGACGGCGACTTCGCCCTGCAAAACCGCAGGCCGGCGCAGCGTCCACTGGGTAATGCCCAGTTGTTGTAACAGTGTATCTCGTCTGGATGCCATGCCTGATCCCTGCCCGTTTAATAGCGAAAAGCCCGGCTATGCTAGCAAACACATCGAACATGCGCCAATAAACCTCTATAATCGCGCGTTACATTCCTGAGGAGCCACACCCTGATGTCTGCATTAACTCCGGCCAGCGAAGTCATACTGCGCCATAGCGAAGAATTTGAAGGCCGCCGCGTCCTGTTCGCCGGCGACTTACAAGATAACCTGCCTGCTGAACTCGACGCTGAAGAAGTCCGCGTTCACACCAATATGTATCACCACTGGCAGATGCTCAGCAAAACGCTGGGCGACAACGTGCAGTTCGGCTTACTGGCCGACGCAGACCTGATCGCGCCTTGCGATGTGCTGGTGTATTACTGGCCGAAGAGCAAGCTGGAAGCCAAATTCCAGCTTTTCAACCTGCTGTCACAGCTGCCGGTCGGTATCGACGTATTTGTCATCGGTGAAAACCGCAGTGGCGTTCGCAGCGCGGAAACCACGCTGGAAGGCTTATGCGAACTGAGCAAAATCGACAGCGCGCGCCGTTGCGGTCTGTATCACGGGCGTCTGGAAAAACAGCCTGAATTTGATGCAGAGGGCTGGTGGGATGAATACATGGTCGAAGAAGTGACCATCAAAACCCTGCCGGGCGTATTCAGCCGTGAAGGTCTGGACAGCGGAAGCCTGTTGCTCATCAACAGCTTCGAAGAGCCTGTTAAAGGCAAAGTGCTGGATGTGGCCTGTGGTTCCGGCGTTCTGGCATCCGTGCTGGCGACATACTCGCCGAAGATGAAAATCACGCTGAGCGATGTGAGCGCAGCCGCTATCGAAGCCAGCCGCGCCACACTGGCCGCCAATGATTTGCCGGGCGAAGTGATCGCCAGCAACGTTTATTCCGATATTGCCGGTCGTTTTGACATGATCATCTCCAACCCGCCATTCCACGAAGGTCTGCAAACCAGCCTGACGGCGGCTGAGCAGCTGATCCGTGGCGCGGTCAGCCATCTGAATATCGGCGGCGAACTGCGCATTGTGGCTAACGCCTTCCTGCCGTACGCCGCGCTGCTGGATGACACGTTTGGCAGCCATGAAGTGCTGGCACAAAATGGCCGCTTCAAAGTGTACAAAGCAGTACGTGGCCGTCCGCCGCGTGATCCAAAGAAAAAGCGTTAATCCGTCGTTTTACTGCTCGCTGAGGATACGCATCATTTCTGCGTTGTAACGGTCACCCGCCGCAACGTGGAAAGGAAACACTGCTTCGATCGCCGCGATTTCGGCTTCACTCAGGGAGACATCAAGCGCGGCGATGTTTTCCTCAAGATAATGACGACGTTTGGTGCCAGGGATTGGCACCAGATTATCGTTACGCGATAACACCCATGCCAGCGCCAGCTGCGACGGTTTCACCCCTTTTTCCTGCGCCAGTTCACCGATTTTTTCCGCCAGTTGCAGATTCTTTGCGAAGTTTTCACCTTCGAAACGCGGGCTGAAACGACGGTAATCGTCAGGCTCAAGATCGTCCATTGAACGGATTTGTCCGGTCAGAAAACCGCGTCCCAGTGGGCTGTACGGCACAAAACCAATGCCAAGGCGTTCGCACGCCGGCAAAATCTCCGCTTCCACATCCCGCGACCACAGCGAATATTCCGTTTGCAGCGCAGTAACCGGATGCACTTTGTGCGCACGCTCCAGCAGGCTGACAGACACTTCGCTCAGCCCGATGTAACGGATCTTCCCTTCCTGAACCAGATCCGCCAGCGCGCCCATGGTTTCCTCAACGGGAACAGACGGATCAGGACGGTGCTGATAATAGAGATCGATAACATCCGTTCCCAGACGCTTCAGGCTGCCTTCAACGGATTGACGGACATAATCCGGATGTCCGTTGGTGGCGCGTGCGTGCGGGTTCGCGAGGTCACGCACGATGCCGAATTTGGTGGCCAGGAAAACTTTATCGCGACGCCCTTTCAGAAATCGTCCCAGAAGTTCTTCATTGGTATGCGGGCCGTACACGTCGGCGGTATCAAACATCGTGACGCCCAGTTCCAGCGCACGTTCCAGCGTCGCCATCGACTCTTTTTCATCCTGACCGGTGGTGTAGAAATCGCTCATGCCCATGCAACCCAAACCGAGCGCTGACACCATCGGACCCATTTTTCCAAGCTGACGTTGTTTCATTGAGATTCCCTCAAGACATGAAGAGTAAGTAACGGGAGGAAGTGTGCTTGTTATTGCGGATAAGATAAATCATCCAAAACGTGCAACACTGTTCATAAATCGCAAACAATGGTGAGCGCCTGCGGAGAAGTAAAATGGATCAGATACAGGCAATGAAAATTTTCATCCGTATCGCCGAGCTGGAGAGTTTTAGCCGTGCGGCGGAAGACCTTGATTTACCGCGCGCAACGGTCAGCACGACGCTGAAACGGCTCGAACAACGGCTGGGCGTTCGGCTGTTTTTGCGCACCACGCGTCAGGTTAAAATCACCGATGAAGGTAAAATTTATTACCAGCGCTGCCTGCAATTACTGTCAGCGCTGGAAGAAGCCGATACCTTATTTGCCCATCACAAAAACCAGCCCGCCGGAACGGTCAGAATCGACATGCCGCATTCGCTGGCGCGCGTGATGGTGATTCCGGCGTTGCAGGCATTTTATGAACGCTACCCGCATATCACCCTGAGCGTCAGCGCCAATGACAACTCCGTTAATTTGCTCGATCAGGGCGTGGATTGCGTGATTCGTGCGTGGCCGTCAGAAGACGAAAATCTGCAATCGCGACATCTGGCCAATCTCGAACAAATCACCTGTGCGTCTCCGGCGTATTTCGCGAAATTTGGCATCCCGCAGACGCGTGCAGATCTCGCCGCGCATCAGGCTATTGGCTACTTTTTCGCACATCAGCAACCGGAATCGCACCTGGAATTTGTCTCGGATGGCACGGTCGAAAAAATTCCGTTACGCCGCACGCTAACGGTCAGCGGCGCGGATGCGTACGTTGCAGCGGCAAAAGCCGGTTTTGGCCTGGTTCAGGTTTCGAGACTGGCGATAGCGCAGGAACTGGAACGGGGAGAACTGGTTGAAGTCTTGTCAGCATTAACGCCGCCGCCGATGCCGCTTTACATCATGTATCCGCCGGGACGTTTTCTCGCGCCACGTATTCGCGTGTTTCTCGACTGGCTGATTACGCTCTTTTCACAGCCGGATGCGTGAGTGGCGCCGTCGGCATTAATAGAAAAATTGCTGATTAAACCATCAATTAACCTGGCTTTGTTCTGACAGATTCACCCATTCACCGTGAATATGTTGTTTTTTACATCAACCGTCCGAAATGGGGGAAATAACAGTTGACGCCTGTGGGAAAATCTCTAGAATTCGCCCCCGTGGTTGTGTTACTTGCTGATGACATTCCGATGAATGCGTCAACACAGTAATCAATTGGTTCGCGATGGTGGCGGAATTGGTAGACGCGCTAGCTTCAGGTGTTAGTGTCCTTTGGATGTGAGGGTTCGAGTCCCTCCCTTCGCACCAAAACAATCACAAGATTTATATTGCACGGCACGGTACGCGATGGTGGCGGAATTGGTAGACGCGCTAGCTTCAGGTGTTAGTGTCCTTCGGATGTGAGGGTTCGAGTCCCTCCCTTCGCACCACTCCGGTGATATAAATCAGCAGTAAGCAGAATTCATCTGTGCGAAGGTGGCGGAATTGGTAGACGCGCTAGCTTCAGGTGTTAGTGTTCTTACGGACGTGAGGGTTCAAGTCCCTCTCTTCGCACCACATGATTCTGTTCTTCGGTTTTCCCTTCCTGTATTAACGCCTTAGATTTCAAAAAGTAAAAAATCCCCTTCGCTTTACTGTTTTTCCTGTTTCTCATCTTCGTATTCCTGTGTTTAAAACCTGTGTTTTCATCACAAACTAAAATTCAACGTCACTGCCGCCAGACCACCCGCCAGCGCCATAAATGAGGGCAGCAGCAGATAATGGCGCAACGTCCGGTGGAACAGCATGCCCAGCGTCACCAGCATCGCGACCACGACCAGAACGCGCAGCTGATCCAACGTCATATGCGCCAGCGCCAGCAACGGCATCAGCGCGCAAGGCAGCAAAACGCCCCAGCCGCTGGTCAGACGCTTACCCAGCATCCATACAACCGCCCAGATCCCACATGCCATGACAATTGCCGGTATCATAACCCTGCTCCAAACGTTGATAATGAGAACCAATATCATATAGGATTTTTTCTCATTTACCAGTCGTCCCCGCAATAAATCAGACGACACAACGCCCGTCTGCCAGTGCGCCCGCCTTTAAGGTAAGGTCTGCGTGGTTATTTGCGGTCTTGTACTCCGTTTGGGTGACACCTGCGTACAAAAGTGCTAATTTTAAAGGCGTTAAACCAAATTAGTGAAACCGGGTTAATTAAATTTTTTATAATAGTCACTAAAAAAACTATATTTATAGAATTCTAATAATTACCTATTAGAACTATTAGCCTGCCTGCATGGAACTTGTCTTAATGGAATAAGCGCGCGGTATAGGGCGATAAGAATCTTTATCTATTCAGAACAACACACGCTAAATAGAGTAAATTTGATGATATCTCATTCCTATGATGAGCTGCTGAGAAGCAAACATCGGCTGGCGATGCTCCTATTCTTTTTTTTAAATAGTGCCACAGCGCTATTTTCGATGGTTTATCCACCTGACAATGCAGCGGCGACACCCTTTCCGCTGATACTGATTTTTGCACTTTGTTGTGGCGGGTTAATATTTTCTTTTTTCAGTAAGAAAAATTACTCTTCACATCTGAATATGTGTTCTGTGATTGTCGGTCTGTTATGGGCCTGGCAAATAGCATTACGTTTTGAGGAAGTCGGGCAAACAGATAAAAATTATCTGGTGATCAGTTTACTCAGTATATTCTTTATCAGCGCCATCGCTTTGTCAGATAATTTTCTGGCTTTTTGCCTTCATGCAGTACCTTCCACTATCTGCGTGATCTTTCTGGATGACTTTCAGCACATCGGGCATATCCTGTTCACCGTCATGTTGCCGCTGATTGGCCTGTGGCTGCATCACCTGATGCTCAAACGCAGTGACGAATTCACCCGCCGCATGGTGTCGAATCTCTACAGCGAAAGGGAAAAGTTCAGCGATCTCAGTATGCTGGATCCGCTCACCGGCCTGTACAACCGTCGTGGCTTACAGAACAAGCTGGAAACCCTCTTTAATCAGGCGTCCGGCCATTACGTGATGCTGCTCGATATCGATCACTTCAAGGCCTACAACGACAATTACGGCCACAGCATGGGTGATCAGGCGCTGGTGCGCGTTTCTGCCGCCATTCGTGACGCCGTGCGTTCGCGGGATGTGGTCGTTCGTTATGGCGGAGAAGAGTTTCTGGTGCTGATGTCGAACGTGAAACAGGAACACGCAATCCGGATGGCAGAACGCATTCAGAATAAGGTTCTGGGGCTGAATATCCCGCATTTGTTTAACGCACAGGTCTCGACTCACGTTACCGTCAGCGCCGGGTTAGCTGCGCTGGAAGAGGGCGATTTTATTAGTGCCCTGGGCAACGCTGACGCCTCACTGTATAAAGCCAAAAACAGCGGGCGTAATAAAATATTTTATGCGTGGGAAGAGAATAATGAGCGCCACGAAATCGCTGAAGAAAAATTAGCCTGATTATTGCCGGAAAGTAACATTGATAACAGCGCGCTCATTGTTATTATTTTTGCTAGCGATAATGATACCGTTGCCCTGTTCGATAATAAAGCGCGCTCATTCATTATCACTGCATAATCATTCAACTTTCGGCCTGATTAATGGTTCAGGCTGAAAGTTAAACAGCTTGTTTACCTTATTGAATGTTACAAAACCCTGTTACCCGCCTGACTGAACGCCCTGCTTAAATAACTCTTTCATTTTGTAAATACCCACAAAAATAAGATGTATAAAAATAATCCTAATCCCGACGTTGTTTTGTCATCGCCCCCACAGAATATTGCTTTTTCCCGCCAGGTTTTATGTTACAAATCCCGTCTACTTTATTGTTTTAACGCCATTATTTAGTCTGTTTCAAAATTTGTGAACTCTCTCACGCCCACCTTCCGGCGAGTGCCAGAGGCTATTTTCCCGTGGCACTGACCGGAAGGCTCCCTGATCGAACACTTCTTACACTGTTGCCCACCCGCCGTACTGACTTCTGACGGATCAGCGTGTTACGGCGGGCTTATTCACCTCATTACCACTCTGTTTCTCTACATAACAAAAGGTCCGGTGTATGAACAGTTCGATAGTTTTAGGGATTATCTGGCATCTGATAGGAGCGGCCAGCGCAGCCTGCTTCTATGCACCTTTCAAGCAAGTGAAAAGCTGGTCCTGGGAGACCATGTGGTCGCTGGGCGGCTTCTTTTCCTGGATTATTTTACCGTGGGCGGTGAGCTACGTACTTCTGCCCGATTTCTGGGCGTATTACGGCTCGTTCAGCTTTGCCACCCTGCTGCCGGTTTTCCTGTTCGGCGCGATGTGGGGCATCGGGAACATTAATTACGGCCTCACAATGCGCTATCTCGGGATGTCGCTGGGAATAGGTATCGCCATCGGGATCACCCTGATTATCGGCACATTGATGACGCCGGTTCTGCAAGGCAAAATCGGTATGCTGTTCGGTACCGCCGGTGGCCGGCTAACGTTGCTCGGCGTTCTGGTGGCGGTGATTGGCGTGGCGATAGTCAGTTACGCCGGTTATCTGAAAGAGAAAGCACTGGGGATTCAGGCGGAAGAATTTAACCTGAAAAAAGGGCTGATTCTGGCGGTGATGTGCGGGATCTTCTCCGCCGGGATGTCGTTTGCGATGAGCGCAGCGGTGCCGATGCACGACGCAGCACGCGCGCTGGGCATCGACCCGCTGTACGTGGCCCTGCCAAGTTATGTGGTGATCATGGGCGGCGGCGCTATCGTCAACCTTGGTTTTTGCATCATCCGTCTCGCGACGCGAAAGAACCTTTCGCTCAGGGCAGACATGTCCGTTGCGAAATCCCTGCTGGTGGCCAATATCCTGTTCTCCATCCTGGGCGGCATCATGTGGTATCTGCAATTCTTCTTTTACGCCTGGGGACACGCGAGCATTCCCATCGAATACGACTACATGAGCTGGATGTTGCACATGAGTTTCTACGTACTGTGTGGCGGGATCGTCGGTCTGGTTCTGAAAGAATGGGCGGGCGTCGGCAGAAAACCGGTTCGCATTCTCTGCCTCGGTGCGCTGGTGATCATTCTGGCTGCCAATATCGTCGGGCTGGGAATGGCACTCTGATTTTCAATCCGTAAACCCTGGCGGCAGAGCGTGCTTTGCCGTTATCAATCCGCCGCAATCAGCGAAAAAGGCTGCGGCGGCGTCTTTTTCGCCTGAGCAATAAACCGCTGCCGGTAATCCCTCGGCGAAACACCGTACGCACGGTTAAACACCACGGAAAAATAATTACTGTCGTCAAAGCCGCATTCGGCAGCCACATCACCAATCGCCATGTTGCCATAACGCAGCAAACTCATTGCCCGGCACAGTCTGAGCTGACGCAAATAACTCATCACACTCAGGCCGGTATGTTGCTTGAATAACGCCCGCAGGCTGCGGGGATTCAGCTGATGTTGCTGACAAAACGTCTCCAGATGAAACGGTTGGGCAATACCTGCCCGCAGCGCCATCAGCAATAAATCCAGCTGATGGGCATCGGGCAACGCGCCGCTGTCCGGACGGTGCCGGAAGCGCAGCAAAAGCAGCGCCAGCTGCATCAGCAACGCTTCGCTCAGCTGAACAGACAGCGGCTCGGATTTCATACATTCCTTCGCCAGCTCATCCACTTTATCGCGCAAAACGGACATCCCAAGCGTGCTCAGCCGCCAGTAACGCTGTTCCTGGCTGGCATTTTCTCCCGGCAATAATTGCGCCCAGTCGGCTTCCAGCCGGAAACGTTCGCGGCAAAACAGCACATTATCGAGCGCCAGTTCATTGGCAGATTCATAGCTGTGCCGGTCTCTGGCGTTGATATAAAACAGGTCGCCGCAGGTAATGGGATAGGGAATATCGTTCCAGATATGCATACCGTTGCCACGCCAGACGATCACCAGTTCATCGAAATCGTGGTCATGGGTGGGGAAATCCGCCTGCGGATGGCGCTCTTCTACCACTACCGAGTTCATCCCGGTCAGAAAGAGGTCATTTTTATTGAGTCTTAAAGACATAGCAGCAATCCCATACCCGTTTGACGGCAAGATAAACGAGGCGGCTCAGGCAAAAACCTGAGCGCACGAGAGGCACCGCTTAACGTAGCTGATCACGCATGAGTTTTGGCGACACCGAAAATTCCCGACGGAACTGCGTCGAGAAATGGTTACTGTCACTGAACCCGCAGGCATAAGCGATATCCGTAATGCTCTGATCGCTGTGGTGTAAACGACGGCGGGCTTCCAGCAGGCGCAGGCGGTTGAGATACCGCTGCGGCGTCATGCCGGTGTAATGCTTCATCTGCCGGTGCAGCGTGCGCAGCGCCAGCGAAAACCGTTCGGCGGCCTCGGTCCAGTTAACGTCCTCACTGTAATGTGACTGGAGCCATTGCAAAAGTTGGTTAACCCTGTTTTCCGAGGTATCTCGCAATTGTGGCTGGAAACAGTCCTGATAAAGCAGGATCAGCAGCTGTAAAAACAGGCTTTCGCGCGTGGCGATGTGTTCCATTTCCACACTGGCGGGCAGCGCTTCCAGCTGCGCGATACAGTTCAGAACCTGATGCAGCACACACGGGCTGAGTTGCCAGTGGATCTGCGACTGATAGTGATGTTCCTGCGGCAGAAAATGGCCGACATCCTGAATAAAGCGAAACGCTTTTGGCGAACGGAAAAGCACATTGGTCAGCCGCAGGTTATCCACGTTTTCAAACAAGTGATGATCGCTGGCGCGAACAAAACACACCGTTCCGGCGGTCAGGGTATACGGATTGTCATTAAAGATGTGCACGCCCGAGCCGCTTTCCACCAGCATAATCTCGTGGAAATCGTGGTAATGCTCCGGGAAAACGTCTTGCGGAAGACGCCGCTCAACCGTCACAGTCAGCTCAGGTGCCGCAAAATAATCATCACCCTTCAGTAACGTCATTTATCGCCTCCGGTTCAGGAAATCATGATGCTTCGGAAAACAACCCTACCCTGCGCGTGCCGTTCTTACCTTCAAACGGCGGCGTGAAAAACGTCATAAACGGTCAGATTTTTAAGATTCACCCCACCACGCAGCAGATCTGCGGCGAAGATCACAGTCGCCCGCCCAGCACGCATTCCCTTTTGCAAAACCTCGCCAGAGGCAGCTTTCGGCTGATCTGTGATCTGCCTCGCATCTACCTTTTTAATGCTGCCATCCCGTCAAAACCGGTGGCAATCACCGGAAGGTGACCCCGCAACGCCTCCCCTACACTGGCTGCATATTCAATAAGGAATGGCCGCTATGAGAACTCACCATCTTGCCGCTATTGACCTCGGCGCTTCCAGCGGCCGGGTAATGCTGGCGACGTTTACCCGCCACGATGCAGACCCGGCAGCAACGCTGACGCTGAAAGAAATTCACCGTTTTCCCAATAACCTGCTGCACATAGGCGGTCACGAAACCTGGGATCTTGATGCGCTGGAAAAACACATTCTCGAGGGGCTGAACCGCCTGGATGCGTCGGGCATTCAGCTCGACGGTATCGGCATTGATACGTGGGGCGTGGACTATGTCCTGATCGACGAACACGGCGAGCGCGTAGGGTTGCCCGTTTCCTACCGCGATAACCGCACCGAAGGCGTCATGGCACGGATGGAACAACAGCTGAGCCGCGAAGCGATTTACCAGAAAACCGGCATCCAGTTTATGCCGTTCAATACGCTCTATCAGCTGCGTGCGCTGAGCGAACAGCAGCCTGAGGTCGTGGAGAAAGCCGCGCATCTGCTGATGATCCCGGATTATTTCCTCTACCGTCTTACCGGCAAACTGAATCAGGAATACACCAACGCCAGCACTACGCAGATGCTGAATATTGCCACCGGCGACTGGGATGAAGACCTGCTGAAACTGGCAGGCGTGCCGCGTCACTGGCTGACAAAACCAGGCCAGCCCGGCCATTCTCCCGGCCTGTGGCACAGCCCGCGCGGCCGCAGCGTGCCCGTTTTCAGTGTCGCCACGCATGACACCGCCAGCGCAGTCGTCGCCGCGCCGCTCACCGGCACGCACAGCGCCTATATCAGCTCCGGCACCTGGTCGCTGATGGGCATCGAAAGCCCGAAAGCGTTCAATCACGCCGGTGCGCTGCACGACAATGTCACCAATGAAGGCGGCATCAACGGCAGCTATCGCGTACTGAGCAATATCATGGGGTTATGGCTGTTCCAGCGCGTTTGCCGCGAACTGAATATTCAAGACCTGCCTTCATTAATTACGCTGGCCAAAAACGTCCCGCCGTTCACCTATCTGATTAACCCGAATGAAGACCGCTTTATCAATCCGCCGTCAATGGTCGATGCCATTCGTGAAGCCTGCGAACAGGCAGGAGAACCGGTTCCGGACTCACCGGCCGAACTGGCGCGCTGTATTTTCGACAGCCTTGCCATGTTGTACCGGCAGGTGTCCGTTCAGCTGGCGAAGCTGCAAGGTGAGCCGCTGCGCGACATTCACATTGTCGGCGGTGGCAGCCAGAACCAGTTCCTGAACCAGCTTTGCGCCGACACCTGTCAGGTGAACGTCAGCGCCGGGCCGGTTGAAGCCTCCACGCTTGGCAATATCGGCTGCCAGCTGATGGCACTTGATGCCGTAAAAGATGCCGCTGAATTTCGTCGCATTGTCGCCACGAATTTCGAGCAACGCCATTACCTCCCCCGTATTCACGAGGATTTCCCAATTCACTGGCGCCGTTTCCAGGCGCTCTGTCACGCCAATGAGGAGCTCGCAGTATGACTTCATCTATCGACAACGCATGGACGCTTGCTAAAGAACGTTTCGCCCAACTGGGCATTGATGCCGAAGCCGCAATCAAACAACTCGATACCCTGCCGGTTTCAATTCATTGCTGGCAGGGGGATGACGTCGCGGGTTTTGAAAATCCGGAAGGCGGGCTGACCGGCGGTATTCAGGCGACCGGTAATTACCCGGGCAAAGCGCGAAATGCACAACAGCTGCGGGCGGATTTAGAACTGGCGATTTCAATGATCCCCGGCCCTAATCGTCTGAACCTGCATGCTATTTATCTGGAATCCGATAAACCGGTTCCGCGCAATGAAATCGAACCGAAGCATTTCACCGGCTGGGTCGACTGGGCGAAGAAAAACAAGCTGGGTCTGGACTTCAACCCGTCCTGTTTCTCGCATCCGATGAGCGCGGACGGCTTCACGCTCTCCAGCGCCAACCCGGAAATCCGTCAGTTCTGGATTGAGCATTGTCAAGCCAGCCGCCGCGTTTCCGCTTCCTTTGGCCGCGCGCTGGGCACGCCTTCCGTCATGAATATCTGGGTTCCGGACGGCATGAAAGATGTCACCGTAGATCGTCTGGCCCCGCGCCAGCGCCTGATGAGTGCGCTCGACGAAGTGATTGCCGAGAAGTTTGATATCACCGAACACATCGACGCCGTCGAAAGCAAACTGTTCGGCATCGGCTCTGAAAGCTACACCGTCGGATCCAACGAATTCTATCTGGGCTACGCCGCCAGCCGCGGCACCGCGCTGTGCCTCGATGCCGGGCATTTCCATCCGACAGAAGTGATCTCCGACAAAATCTCGGCCGCCATGTTGTATGTGCCGCGCCTGCTGCTGCACGTCAGCCGTCCGGTGCGCTGGGACAGCGACCACGTCGTGCTGCTGGACGATGAAACACAGGCTATCGCCAGCGAAATCGTGCGCCATAACCTGTTCAACCGCGTGCATATCGGGCTGGATTTCTTCGACGCCTCCATCAACCGCATCGCCGCCTGGGTCATCGGCACGCGCAACATGAAAAAAGCCTTGCTGAAAGCGCTGCTGGAACCGACCGACTTGCTGAAAAAACTGGAAGTCGAAGGCGATTACACCGCCCGCCTGGCCCTGCTGGAAGAACAAAAATCGCTGCCGTGGCAGGCCGTCTGGGACATGTATTGCCAGCGCCACGACGTACCGGTCGGCGGTCAGTGGCTGGATACCGTTCGTCATTACGAAACCAGCGTGCTGGCAAAACGCTGATTACCGAAGAATTTATCGTTTAAAAGCATTCACCTTATTCGCAGGAAAGAACTGATGAAAACATTATTTAGCGCGTGGTTTGTACAGGGTATGGTCAAAGCGACCACCGATATGTGGCTGAAAGGTTGGGACGAGCGCAACGGCGGCAACGTCAGTATGCGTCTGCTGCCGGAAGACGTGGCACCGTACAAAAATGATTTTTACGCCCACCCGCGTCAGGTTGAACTGACCCAGCACGCGCCGGATCTGGCTAACGAATATTTCATTGTGACCGGCTCCGGCAAATTCTTCCGCAATGTACAACTCGCCCCTTCCGAAGCGCTGACCGTGATCCAGCTCGATGACAAAGGCGCCAGCTACAAAATCCTCTGGGGCCTGACCGCGGGTGGCCTGCCGACGTCTGAACTGGCGTCGCATCTGCAATCTCATGCCGTGCGTAAACGCGTCACTCATGGGCAGGACCGCGTGATCATGCACTGTCACGCCACCAACCTGATTGCGCTGACTTACGTGCTCGAACCCGACAGCGCGAAAATCACCCGCAAGCTGTGGGAATGCAGCACCGAATGTCTGGTGGTCTTCCCCGACGGCGTGGGCATTGTGCCGTGGATGGTCCCGGGCACCGACGGCATCGGCGCAGCCACTTCCGACCGTATGCAGCATCACAGCCTGGTGCTGTGGGCCTTCCACGGGATCTTCGGCTGCGGCCCGACGCTCGATGACGCCTTTGGTCTGATCGACACCGCTGAAAAATCAGCGGAAATACTGGTGAAAGTAATTTCAATGGGTGGCATGAAACAGACGATTCAAACCGACGAGCTGATTGCGCTGGCTAAACGTTTTGACGTCACACCTTTTGAGGCCGCTTTAAAAGCCTGAACCGGCCATTAAACCCGGCACAGGAACGACGGAATGTTTCCTGTCGCCGGGACCGGCGCAGATCAGGAGCCGCGCGGTCAGGGCATTGATTCTTAATAAAATAGAAGAGGGATTTTATATGAGCTTTATGTTGGCATTACCTAAAATCAGCCTCCACGGCCAGGGCGCGATCAGCGATATGGTTGCGATGCTGGCGACAAAACAACCGGGTAAAGCGCTGATCGTCACCGACGGTCAGCTGGTCGAGTTAGGTCTGCTCGATGGCCTGTTCTCCGCACTGAAAACCGCCGGACTGCCGTATGCGTTATACGGCGGCGTGGTGCCTAATCCGACTTCCGCACACGTAGACGAAGGTTTCCGTCAGTATCAGGAAAATCATTGCGATTACCTGATTGGTTTCGGCGGCGGCAGCCCGATTGATACCGCAAAAGGCATCAAAATCCTGACAGCCAATCCGGGGCCGGTGACGATTTATTCCGGCGTCGGCAAAGTAACGAAACCGGGCGTATTTCTGGTGGCAGTCAATACCACGGCCGGTACCGCTGCGGAACTCACCAGTAACGCGGTGATCATCGACAGCCAGCGTCAGGTGAAAGAAGTCATTATCGATGCGAATCTGATCCCGGATATCGCGGTAGACGATCCGTCGATTATGCTGAAGATCCCCGCAGACGTGACTGCGGCCACCGGTATGGACGCCCTGACGCACGCCATCGAAGCCTATGTTTCTGTCGGCGCGCATCCGCTGACCGATCCGACGGCGCTGGCAGCGATCTCAACCATCACCCGATGGCTGCCAGAAGCGGTGGATCATGGTGATAATATTGAAGCGCGCGAGAAAATGGCGCAGGGACAATATCTGGCCGGGATGGCGTTTAACAGCGCCGGGCTGGGGTTAGTGCATGCGCTGGCGCATCAGCCGGGCGCGACGCACAACCTGCCGCACGGCGTGTGTAATGCCATTCTGCTGCCGGTCGTGGAAGAATTTAACCGTGCCTCCGCCCCGCACCGTTTTGCCGATATCGCACGCGCCATGGGCGTGAATACGCAGGGCATCAGCGAAACGCAGGCCAGCATTGCGGCGATTAAAGCGATCCGTGATTTGTCGGCGAGAGTGGGAATTCCATCAGGATTCAGAGCATTAGGCATAGTCGAAGCCGACATCGAAGGGTGGCTCGACAAAGCGCTGGCTGACCCTTGCGCGCCGTGCAATCCGGGAACCGCAACGCGCGAAGAAGTGCGCGAGCTTTACATGAAAGCGATGTGACTTCTTTTCTCCTTCCCCTTCGCAGGGGAGGGAGAAAACCAAACCAGGAGAATTTAAATGATCCGTAAATCCTTCGTTATGCAGGTCAACCCGAATGCGCATGCGGAATATCAGCGGCGGCATACGCCGATCTGGCCGGAACTGGCGGAGACCCTGAAAGCGCACGGCGCGCACCACTACAGCATTTTTCTCGATGAAAAACGTAACCTGCTGTTCGGGTATGTGGAGATTGAATCAGAAGAAAGATGGAACGCCGTGGCGAAGACGGAAATCTGCCAGCAATGGTGGAAGCATATGGCAGACGTGATGCCTGCCAATGCCGATAACAGCCCGATCAGCAGCGATCTTAAGCCGGTCTTTTACCTCGATTAACCCGCTGTTCCCCGCTTTTTCCCTGCGCGGCAGACTGACCGTTTTTACCCTGAGCCGGTCTGGCCGCCGCCGGTTTTTTCCCTGCACGGAATTCGGTGGATTTGCCTTTTCCGGTCGCCGGATTTTGCGCTTTGGATCCGGTGAAACGCGTCGCGGCCGGTTTATCTTTCCCGGAACGTGATGGCGTAAATTTCGGGTCAAAACCGTCCGGTGGCACCAGGCAATCCGGGCGGATGCCGATCAGGCGGCGCAACCCCATCGCCGTAAGCGCTTCGCGGATCACCGGCCAGTTCACCGGATCGTGATAACGCAGCAACGCTTTATGCAAGCGACGCTGGCGATCGCCTTTCGGCACCACCACGTCCTCACTTTTGTAATCCACTTTGCCGAGCGGGTTTTTACCGCTGTAATACATGGTGGTCGCGCTGGCGAGCGGTGACGGATAGAAGTTCTGCACCTGATCCAGCCGGAAGCGGTTCTTCTTCAGCCACAGCGCCAGATTGATCATATCCTCCGTGCGCGTCCCCGGATGGGCGGAGATGAAATACGGGATCAGATACTGCTCTTTGCCGGCCTGTTTGGAATAGCTGTCGAACAGCTCCTTGAACCGGTAATAACTGCCCATTCCCGGTTTCATCATTTTCGACAGCGGCCCGGTTTCGGTGTGCTCCGGCGCAATTTTCAGATAACCGCCTACGTGATGTTCGGCCAGCTCCTTGATATAACGCGGATCTTCCACCGCCAGATCGTAACGCACGCCGGAAGCGATCAGGATTTTCTTGATGCCTTTCAGGCTGCGTGTGCGGCGGTAAAGATTGATGGTCGGCTCATGGTTGGTGTCCATGTGCGTACAGATTTCAGGATAAACGCAGGACGCGCGGCGGCAGCTTTGTTCCGCTTTTGGCGACTGGCAGCGCAGCATATACATGTTTGCCGTCGGGCCACCCAGATCGGAAATCACGCCGGTAAAGCCGGGCACACTGTCGCGGATCTCTTCGATTTCACGCACGATCGACTCTTCCGAACGGCTCTGAATGATCCGCCCTTCATGTTCAGTGATCGAACAAAATGCGCAACCGCCGTAGCAACCACGCATGATGTTGATCGAAAAACGGATCATGTCATATGCGGGGATCGTGGATTTTCCGTAAGACGGATGCGGCACGCGCTGGAACGGCAGGCCAAAAACTTCGTCCATTTCTTCCGTGGACAGCGGGATCGCCGGAGGATTAATCCACACATAACGATCGCCGTGTTTTTGCATCAGCGCCCGCGCACAACCCGGATTGGTTTCGTGGTGCAAAATACGCGAGGTGTGGGCGTACAGCACTTTATCGCCCTTCACTTTTTCGAACGACGGCAACAGAACGTAGGTTTTCTCCCACGGTTTAGGTTTTGGCGCACGAACGGTAACCGGCTGCGGCGCATCCGGCGCAGGAAGTTCCCCTTCCGAACACGGTAAATCCTCGCCGTACGGGTTCATAATCGGTTCAATTTTGCCGGGCTTATCGAGCCGCGTGGAATCCACTCCGCTCCAGCCAATCAATGCAGTTTTACGCATCACGGCGGTATTTCGCACGTCGTGAATATCTGCAATCGACTCGCCCGCCGCCAGCCGGTGCGCCACTTCCACCAGAGGTCGCTCGCCGTTGCCATAAATCAGCATGTCAGCTTTGGAATCCACCAGCACCGAACGGCGCACGGTATCGGACCAGTAATCGTAATGCGCGATACGCCGCAAACTGGCTTCGATGCCGCCGAGCAAAACCGGCACGTCGCTGTAGGCTTCTTTGCAGCGCTGCGTGTACACCAGCGTTGCGCGGTCCGGGCGTTTGCCGCCGACATTGCCCGGCGTGTACGCATCGTCATGGCGCAATTTCCGGTCAGCGGTGTAACGGTTGATCATCGAATCCATATTTCCGGCGGTCACGCCGTAAAACAGATTCGGCTTCCCGAGCCGCATAAAATCGTCTTTATTGGTCCAGTCCGGCTGCGCGATGATCCCCACGCGGAACCCCTGCGCTTCCAGCATGCGGCCGATGATCGCCATCCCGAAACTCGGGTGATCGACATACGCATCGCCGGTCACCACGATCACATCGCAACTGTCCCAGCCAAGTTCATCCATTTCTGCCCGGGTCATCGGGAAAAACGGCGCTGTGCCGTAACATTCGGCCCAGTAGCGCGGGTAAGAAAACAATGTGCGATCGGGTTGGATCAGGCTGATTGGCATAGGAGGTTCTTCGTTCGACGGCAAATAATTGGCCGCAAATTATACGGGGGCTACAATTTCGACGGGCGGGCAAATCACTCAGATTTGATTTAGATCAGTTTTTGTTTTGAGTACGAAAAAAGCCTGCGTGGAACCGGCAGGCCTTCATCGTTCAAATGCGGAAACTATATTTTGAGTCGTAAGTTTTTCTGAATTTCATCGGTAAATGCCGGAAAAACACCCGCTTCTTTAGCAAATACAGGCCACTGGCTCACAACCTCGATGACTTCATCAATAATCTGATTGGCTTCTTTCTTGAAGGAAGCGGCGGGGATCAGGAGATCCTGACGGGTAAAATGATCACGCTTGCCATTCAGCGATAACTGATGGGAATTCACCCATGGCGAACCCGGTTTGTAGCTGTAAGCGATGTCAAAAGCCGGAGCAAGTTTCCATTGAAAATCTTCATTCAAAATAAAACCGAAGTTCTTTGTGTGGTCATCATGATTTCGGGCGACGATGTTAAATACCATCCGGCGATACAACTCTAAAGCATCACTTTTGCTTTGACGCAGCACCCGCATGAGTGAGAACAATTGCTCGTAGCTGTAATGACCCGGCTGCTTATAATCCGCATGATCCATTGCGCAAAGCGACTGATAATGAATTTTACGGTTGCCGTCCCTGTCGAAGCGTTTCGTCATAAAATGCGCACGATCCCCGTCAGGCAGCAACTCACAATCCGACATCGTAATCCCCGCCGCTCTTGCCATAAGATAAAAAGCAAACTCCATACGCCCAAATCCCTGAGGATCACCGAAAGTCTCTTTCGACTGCGAAGATTCGACAACACCGTCAAATTTCAGCAAATAGTGTTCAAAACCTTCGGGGAGTTTGACCTGACCGCTACGGATTTCAGAACGATCGTTGTTGATGCCAATAACCGCTTTTGGCCGGGCACCGCCCGCAGAGGTTCCGACCTGCAAAATGTGGGTAAACGCGTCATTATCTGCGTCATCATTTAGCTGCTCATCGAGGCCTGCCCGCTGGTTTACCACCGATTGCGCCATCGCAACCAGGCTGTTGAGATCCAGCCTGTCGGCTTCATTTAATTCACGTTCAATGACAGGAAGATATTCCAGCGCACCCATGCCACGGATCCCGGTATAAAGCAGCCGCTCAAGCGCGGAAAAACTCGCCTTATCTTTTCCGGTTCTCGCCAGCCAGTCATCAATAACCGCATTCCCAAAGTCATCGGGTAAAGTATCCGCAAATGCGCCGGGCAAACCTTTGTAGGTTTCACGGGCCAATGCCTGAAATTGATAAACCTGAGAAGAAAGAGGCATTTTTACCGGGCTGATTTCAATGCCTCGCCGGATCCACCTTTCATCGAACTGAAAAGCACACAGGCCAGATGCGACGTCGTATGACAAAGCGCCAACCAGTTCTCCCCACATTTCGACGCGGGCAACGGAGTGACTTACCATCCTAAATCTCCATTTTCAGATGTTTTGTTCGGCTTTTTAGCCACCGCGCGTTGCCTTTTTTTTCCTTCTAACTTCAGCAACTCGATTGGGCTAAAGGGGGTCGGGGGCAGGAAATTTTCCAAATTTTCCAGCTTACCCAGTATGCGCATGATTCCGATGATCACTTCAAATTTAGCTTTTCCTTTCAGTGCATTGCGGTAGCTTCCTTTTGAGATACCCAACTCTTCAAGGATAACGCGCTGAGGGATATTGGCTTCCAGACGAACCTGTTCAAGACGCTTCCCGATTTCACTGGCAATCGCTGTATCCGTCATCGCGTAAAAGTTTACTTTCGCCATTTTTCATTCACTTCACTTAGGGGGTATTAAAGAGACCTTAATGAACAGTTATAGCATGTAAAGGTCATTATTATCACCTTAAAATTAGTCACGCTTGATTTTTTATAAGGGACATCTGAATGTTCCTAACGTTATAAATAGCCAATTAAAGGTCACAATAATGATCATAAAAAAGGCCTGCCGGTTTCCTCGCAAGCCTTTTGTTTTTAGGACTTCTCAACGCAATGACAACGTTATTTCTTCGCCAGTGCCTCGAACACTTTTTCGACGGCGACCGCGCCCGGATCTTTCACGCCTTTCAGGCTGTTGCTGCTGAGATATGAAGAACGACCGGCGTTGGCTTTCTTCATGCTGGCGGTGTCTTTTGCGCCTTTGGCCGCAGCTTTGGCGGCGCCTTTCAGCGCATCTTTTTTGCCTAATGCTTCCAGCGCAGGTTGCAGCGCGTCGATCATGGTGCGATCGCCAAGATCAGCGCCGCCATAATGTTTCATCCGCTCCAGGCCAAACAGCAGCGCTTTCGGCAACTTCTCGCCTTCAGCCACTTTTTTACCCGCCGCCGTGAAGAAGATCGACATCAGTACGCCGCTGGAGCCGCCCATCACGACGGCCAGACGATCGCCGACGACGCCGAGAAGATCGGCCACATTGTTCAGCGGCAGTTTTTTGCCTTTGTTCTGTTTCTGAATATCCCGCGCACCACTGGCAAACGTTGAACCGGTATCGCCGTCGCCCACTTTGGCATCCAGCTTGTTCAGTTCCTCTTCCAGGTCAGAAAGCGTCTGCGTGATGGTTTCGACAATTTTGCCGACCGCTGCGTTAGACGAGGCTTTCGCGACTTTCTTCTCGCTGATCTTCTTACCTTTTTTGGTCGCCAGTTTTTCCAGTTTCACCAGCGGCTGCCAGCCGGACGCTTCAACCTCTGCCAGTAATGCTTCTTCGATGCCGCCTTTCAGCGCAATCACCGAGAGCGAGAAACCTTTCATATCCAGCGCGCTGACCAGCGACGCCGGGCCAATCAGATAAAGGATTGAACCGCCGAGCGCAGAATGCACCAGCTCTTTGGTCAGCTGATTCATCTCCAGCGGCGAAACGCCACCAAGGTTATTGACCAGCACCGCCAGTTTGTCGCTTTTCTTCACATGTTCCTGAAGCTTTCCGACCAGCGTATCAATCACTTTTTTGCTGTTCTGGGTTTTCATGGTCGACACGCCCGGCTCGCCGTGAATGCCCAAACCCAGCTCAACGTGGCCGGACTCGATGCGCTGTTCTTCTTCATCTTCCCCGCCACCGGGCAGGTTACAACCAGCTGCCGCCACGCCGATACTGGCCGTCGCATCAATGGCCTGCTGGGCAATCTTGGTCACTTCTTTCAGGGATTTGCCCTGCTCCGCCGCATAACCGGCAATCTTGTGGACCAGCGCCGTGCCCGCGATGCCGCGCGGCTGTTTGTTATCCGGCAGGGAAATGTCATCAGACACCATCACCAGTTCGACGTTGTATCCCATGCCTTTGGCTTTTTCTGCCGCCAGGCCAAAGTTGAGACGGTCGCCGGTGTAGTTTTTGACGATCAGCAGGCAGCCCGATTTCCCGGTCACCGCAACAATGGCGTTGAGCACCGCATCAACGCTCGGGGAAGCAAACACTTCGCCGCACACCGCCGCCGTCAGCATCCCTTTACCGACAAAACCGACGTGCGCCGGTTCATGTCCGGAACCGCCGCCGGAAATCAGCGCGACTTTTTTCTTGTCCCAGTCGCGCCGTACGACCACGCGGATTGCCGGATCCACGTCCAGCTTCGCCAGATTTTTGTAGGGAGAGGTCAGGATCACCCCTTCTATCACATCGTTAATCAGAGTCTTGCGGTCATTCATAAAAAATTTAGACATGCAGAGCTTTTCCTTTTAACTGTTTTCCAGGTGTGTAGAGGTAATGAAAAAGTATAGATAACTCAAAACATAACACAGGGAAAATGCGCGGAGGGAGCGGGAAAGGCGGTTTCCCGCCTTTTCAGAAATAAGGTAAAGCCGGGAAATACCTTAAGCCGTTCGGATTGCATCAAGGCAGCAACTGATTGAATCCCCGGGAGCTGACATGGGTCAGTGACCGGGGTGAAAGAAGGCAACCAACGCAGAGGCAGTGCGAAGGGCGACAGGTATTTAGTTACAGGCTAAAACTTTAATCGCCAGACCACCTGTTGAGGTTTCACGGTACTTCGAGTTCATGTCTTTGCCGGTTTCGTACATGGTTTCGATGACTTTATCGAGGCAAACGCGCGGCTCGCTGGTTCGGCGAAGCGCCATGCGCGAGGCGTTAACGGCTTTCACCGCTGAAATCGCATTTCGCTCAATGCACGGCACCTGAACCTGTCCGGCAAGCGGATCGCAGGTCAGCCCGAGATGGTGTTCCATCGCGATTTCTGCCGCCATAAAGACCTGCGCGGTGCTGCCACCCAGAAGCTCGGTCAGACCCGCCGCCGCCATGGAACAGGCCACGCCCACTTCGCCCTGACAACCGACTTCAGCACCGGAAATCGACGCATTCATTTTGAACAGAATGCCGACGGCGCCCGACGCGAGGAAGAAACGGCTGTAGGAATCGGGGCTGATCGGGCGGATAAACTGATCGTAGTACGTCAGAACCGCCGGAATAATCCCGCACGCGCCGTTAGTCGGCGCAGTCACCACGCGGCCACCTGCGGCATTTTCTTCATTCACCGCCATGGCGTACATGTTGATCCAGTCAACGACGCCCATCGGATCGACGTTATTTTTATCCTGCGTCACCAGAATGCGACGCAGAGCCGCCGCACGACGGTTGATTTTCATCGGACCAGGCAATAACCCTTCCGTATGAATACCGCGGGTGATCCCTTCGCTCATCACATTCCAGATGGCAGCAAAGTGATCGCTGATTTCGTTACGGGTATGCCCCGCCAGCTCGTTTTTCAGCATCAGCGCCGACAACGACAGGCCGGTTTCCGTGCAATGTTTTTGCAGATCGCTGGCCGAACGGAACGGGTACGGGCGCACGACAGGGTTTTCATCCTGCACGCCAAATTTGCTGGCTTCGACAATAAAACCGCCGCCAATAGAATAGTAAGTCCGGGTATACAGCAGTTCATCACGATTAAAAGCACTGATGGACATGCCATTTTCATGCAACGGCAAATTGCTGGTGTGGAAATTCATGCCGGAACCGGCTGGGAAATCCACTTCTTTCGCCCCTTTGCCCAGCATCAGACGACCGGAAGTTTCCACCTGGTGTATAAAACCGGGGATCGCATCAATATCAACGTCATCCGGCATATTGCCGGCCAGCCCCATAATGATAGCCAGATCAGTATGATGACCTTTACCGGTCAACGATAACGATCCGTAAACATCCACAGAAACGCGGGTTGTCTGGTCAATATGGCCTGAAGAGATAAGTTCATCAGTGAATATTTTCCCGGCTTTCATCGGGCCGACAGTATGCGAACTGGAAGGACCAATACCAATTTTGAAAATATCGAAGACGCTGATCACGGTAGACTCCATGTCTGAATAGGATTAAGGAATAAATAAAGATGACGGTGGATAAAACAGAAGCAGTGAGCGGAATAACACCCGCTCACCGGATATGACTGTTGAATGAATTAACCCATCAGACTAAATACAATCGCAGACATGGCAATCAGACCCATAATAACCACGAATGCGTTACTGATATGACCGCTGTATTTTTTCATCGCAGGCACTTTGCGAATGGCATACATCGGCATCAGGAATAACAGCATCGCAATAATCGGGCCGCCCAGTGTTTCAATCATGCCTAAAATACTTGGGTTCAGCGTTGCGACTAACCAGGTGGTTAATAACATGAAGATACCGGTATAACGGTTCAGTGCTGGCAGAGGAATTGTTTTCCCTTTGCTGCGCAGTGATTTAATCACCATACCGTTGAAACCTTCACGTGCGCCCAGATAATGGCCGAGGAAAGATTTAGTAATCGCAATAAAGGCAATAAATGGCGCGATATAAGCAATCACCGGGTTAGAGAAATGGTTAGCTAAATAAGACAGAATGGAAACGTTCTGTGCTTTAGCTTCCATCAGGTTTTCCGGAGACAGGCTCAGGACGCAGCTGAAGACGAAGAACATCACCGTCAGCACCATCATGATGTGGCTAAATGCCAGAATACGGGAGCATTTTTTCTCAGCGTCTTCGCCGTACTCTTTACGTTTTGCGACAGCAAAAGAAGAGATAATCGGGGAATGGTTGAAGGAGAACACCATCACCGGAATGACCAGCCACAGCGTCATCAGCATGCCGTGACCCACGCCGTTACCGGACAGAGACACGTTTTCAAATACCGACGTGTTCCAGTTAGGAATAAGGTACAGCGCCAGCGCCATCAGCACGGCTACAAACGGGAAGACCAGAATGCTCATCGCTTTCACGATCATGTCCTGCCCGAAATGTACCAGCGTCATTAAGCCGAGGATCAGAACCAATGACAGCAATGCACGCGGTGGCGCATTCATATGCATCTGGTGAGTAATAAAACTCTCAACCGTATTGGTAATAGCCACGCTGTAAACTAAAAGGATGGGATAGATGGCGAAGAAATAAAGCAGGGTAATTAACTTACCGGCTGAAATACCGAAATGCTCTTCAACAACTTCCGTAATATCTTCGCCCGCATTCTTACCGGATAATACAAAACGTGTTAATCCGCGGTGAGCAAAGAAAGTCATTGGGAAGGCAAGAATTGCCATGATGATTAACGGAATTAAACCGCCAATCCCTGCATTAATAGGAAGAAATAGAACACCTGCACCAATTGCCGTTCCGTAGAGGCCTAACATCCACATGGTGTCAGTTTTACGCCAGGAACTTACCGATTTTTTAGACAGCGTCCCGATTGTTGTATTATCCATGATTCCTCAGTACCTAATTATAAAAATAATTCCGTTTTCCCCAGGAATGGTTGATGTTTTTTTACTGCACCCGTCATCAAAAAAACCACCCTGACGGATAAAACATACCATTAATGCGGGCATGATACCTATCAGCAGCATAAAAATCTGGTGAACAACCTGGCTTTGAGATCATGATCACGAATAACTCATTATTTCCGCCTGATATTCCTTTAAATTCAAAATCATTAACATTTCCTGCAATTTAAATTCATCAATTAGTGATTCCGATAACATTTATTTTTTGTCATATTTTGTTATCCACGTGACTATTATTTAAATAACGGTTGAATTGCCAGCAAAGTGTATTATTTATCGCCGTTTCAGGCTGCCCCGGATTGACTAAAAAACGAACAATTTTCGAACCAAAATCATTACCCCTGCTTCAGGATGCGCCGTTTGCCTGCCTTGTGTAAAAATTTCGGAACAAAGCGAGCGGCGTAACAAGATGAAAAATTTCTTATTGACGCTTTCAGAACTCATGCCGATAAAGTTATTCTTATTCCGGAGAAATAATTTCAACCGGAAGAAAACGCTGAGCGACTCAATGGGAAAAGCCCGAACTCTTTTTTGCCTGTCAGTGAAGACTCATTCCCGCCGTTTTTTGAAGGCTGTGACTGGCTTTGCGCTGCTGACATTGCTTCTGGCCGTTCCGCTGGCGCCGAGTGTGGCAGAAACCGGTGATGCGGCCACGAACGCCGCCGTCGCGCAGACGGTCAACGGCATTCTCAGCTATTCGCGCTGGCCCGACGGCACCGCCTCTTCGGCGCTGACGCTGTGCATCATTCCGCCGGTAAAATATGCCGCGCAATTAACGCCGGACGGCAGCGCATTTTCCGGCAGATCCCTCAAGGTTTTAACCCTTCCGATAGACAGCCCGCTGCTGACGTCGGAGTGCAACGCCATTTATTCCGGCAGTACAACCGCCGCACAGCAAACCGATTTACACCAGCGCCTGGAAGGGCATTCGATTTTGACCATTGGCGAACAGGATGATGCCTGCGCATTACTGAACGCATTTTGTCTGGTGATTACAGCTCAACACACCGGTTTTAAATTGAATCTGGATACGCTGTCCCGCAGCGGCGTACGGGTTAATCCCGCCGTATTACAACTTGCCAGGGAAAAGGAGTGACCATGGAAAATAAAATTCCTGTTCCTGACACAGAACAGCAGAGCCCGCGCACGACGTTGAGCGCCGCACTGAACAGAATCCATGTGATTGTTATTGTGACGGCGATTGGTCTGGCAGGCTTTTTACTCACCCTGCTGGCCCTGATCGCTTTGCGTTCGCATGCCCAAAGCAACCTTGAGCTGACGGCGCGCGCGATTGGCTACACCACGGAAGCGGCACTGGTCTTTAATGATCCGGCAGCCGCACACGACTCGCTGGAGTTCATCGCCAAGCGCGGTGATTTTACGCAGGCGAAAATCCTGACGCCTGCCGGTGCGACATTCACGGAGTGGCAGCGCCCGATCAACACCAACTGGGACAAGCTCGGCCAGTTCGTCGGGCATCTCGCCTTCCCGGAGCCGATTACCACGCAGGTGATCCACTCCGGTTCCGTCATCGGCACCATCTGGCTCGCCGGTAACGGCACCAGCCTGATTGGTTTCCTGCTGGAAACAGTGCTGAGTCTGCTGGGTTGTCTGGTGCTGACGGCGCTGGTCGCGCTGTATTTTTCGCGCCGGATGCAGAAAGGGATTGTCGATGCGCTCGGCCACATCACGCACGTTACGCACGAAGTGAGCGCTAACCGCTCTTTCAATCTGCGCGTACCGTCCGCCCCGATTGTCGAGCTGCATACGCTGAGCCAGGACTTCAACAGCCTGCTGACCGAGCTGGAAGCCTGGGAAAACCATATGCGCAACGAAAACAGTTCGCTGACACAAAAAGCGTTGCACGATGGATTGACGGGTCTGCATAATCGCGCGTTCTTTATTGATACCCTAAATCAGTGCTTCAACCCGATGCGTCCGCCTCTGTCGCTGGCTCTGCTGTTTATTGATGTCGATAACTTTAAAGAGATCAATGACACGCTGGGGCATGCCGCCGGGGACCGTGTGCTGATGGTGATCGGCGAACGGCTGGCAAAAACGCTGCGTCAGGGCGATGTGCTGGCGCGTCTGGGGGGCGATGAGTTTGCTATCCTGCTCGATCCGATGATTTCCACGGCGGAAGCCGTGGCCTTCGCCGAGCGGATTGTCGACATCATGAAAACGCCGGTGATCCTGCTCAATAACAAGACACTGGATGTTTCCCTGAGTATCGGTATTGCGTTGTCGCCTTCGCAGGCGAACAGCGCGAAAGAACTGCTCGAAAAAGCCGACGAAGCGATGTATCGCTCGAAAAAGATATCCGGCAGTTGCTGGCATGTTTCTTCAGGAATGCCGCTTCCTGTCGTGATGAAAGACTAAAAGGAGTTAACACACATGCATAATAACAATCGTTTCAAAACCTGGTGCCAGTATGCCGGAATGGCCCTTTGTATTATTTTCCTGGCGGCCTGCCAGGCCAAACCGGTGACCGGATTAACCCCGGAACAAATCGCGGTTCTGCAAAAAAATGGCTTCACCCAAACGGATGCCGGTTGGGAACTCGGTCTGGATGCCAAAGTTCTGTTTGGCAATAATCAGGACAAACTTTCCGCTGAGAGTAAGCAGTCGGTGGAAAAACTGGCGGGCGAACTTCTGCACGTTGGACTGAACAAAGTGAACCTCGACGGCCATACCGATAACTACGGCGACGCCAGCTACAACAATGATCTGTCGCTGCGCCGCGCCAATACCGTTGCCGCCGCCTTTGCCGATGCCGGAATGCCGCGCGCCAATATCCATACCCGTGGATTAGGCCAAAGCCAGCCGGTTGCCAGCAACAAAACGCAGGCCGGGCGCGCGCAGAACCGCCGGGTTTCTGTGATTATCGTGGTGTAATTTAGAGTAACCCCACCAGATGCAGCGCGGCCTTGCAGTTATCCGTACGTCGCCAGGCCAGCGCTATCTGCGTGGTTAATGTCTGCCCTGCCAGGGGCAGACATCGTACGTTAGTCTCATCAATCTTACTGAGCGACGCCGGCACCAGCGCATAACCAAATCCTGTTGCCACCATGCTCAGCGACGATGTAATTTGCGGACATTGCTGCCCGTAGCGCGGCGTAAAACCCGCATCTTCACACGCCTGTGTCACCGCGTCGTATAACCCCGGCGATAAATCCCGCGGGAAAGTGATCAGCGTATCGTGGCGCAGTGCCGCCAGACGCACCTCTTTCTCCTGGCTGAGCGGATGCTTTTTCGGCAGCGCCACCATCATTTCTTCGATATCCAGCACCTTAAAACTGAAGTCTTTGCTGCGCTCGCAAGGCAGGCGGATAAACGCCGCGTCCAGCGCGCCCTCGCCCATTGCAGTCATCAGCCCCGCCATATCCTTTTCCTGCGGCTCAAGCACGATGCCCGGATATTTATCCCGAAAGCGGTGCAGCAGCGCAAAAACCTGCGGGTTAAATGCCGTCGATGTGGCGAAGCCGATACGCAATGTCCCGTTGATTCCGCGCGCCACGGCACGGGTTCTTTCAAGGGCGGCATCGGTGAGTTTGATGATGGTCTGAGCATCGTCGTAGAGCACTTTTCCGGCTTCGGTCAGCTCGACGCCACGGGTCAGACGCTTAAGTAAAGGGGTTCCGATTTCATGTTCGAGCCGCTGGATTTGCTGGCTCAATGGAGGCTGGGAGATCCCCAGTTGTTCGGCAGCACGGGTGAAGTGGCCCGTCTCTGCTACCGCGACAAAGTAGCGCAGATGACGAAGTTCCATATCAAAAACGTCTCAAAGTGAACACCTCGTCATATTGGAACTTCTGGCTGAATCGCGTCAACCTTTAATCAGATAAGTTAATCATTCGACCGGAGCTTCCTGCATGAAAACCCATTCTGATTCCTGTTCCTGCGTTGCCGAACTCGCCCGCACCGCCTCAGCGTTTACCCAGAGACATCCCGACCGCGTCTTGTACCAGTCATCCCTGATGAGTGCCCTGCTCAGCGGCGTCTACGAAGGCGAAACCACCATGGCCGACCTGCTGGAACACGGTGATTTTGGCCTCGGTACCTTTAACCATCTCGACGGAGAACTGATTGCTTTTAACAGCAATATCTTCCAGTTGCGTGGCGACGGCAGCGCACGACGCGCCCTGCCCGAACAAAAAACGCCGTTCGCGGTGATGACATTCTTTAATCCTACGAATGAATACCTGATCGAAAAACCGCATACCCGCGAGCAGATCCATCAGGTGATTGACCGCGCCGTGGCCAGCCAGAACACCTTCTGTGCACTGCGCATCGACGGTGAATTCAGCCGCGTGGAGACGCGCACCGTGCCGGAACAAAAGCGCCCGTATAAACCGATGCTTGAAGCCATCGAGGCCCAGCCAACCTTTCACATCGAGCACAGCCAGGGCGTGCTGATTGGTTTTCTGACCCCGGCGTATATGCAGGGCATCAATGTGGCGGGCTATCACGAACACTTTATTAATCAGGAACGCAGCAGCGGCGGCCATGTTCTGGATTATCAGGTTGAAAGCGGCGTGCTCACGTTCGGCACCGTTGAAAAACTGCTGATCGACTTCCCGCAGGACAGCGATTTCCTGCATGCCGATTTAAATCCCGATGATTTAAACGATGCGATTCAGTCCGTTGAGAGTTAACAGCCCGCAGGTAAAAGGAAAACACCATGAAAAACTCAGACCCTAAAATCGAATGGAAATGCGGCGCAGATCTGGTAGTCGCTCAGCTTGAAGCGCAGGGCGTAAAACACGTCTTCGGCATTCCCGGCGCAAAAATAGACCGCGTATTTGATTCCCTGATCGACTCCACCATCACCACCATTCCGGTGCGCCACGAAGCCAACGCCGCCTTTATGGCCGGTGCCGTCGGCCGCCTGACCGGCAAAGCGGGCGTCGCACTGGTGACGTCCGGCCCCGGCTGCTCGAACCTCATCACCGGCGTCGCCACGGCGACATCAGAAGGCGATCCGCTGGTCGCACTCGGCGGCGCGGTAAAACGTGCCGACCACGTAAAACAGGTTCACCAGACGATGGATACCGTCGCGATGTTCCGCCCGGTAACCAAATATTCTGCGGAAGTGACCTCTTCTTCCGCGCTGGCCGAAGTGATGGCAAACGGCTTTCGCGCCGCCGAATTCGGGCGTCCGGGCGCGGCATTCATCAGCCTGCCAATGGACATCGTCAACGAACCCGCCAGCGGCAAACTGCTGACATCACAACCGCCCGTTCTGGGCAGCGCGCCGCACGACGCCATTTTGCAGGTCGCGCGTCTGTTAAATCAGGCCAAAAACCCGGTTCTGCTGCTTGGCCTGATGGCCAGCCAGCCGCGTAATGCGGCAGCCATCCGCCGTCTGCTGCACAAAAGCGATTTGCCGGTCACCAGCACCTATCAGGCCGCCGGCGTTATCGATCAGGCGTCGTTCCACCGGTTCGCCGGGCGCGTGGGTTTATTCAATAATCAGGCCGGTGACCGCCTGCTGCGCAATGCCGATTTGGTGATCACCATCGGCTACAGCCCGGTTGAGTACGAACCGGCGCAGTGGAATAACGAGAATGCCGAGCTGGTGCATATCGACGTGATGCCTGCCGAAACGGACAGCGAATACTTGCCGGATGTCGAACTGGTTGGCGACATCGCCGACACGCTCGACCTGCTGACCGAACAAATCCAGCAGCATTTCGTGCTGAGCACCTCGTCCATCGCGATTCTGGAAGACCGCCGCCAGCAACGCGAGCTGCTGGATCAAAAGGGCCGGAGCCTTAACCAGTTCGCCATCCACCCGCTGCGGCTGGTGCGCGCGATGCAGGACATCGTCAACAGTGACGTCACGTTATGCGTCGATATGGGCAGTTTCCACATCTGGATCGCCCGTTACCTGTACAGCTTCCGCGCGCGTCAGGTGCTGATTTCCAACGGCCAGCAAACCATGGGCGTCGCGCTGCCGTGGGCGATCGGCGCGGCGCTGGTCGATCCCGGCCGCAAAGTGGTGTCCGTTTCCGGCGACGGCGGCTTTATGCAATCGAGCATGGAACTGGAAACCGCCGTCCGGCTGGGTGTGAATTTGCTGCACATCATCTGGGTCGATGAGGCGTACAACATGGTCGCCATCCAGGAAGAGAAAAAATACCAGCGCACCTCCGGCATCCAGTTCGGCCCGATAGATTTCAAAGCCTACGCTGACGCGTTCGGCGCGAAAGGTTTCGCCGTCACCTCCGCCGAAACCCTGGAAAGCACCCTCCGCGCCGCGATGGACGTACAAGGCCCCGCCGTCGTCGCCGTCCCGGTGGACTACAGTGACAATGCGTTGCTGATGGGACAGTTGGAGATGGGGGCGATGTTTTAGGGGGGGAATAATGCGCTGAGGAGAAACGCCCTTGTTAGGGCGTTTTTTTGCTCTCAACTATCTTGAATTTTAAATCACCGATAAAAATACAGCCTTTAAAAAATATAAACTAGCTATATAGCATAAACGCCAATATAAAAATCTAGATTAAGAAATTTTACTTAGCATCTGAAAGTGGTTCATTTGCGGCCCCGCCATCAAAATCACTTTTAGTAATCAGCGTTTGGTTTATAGTACTTTTGATACTTCCCTTAGTAGGGAAAATGCTATTCTCAATATTTGACACAGCTGGGGTGAATTGGATGAAATCTAAGCCAACACGGCTCTTTGCACGACCAGTAAGTTGTAATAGATGTAATGCATATTCATATCTAAGCTGCGCAACAACCTGTGCTTTTAATTCAACAAATACGGGAATACCAGCATCTAATCCAGGACGAAAAATAGACAATTCTTTTTTTTCATCGAACACCCCGTGATTCGCTGCAAGGAAACTGTCAGCATTGGGGTTGGATTCCGATAGTAAATTTGAAATAAAGCTCAAGACTTCTATTCGTTCAGAATTCTCGAACTTGACGAAAACAAAATTATTTCTTGTTGCTAAGCCGAGTGCCTTGCACTCTAACTCTTCAGACGATGGTTTTTCTCCCTTAAAGTGATCAGCTAAAGATGACTTCAAATCGTAAAGTCTTACTAATGTTACTGGCATATTACTTTGCGTGTTAAACGATTTTTGACTTGGTTCAAGATCACATGCTGGAGTCATGCAAATCCAATAAGAGATATTCTCTACATGAGTAACCTTCAATATATGTCCAGTATTTAGATGATAACCATCGATAGGTTTAGAGCAATTAAAACAATTTACTTGCTTAATTGTTTCTATATCTTTAGGAAGAATCCATTTGCTAATGAAATATGACTTTTTATTCTCTGGGTCAGAATTCAAATATTTAATAAGCCTATTGGAGTACTCCATAATATTATATTTAGTTTGAGATGCTAACTCTTCCCAATGTTTTGACAAAACACTCCATATTTTGTAATCAAGAGTTCCTTCATCCGGATTTCCGATCAAATCCTCAAGCCAGTATGATTGCAGATGTTTCTTATTAAGTATCTCATTAGCAAATTTAAACCCGTTTTCATCAATCTCATGTCGAAGTTTTGCAAGCATTAGTTGGTGAGGATGTGGGCACCAATTCAATAGTGCCGCGCATAAATGCTCAGGTAGCTTAGCAGGTTCAACAGTCTCCTTTCCGATGACTGTGATAAATATGTTATTAGTTTTTATCCAATTTATATCATCATCATTAGAAAAGTACCAAGAAAAACCATCTAATTCATCATTACCAAAAAAATCCTTATACTGTTCGGATTTTTGTTTACAAAACCATTTTTTTAATACTGACGGATTGATCTTTTGTTTTTCATTTGGAAACATTTTAATAAATGGATTAAAAAAAGCACTTTCTAAACATTCTTTTGATGAACAATCATGGTCATTGATTAATCGCAGAAAATCTTCCAAATTTGCTGTATCTAATAACTCACCTCTTAGGTTAACATTATCAATTGAAGCTTGATCGATCAATTCTTCGATTTCAGCATCAAATTTCCCCACACTCTTAACAACTGGTTTTTTTTGTAAAAAAGAAATTACATCTAGTATTACATCCCGGACCGTTCCATCTCCTTGATATCCACCAGTATGAACGATAACCATATTAAAATGAGGCTTCTTTGCCAGTTCGGATATAACATTTAGTGCCTTATAACTCCTTTGCCCACCATCATTCTCCCCAAGGTGATAATCTAATATTAACAAATCGCTATTCAAATATGAGCTGTATTTAATTTTATGGTCTTCAGATATTTCTTGCCCATCATCAACATCAACGGTCCAATTTCGTTCCGAGTTTCTACAAAAATCAATAACATCACTAAGTCTTTTTTTATTCTTCTCAAGATATTTTTGATCACGTAATAACCCCTGAATCGTAGGATACTCATCATCAATAACAGCAACAGACCTAATTGGTTTAATAAAAGCTTCTTGGAGTAATGCCGAATAAGTTGGTGACATCGCCAGTCCATGCTCACTCATTTTTTCGCCTCATTGAATTCAATAAGAAAATTAGCACCAGAAAGTTTCTTGTTTGAACCGCTGGTAATGTAACTTATCTTATGCCCACCGGGTTGGAGATTGGTCCGGCAAAGATATAGTCCAACTCCACGCCCTCCACGGTGTTTTCTTGTGAAGAATAAAGTAAACAATTGGTCATAGTCATCAGGATCAACACCTGGTCCATTATCAGAAATAGTCACACCATCCTCGCCATTATCAAGTAAAATATTTTTACTATCACCTCCTCCCTGAGATACCCAATAGCGAGAGTTATTCACCAAATTAATAAAAACTGGATATATCCTCGATGGAAAATCTGTTACTGAAAAATTTAAAAAGTTTTGCGTAACTTCTAGATGTATTTTATTTCTTTCTAATGAATCGCCAAAAAAATTATTTAAATACCCAAAAACATCTCTCCCTGAAATATTTTTTTTAACTCTTTCTCCAGATAATTTTAGAGGGGATAAGAAACGCCACTTATCAGTCAATCCTTGATGGGCATAGACTACATCATCAAATGATGCTTTCTCATAGTCGTTGAAACTAGCATTTTTGATTGAGTCCAACCCACGGGCTATAGTGGAGTCTAAACCTTCTATTTCATGACCAATTATCTCAACAGTAATACCTAATTGAGCAAGTGAATTCAATCTTTCTGCTTCTTGCTTCCATTTTGCAGATTCATTCATGCTATGAATTGCCAACCCTTCGAGATCAATTTGATCGCGAATATTTTTAATAGCCGTTATATAAGGAACCAAGCGTTGATCATTTTCAATATATTGTTTTTGATATTCTTCATCTATTTTTTTTAAAACCTGCGGAAGTGAGACCCTTTCTAAGTGGAGATCTTCTAGAAAAGAATTTATTTCAGTAGGAAATATTTTTAATTGAACTTCAACCAATTCAGTAAAGCGACCCAGTTCTTCTTGAAGCAACTCTTTACCTAAGGAAGCTCTTTTTCTGATAGCTTGATTTATAGCACGTTTTTTTTCATTGAACACTTCAATCGCTATATCATAATCAGTTTTATCACTTAACCTAGTTAAAGATATGTTTGCTGATTCATCGAGGGTTTTTATTATTGATTTAGCTTCCGCCTCAATTCTTTTGTAATTTTTATATGCAGATTCAATATTCCCTAAATTATTAGGAACTGAACTCAATGAATAACTTTGTAATTCAGAGTTATGCTTACTCACTAAGGCCTTAAACTCCTTAGCGTCTAAAAGATCAACTATTTCATCTACATTTGAGTATTTTATTTGTAAATCTTTTAAGTCATCTAGCTTATTAGTAAGCTCTCCAATATTTTCTGTAATTAATTTTTTTATCCGCACTCTTTCATTTTTTATTAATTTTTTACGATCATTTTCGGCTTTCTCTATTGCTTTCAAAACATCCATATCTTCAATATGAGTTTTTCGTATGTCAGAGTATCTCCCTAAATAATTATCTGCGGTTTTTATAAGTATATTTTCGACAATCTCTCTAAAATATTTTGAAGCTGTGTTATCTAAGAAACCCTCACGACCGGCTTTATCTTTTAAATTTGAATTTTCTTTTCGTGTAATAGAGATTCTCCCAAAAGAACGTCTGTTAGACCAAAAATAACGTCCAGCATTTTTAGATCTTCTCTTTTCTATTTCGAAGTAATCATTATCTTCTCTACCATATGGCATAACTCTAAGACCATCTCGGTAAATTCTAACTCCTCCATAATATTCACTTTGCTCATTGAGGAAATCGACATATTCATCTGAAAGTGTTGACTTAGGTTTTTCATATTCATAAGAAGCAATGCGAATATTAAATTTCCCGAATTGCGTATTGGAGCGAGTCTTGTACACTCGAGGAGGTTTTATAACTATATCAGAGTAAATTATACCAAATGCTTTAACTTTTCCACGAAAGTCTCCATACTCATCAACATCACCTTCAATCATATGCTCCATCATTTCAAGATTTGACAGATCGAATTTTTTTACATCATCTATGATTATTCTATGAATATGCCCATTCCAAACTATAACTGATGTTCTGAAATCAGAAATTGTAGGTTCTAAACCTTTGGAGAAAGGGTCAGTGAAATTTATTAAGGTTTCCTTTAAACTATCACTAGCTTTTACAGCAGACAAATCACCTATATCTTTATTATCCAGAGGTATTTGTGCCTTCATATCATCATGAATATCCGCCATGAACATAGCAGTACCATGCTGACTAGCACCAGTCCAGACGGGCCATGTATTTAGAATACGGTCATCAAAGATGACATTATCGGCAGTTTCTAGAATTCTTTTTCGTGTCGTTTTGAAATTATTTTTTTTTGAAACTATAAATTCTTCTTCATTTAAAGAATCTTCATATTCAGCTAACTCCTGGTTATCAAGCTGTTTCCATGCGGATCTTATTCTTTGCTCGTGGGAATTATCTCCTCTTTCGTCAGTGCCACCATGTATATTAACTAATAATTCCTCGAACATTTTTGGAAGTAATGATTTTAGTTCTGACTTATTTTCGAACTGAAATAATGGAACTTTAACATCAGATAACATTAAGAAAGGATTTTCAAAAAACCGCCAATCAATTAAAGCTGCTACAAAACAAGACTCTACTCTTTTTGAGACAATCAATAATAGCGATCCCAAAGCTGCACATGAGAGTCTTCCAATACCTTTCTGCCCTTGTTTGGTCCTTAGTGTTAAACCTAATTGATCAGCTAACTCATTATTTTTCCTTGTAGCTTTCGACTCCGTTCCAATAACTAGCCATTTAGATATGAACTCATCAAAACTCATACCATGTCCATCATCGACCAAGGTAGCTATAGGAACAACACCGTCAAATATATTTAACTCAACTTTTCTTGCGTAAGCATCATATGAGTTTTTCCAAAGTTCTGATATTGCTGTAGGGCAGTCCGCTATCTGCTCCCGCCCCAAATGGTCAATGGTCCTTGCGCGGGTTTGGAATGAAATAGAATCCATACTTTAATTATCCTCTGTAGGTTTAGTCTACCGATTTAACTTTAATCATATCCATCACTGTATTTATTATAACTTCGCCCATTTTTACTGGTACAGCATTTCCAACCTGTTTACCTTGGTTAGTGATACCACCAGTAAAAATAAAATCCTCGGGGAAGGTTTGTAACCTTGCCGCATGCCTAATGGTTATTCCATGGTGCTTCCAAGCATGCAAAAATCGTCCTTTTGAGGGATTAAAACATCCAGTAGTCATTGTTGGTCCTGGTTGTGCTAGGCGTATTCTGCCATATACATCTTTATGACCAAGATAATCACCAACATGACAAGGCAAGCGAAAATCAATATCGCATCTACTCCCATTTATTGGAGTAGATATAAAACGCTCTGTTAAAGCTTGTGTATGTGTCATATGGATAGCTGAAGCATCTTCAGTTAATGGCCTTAGCCCCTCTCCAAAAATAAGTGATTTAGAAATATGTTCGCCCAAGACGAGTTTGATTTTATCAAGTTCTTCTACTGTAGGTTTTTCAAAAACTTCTGAGGCATTACGCCATTCTGGCGTACCTTTTTTTGGCTTAAAATGAGTAGCTTTAGGTGGCCATTGAGTTCTGTCAAACTGTTCTCCCTTTTTGATACCAAGTATGAATACCCGACTTCTATTTTGAGGAACACCATAATCCTTCGCATTCAACTTAACTGGACCAAGTATTTCATATCCACTTTCTTCACTTATTTCTTTGAAGCGATCTAAATAAGACTTATGTCTTTCCCATAGCAGACCTGGAACATTTTCAACAATGAATGCTTTGGGCTTCAACTTATTTACAAAATCAAAATACCTAATCAACAATTCATTTCGTGGGTCGTCTACACCTTGATCATTGATCCTATGCGAAGAAAAACCCTGACAAGGAGGACCACCAATCAAAAGATCAAGTTCACCTTCAAAATTTAACTTTCCAATAAAATCATCAATATTGATCTCGAAAATATCCTCATTGAATAAGCGAGTTTCGAGTGAACGTTTGTCAATGATGTTTTTTTTATAGGTTGCGCTAGCATCATCGTCTAACTCTACGGCAGCCAAAATGGCTACTCCTGAGTTCAGTGCGGCTAAAGAGAAGCCTCCCGCACCACAAAACAAATCCACCGCATAAACCTTTTTCATGTAAATCTCTTATTTTTCAATTAGTTAGTCAAAATAGTTATCTTCAGATTATACATTACTAATCATTCGTTCTGCATCACTTTGTTTGGCTACAATGCAATACTTATCTTCTATTTAAAACGACTCAAAAAATAATACTTTTGCCTTTTTCCCTCTTCAAGTAAGTTGCAAAGGGCTCTTTAGCAAGGAATCAAACCAATTATTTTATTGATGGTAATTTTCAACTAAGCATTATTTTAAGACGTTGAGTAATTTCTTTGGAATGCTTTGATAACTCTCTCGCATTAACATATAGCTCACCATAGGTTTCCAAATACATTTCTTTTTCATTAAATGGCTTCAAATCGCCAACTTCTCGGGCAAACATACTTTCGTTCAAACTTTCCAATCTTTTTAGCCTTAGCCAATGGTGAGACAGCAACTGGAGCAAGTCTGGCTCACAGCCATTAACCATTAAATTTTGTCCAACAACGTCCCAAACTGTGATACGCAAATCTGAATTACGCATTACACGTCCAGTAAAAGCAAGCTCCATAATTCTTTTAAGAATTGGTTCATTATATTCAAAAGCACCCAATAACACCTGTAACGATTTTCTTAATTGATCATTACTCTTTTGAACAGTTATTTTATTTTGTTGATTTATTACTTTCTGATTTACAAAAATTGCCACAGGAAAACCGATAACGACTCCAGCTAGAGTAGATGCAAAGTTAGGCCAAAATGAACTCATGAAATCAATCATATAACCTCACCTTATTGAACATTACATGCTTAAAAAAGATAATGCATAGTAGTGTATAAATTTCGATTCAAATCAAGAAAATATTTTCCCGGTGATACTTCAGTTGACTCATGTCAGGCGGATAACTTACCGGCATTCTTAACTGCTTCCCTTCATATTTAGCAAAATTCTCAATCGCAATATCGCTGGTCAGCTTCTTGAGCTTTGGCGAGACGATCATTTCTAAATGCGCATTAAAAGATATCAATCCGCGATCGAATGCTTTGTCGTGCAAACTTGAAAGGCATAGCCCATTACTTGGGTTCAAACGATGCTCGACAGCATCAGCCCAAGGCCGAATGTGGCTTGCAACCAGTAGGGCTGGTTCTTCCAACTCCGTAAGACAGCAACGATATTCATAGGCCGCAAGAACATTTTTGCGAAATAGCTGCTGATCGACACGCGCTTTAACGATAGTCGTTCTTTCTCGTCCACTGAAATCTACGGGGCCACTGTCATGCAAAGTTGTTGCAGGTTTGTCGAGCTTGTTCATCGCACGCAAACATTCGAAATCGAACGTTTCAGTGTTTAGCCTCATCTCCTTCCAGAGTTCTCGATCAGTATTTGAAGCACCTTTCAAGCCTGTGCGGCCAGATTCAATAATGAAAGGATCAAGGCTTGCCAGATTCACCAGCTTCATTGCTAAAGCCCCAGGTGTTCGGCCTATAAGCTCGGCGTAATGAATAATATCGGGGTTTTTAGAATGCAATTTACCAAAAGGAATTTGGCTATAGAGAGTAAACGCCACCAACAATTGATCGCGAGTCCAATGGTTTACGCCAGCCATAGGAAATATCCGTCTGTTTTATCGAAGTTTAGGGGTTCACGTTACTATGCCAGCTACCTCATTGATTTCAAATTTTTATGAATAAAACGTAGTGTTTGCTGCCCGTTATTTCATTCCTCCTTAAAGAGATTTTCATCTCATTTACATCCCTTTTCCAAGACATCTCGCAAGAATGAAAACTGCCTAAAAATTCTTCTTACTGTATAAATTCCCATGATGTAGTCTCTCCTCACTGCGGCAAAACCCGCAGTCAGAATTAGCGTTCTGTCCCAGTTTGGTGCCATCAACTCTATGAAAATAGAGCAAATGTGGTACGGTCTGCACTCACCCAAATTATGGTGGCTCAGGCAGTGGCTTCTCAGGAGGCACCGGATTCCAGACTGGCCGGAACGCTAACGCTGTTTGAGCTACCACCATCGGGATTAGCGTCTCTGGAGGTAGTTAATCAACTATCAGCTGGAGAATTAAAATGGAATTTTATACTACCGCTCTGCTCAACACCTCCGCACAGGAGGCAGCCCATGTCTGACCTTTATGACAATACACAGCTGGAACTCGAAGAGATCGTCGATCAATGCCGCGCATTGGCTTATGCGATCGTGACGCTGGATAACGCACAGGCCAAAGACTTGCTGGGCTATATTCTTTGTGAGCGATTAGAGGTGCTTAATCTGGCATTGGAACTGCCGTTTACCGATGATGACATCGCTGTAGAGGAAGAGCCGCTGGCGGCATAACGCCGGGATTCAGGGCGTAAAAAAGCCAGCGCATTTCGGCGCTGGCAATTGAAAACACGAGGCAATCGGTAATTAGAAATCGTAGAACACGGTAACCCAGGTCTGATCCGGTTCGCCATCGGTAGAATGCGCCAGTGTGCGTTCTACATAAACTGACAGGCCGTAACCGATCGTGGTGCCCGCACCGAAATAGGTGTGATTTGCATGGAAATCTTCGCCGCCTTTCAGTTGCAGGGAATCGGCTGCGACGTAAGGTTGAATAGATTTCAGGAACGGTTTGTCGATATTAAAGGTATAACCGACGAAACCTTCAACGCCGTAGCCGCTGCCTGCGAAGTAATGATCCACCGGATTGGCGCGCGTGCTTGGCACAAAGTCTTTGTAATAACTGCCGGTCCCGACGATATACCAGTTACCCGGCTGCCAGGTTAACGCAGTACCGGAAAGCTGCTGGTGATAATCTTTTTCATTGTATTGATTATCTTTAACTGTCGCGTCGGTCACGCTATAGGCTGCGCTCCAGACTAAATCTTTGGTCAGCTTATAATCGAAACCTAAACCGCCGCCATTATTACGACGGTAATATTGATTTTCACCGGCAGCGATTTGATCTTCCGGCAGCAAATAGTTTGCATATAACGTCAGAGGGCCAAAGTCGTTGGTATATTTAATACTGTTCTTCGGTTTATTAGCACCGTCGTAGTTGCCGTTAATACCAATTCCCGTACCGCCCGCGTGACCATCGTTATCCCAGACGTCGCTTTTAATCCCGACGACGGAATAATAAATCCCGTACTGGTGGCCGTAGGTTAATGTGCCGTAACGGTCGTCTTTAAACCCGGCATATAACTGACGCTGAGTATCGCGACGTGCGCCTTCTTCATAGTGTCCGTCCATGCCCAGCAGGTGCGCCATGTCCACACCCAGCTCGTAGTAAGCGATAATGGAGGTGTCTTGCGTTAGTTTATAATCACCACGGAAACGGAAACGTGTACCGCCGTCATGACCATTTTTATAATAGCCCGGCTCTTCGCCGTTATTGAAAATCCACTCAGGACGAATACTCCCGCCCACCTGTAAACTTAACGGTGCCAGCAAAGAATTACTCTGAGGATTTTTATCTAAAACAGTAATCTCGGCCTGCGCACTTGCCGATAAAGCCGACAGCACGACACCGCCAATTAACATTGACGCTTTTAAATTGTTCATTATTACCCTGTCATTATTATTTATGTGATGTGTGAGCGGTCTTGCGCCGCGTATAAATAATTAACATAGGTAAGACGGGCGACAAAGTGAAAATTCAGAAAGTTCCCTATAAGAAAAAGATATATGCGGATTAATAATTCGACATTGTTATTTTGAAATGTAAAACTAAAAAACAAAATGTATATTTTAGTGCAAATAACATCCGGATTGTTTGTAATGCAATCAAATGTAAATTCAATGGCGTTCAGAATTGAAATATTTAATAACAATTATCGGATAAAAATAGCACCTATAATTAAATCATGCCTGCGTGACAATTACATTACGTTATAACCACTCTATATCATTATTGTGATCACCGTTATAATCCCTGCTGACAGAATAATATTTTGCAAAGCCTGTTATTTATTAATCGATTTCATTTTTTATTTCTGTAATCCCCTTTTTATAAGGGGAAATGCAGGCTTTTTACTGAGATAAACGGAGATTCCAGGCAGGTCTGATGAATGAGGTTCAAAACACAAAAAAGGGTTCCCCCGTAACGGCAGAAACCCTTTTCTCGCTTTCTTTGTTTTCAGCTCACCGACACTTTCCGGCGGCGTTTATCGAGGTCTTTGATGAGTTTATTCACCTGCTCATCGGCAAACATTTCTTCGAGAGTGCAGGAAAGTTTGCGGCGCCAGTTCGGGTATTCGTCGCTGGTGCCGGGGACGTTGACCGGCGCGTCCATGTCGAGCCAGTCTTCCGGTTGCAGGCCGAGTAGCGCACAGGCGCTGTCGGCGACGTAGCGTTGCAGGCCGCGGTTTAGCACCGGCGTCATTTCCATTAATGCGGCTTTGTGCCCGGTTTTCTTCGGGATACAGTCGTAATGATGCAACCCGTCGAGCAGCCCCTGACGCGCACGTGCGCGGTCGGCGTACAGTTCCTGTAAAACGTCTTCGTCACGATAAAGCCCGAGCGTTTTACCGAGCACCAGATCGTCGCTTTGCCAGTAACCGCGCAGCGTCGGCAGGTCGTGCGTGGTGATGGTTGCCATCGCCTGAACCGGGTACGACTGCGGCGCACGGAAGTTGTTTTCCTCATCGCGCTCGAAATACAGCACTTTGTAGGAATACACACCGCCCTCGCGCAGCTTGCTGACGATCTCCACCGGCACGGTGCCCAGATCTTCGCCGATAACCATGCAGCGGTGACGCTGACTTTCCAGCGCCAGAATCGCCAGCAGATCGTCTACCGGATATTGCACATACGCGCCTTTATCCGCCGTTTCTCCGGCCGGGATCCACCACAAACGCAGCAGCGTCATCACATGATCGATACGCAACGCGCCGCAGCTGGTCATGTTCGAACGCAGTAAATCGATAAACGGCTGATAGCCGCGCTTCACCATCACATGCGGATCCATCGGGCGCAGATCCCAGTTCTGGCCAAGCGGCCCGAGAATGTCCGGCGGCGCGCCGACCGAGGCTTTCAGGCAATACAGCTCGCCGTCGCCCCAGGTTTCAGAACCGCCTTCGACAACGCCCACCGCTAAATCGCGGTATAACCCCATCGGCATGTCCTGCTGCTGGCTGGTGCGATAACAGTTTTCGAACTGGATTTCCGCCAGCCATTGCAGCCACAGATAAAACTCCACATCTTCAGCGTGTTGTTCGCAGAATGCGCGAACCGCCGGGCCACGGGCATCGTGATATTTTTCCGGCCAGCGGTTCCAGCCGAGCGCGACATCCGTTTCTTTCGCCAGATGCTCATACAACGCATCAAACGCCGCCTGCAAATACAGGCTTTCGCCGCCCTGTTTCACGAAACTGGCCAGCGATTTCACCTGCGGATCCTGCGTTTTTCGCCCACGAAAATGCGTATACGCCAGCCGTAAACCTTCGAGTTTCAGCGGCATCACGTCGGCGTAATCCACCCATTCACTGGCGCGGACGGCCTGTAAACGCTGCTGTGTCAGCGGCTGGTTCCACCAGATTTGGGCTTCCTGACTCTGCTTAAAATCGTCTACCGCGCTGACGTCGATATAAATGACGTTCAGCCAGCGGCGCGAAGACGGGCTGTACGGGCTGGCCGCCACCGGGTTTGCCGGATACAGCGCGTGAATCGGATTGAGGCCGACAAAAGCGCCGCCGCGCCGGGCGACGTTTTCGAGCATCAGGTTAAGATCACCGAAATCGCCGATGCCCCAGTTATTTTCCGAGCGCAGCGTATAAAGCTGCACGCAGGCGCCCCACAGTTTTTTACCGGCCAGCAAAGCGTCCGGTTCGTAGCAACGTTTCGGGGCGACAATCACCCGGCAATCCCACTGCTGCGCGTCCTGCGTCAGCGTCAGCTGGTGATAACCGGCGGGAATTTTCCCCGGCAGCGCCAGCGTCATTTTGCCGCTGATCCGGCCCTGCTGGGTTGCGCCGTTTTCCAGCTGCAGCGTCCAGCCAAATTCGCCTTCTCCGCTGACCGGCAGCGCCAGACGGCTGCCGGAGACAAAGACTTTGACCGGCGGAACCGGTGTTGCAGCCGGGCGATGCCCGGCCTTCCAGCCCATGGCCGACAACAGTTCGCGCTTGGTTTCCGACGCGATAGCCTGCTGCTTGCCATGTGCATTAATGAAACCAGAGGAAATACCCGCCTCCCTGGCGGCCTGCTCCAGTACTTTGTTCTCCATGCGGGCTCCTTAACGTTTCGCCTGCCAGATCCGCTGCTGATAATCGCGAATCGATCGGTCGGAACTGAACATCCCGACGCGGGCAGTATTGAGAATAGTTTTGCGCGTCCACTCGTCCTGATCGCGGTACAGGGCATCGACTTTTTGCTGTGCCGCGCAGTAATCCGCGAAGTCCGCCAGCACCAGATACGGGTCACCGCCGCCGAGCAGGCTGTCGAGCATCAGGCTGAACGCCTGTTTATCGCCGTTGCTGAAGAAGCCGCTTTCCAGCTCTTTAAGAATTTTATCCAGATGCTTGTCTTTCTTACGGATTTTGAGCGGATCGTAGCCTTTGGCCTGCAACGCTTTCACCTGATCGACGGTATTGCCGAAGATGAAGATATTCTCTTCGCCAACCTGTTCCGCAATCTCGACGTTTGCGCCGTCGAGCGTGCCAACGGTCATTGCGCCATTCAGCGCCAGCTTCATGTTGCCGGTGCCGGAAGCTTCTTTCCCGGCAGTAGAAATCTGCTCAGAAACGTCTGCCGCCGGGATCATCAGCTCCGCCACCGACACGCGGTAATCCGGGATAAACACCACTTTGATGCGGTCGCGCACCAGCGGGTCGTTATTCACTTTTTCGGCCACCTGATTGATGGCGTAGATAATGTTTTTCGCCAGGTAATAACCCGGTGCCGCTTTCGCGCCGAACAGGAACACACGCGGCACCATGTCCATTTCCGGGTTATCGCGCAGCTGGCGATACAGCGAAAGAATGTGCAGCAGGTTCAGATGCTGGCGTTTGTACTCGTGCAGGCGTTTGATCTGCACATCGAAAATCGCGTCCGGGTTAAGCGTCAGGCCCATTGTGTGTTTGACGTACTCCGCCAGACGCACCTTGTTTTCGCGCTTAATTTGCTGATAACGCTGGCAGAACGCCGCATCGTCAGCGGAACTTTCCAGCCCTTTCAGCGCGTCCAGATTGTTGACCCATTCAGTTTTCAGGGTGTCATCGATAAGCGCCGACAGCGCCGGATTACACTGTTTTACCCAGCGGCGCGGCGTGATGCCGTTGGTCACGTTGTGGAATTTGTTCGGCCACAGCTGGTGATATTCCGGGAACAGATCTTTGACCACCAGTTCGGAATGCAGCGCTGCAACGCCGTTCACCGCAAAGCCGCTGACCACGCACAGATTCGCCATGCGCACCTGTTTGTTCTGATGAACTGAAAGTTTTTCCCATACCGCTTTGTCGCCCGGCCACTGTTTTTCGACCACTTTTTTAAAGCGCGCGTTAATAGCTTTGATCAGCGAGAAGTGGCGCGGCAACAGGCTGCGGACCAGTTTTTCATCCCAGCATTCGAGCGCTTCCGGCATCAGAGTATGGTTGGTGTAAGCGAAGGTCTGGCTGGTGATCGCCCACGCGGCGTCCCAGTCCAGCTGATGTTCATCCAGCAAAATGCGCAGCAGTTCCGGGATTGCAATCGTCGGATGCGTGTCGTTTAGCTGAATCACTTCGAACTTCGGCAGATCCTGAATTTTGCGGCCCAGGAAATGGTGGCGGCGCAGAATATCGGCCACCGAGCACGCGCACTGGAAATACTGCTGCATCAGACGCAGGCGCTTACCCGCATCGTGGTTGTCATTCGGATACAGCACTTTGGTCAGTTTAGCGGCATCGATGCCTTTCTGTTCCGCTTTAAGGAATTCGCCGTCGTTAAATAAGGTCAGATCAAACGGATGCACGTCGGTCGCCTGCCACAAACGCAGCGGCTGCGTGACGCCATTTTTATAGCCGACTACCGGCAAATCCCAGGCTTCGCCGCGCAGGGAAAACGCCGGATGCCATTGCTCAATGCCCTGCTCATTTTTCACCAGCTTGCCGCCAAACTGAACGTCCACGGACAACGCGCTGTTATGGGTAAACCACGGGTAGCTTACGCGGTGCCAGTTATCCGGCGCTTCCTGCTGCTGACCTTCGCTGAATGACTGACGGAATAAGCCATACTGATAGTTCAGGCCGTAGCCGGTCGCCGGTTGCCCGACGGTCGCCATCGAATCGAGGAAACAGGCCGCCAGACGCCCCAGGCCGCCGTTACCCAGCGCCGGATCGGTTTCCTGTTCCAGCACATCCGCCAGTTCCACGCCCTGCTCTTTCAGCGCCTGTTGCACCGTTTCATACCAGCCGAGGTTGATCAGGTTATTCGCGGTCAGACGCCCGATCAGAAACTCCATCGAGATGTAATTGACGTGTCGCTGCGGGTGCTTTGTGGCTGCCGGCGCGGGTTGCGCGCTGAGTTGTTCTGACAGCGCGCCGCTGGTGGCCTGCCACCACTGATGTGGCGTCATGTCCTGCGCCTGCTGTAAACCGAATCCCTGCCACTGGCGTTTTAGCGCGGCTAAAAACTGCGTCTTATCCAAAGTCACCTGCATCACATGCCTCTTTATCCGGGAATTTGTGGGAAAAGTTTTAGGTTGATAATCACTATGCTGAAGCTTCTCCTGAAGAGCAGCATCATCCCGCTAAAGATTAGGCAGGGAGGAGAAACGGGGCGTAGCCGGAGGAGACGGGCTTACAAGGTGTTCGTGGGAAAACTCTCATTGAAATTTGTGATACAGAGCAACTTAACGACATGTAAAAACGTAACATTCTTGCAATCAATGTTTCAAAGGAGGACTTTAGAAAAAGTGATTAATTACACGCTGTGAAATAAAGATCGCCCCTTCTGTTCACCGTCAAAAGAATCGTAAAAAATGCTGATCCCTTCGAAATTGAGCCGCCCGGTGCGGCAGCAAAATACAGTGGTTCGCGATCGTCTGCTGACGAAGCTGGCGACTGCGCCAAATTACCGTCTGACCCTGGTCGCCAGCCCGGCAGGCTATGGGAAAACGACGCTGGTGGCACACTGGGCAGCGGGAAAAAGCGATCTCGGCTGGTACTCTCTGGATGAAAGCGATAATCAGCCCGAGCGTTTTGCCAGCTATCTGATTGCCGCCGTGCAGCACGCCTGCGGCGGTCATTGCGTGAAAAGTGAAGCGCTGAGCCAGAAGCATCAGTACGCGAGTTTATCCGCACTGTTTGCGCAGCTGTTTGTGGAGCTTTCCGACTGGCACCGCCCGCTTTTGCTGGTGATCGACGATTATCACCTCATTTCCAACGACGCCATCCACGAAGGGATGCGTTTCTTCCTGCGTCATCAGCCGGAAAACATTTCGCTGGTCGTGCTTTCGCGCACCCTGCCGCCGCTGGGCATCGCCAATATGCGTGTGCGCGAGCAACTGCTTGAACTCAATGCCTCGCATCTGGCGTTTACGCACCCGGAAACGCAGCAGTTTTTCGATAACCGTCTTAAAGACCCGATTGATCAGGCCGACAGCAGCCGCCTGTGCGATGACGTCGCAGGCTGGGCCACGGCGTTGCAGCTGATTGCACTTTCGGCGCGCCAGTCGACCACCTCTTCGCAGCAATCGACGCAGCAATCCGCGCGCAAACTGGCCGGACTGAACGCCAGCCATTTATCCGAATATCTGGTGGACGAAGTGCTGGATCGCGTTGATGCGTCAACCCGCGATTTTCTGCTGCGCTGTTCGTTACTGCGTTCGATGAACGACGCCCTGATTGTGCGGCTGACCGGAGGCGACAACGGTCAGCAACGGCTGGAAGAGCTGGAGCGTCAGGGGCTGTTTATTCACCGTATGGATGACACAGGCGAATGGTTTAACTTCCACCCGCTGTTTGCGACTTTTTTGCGTCAGCGCTGCCAGTGGGAACTGGCGACCGAGCTGCCGCAGATTCACCGCGCGGCTGCCGAAGGCTGGCTGGCTCAGGGTTTCCCGGCCGAAGCCATCCACCATGCGCTGGGCGCGGAAGACACCGATATGCTGCGCGATATTCTGCTGCAACATGCCTGGGCGCTGTTTAATCAGAGCGAACTGGCGTTGCTGGAAGAGTGCCTCGCCGCGCTGCCTTACGACCGCCTGATTCAGAATCCAAAACTGGTGCTGTTGCAGGCCTGGCTGGCACAAAGTCAGCACCGTTATGCCGAAGTGGAAGCGCTGCTGGCGCGTGCTGAAAGCGAAATGCAGCAACGCAATATCGTGATGGAACAGGATCTGACGGCAGAATTTGATGCCCTGCGTGCGCAGGTGGCGATCAACGATGGCCGTCAGGATGAGGCTGAAAAACTGGCCGCCGACGCCCTGCGTTTCCTGCCGTATGAAAGCTACTACAGCCGCATTGTTGCCACGTCGGTGACGGGCGAAATCCAGCACTGCAAAGGTGATTTAACCCGTGCGCTGCCGCTGATGCAGCAAACCGAACAAATCGCGCGGCGCTACGAGGCCTATCACTACGCCTTATGGGCGCTGCTGCAACAGAGCGAAATTCTGATTGCTCAGGGCTTTTTACAGGCCGCATTTGAAATGCAGGATCGCGCCTTTGAGCTGGTGCGCGAACAGCATCTTGAACAGCTGCCGATGCATGAATTTTTACTGCGTCTGCGTTCGCAATTGTTGTGGTCGTGGTCCCGTCTGGATGATGCCGAAGACGCGGCGCGTCAGGGGCTCGACGTGCTGACCAACTTCCAGCCACAGCAGCAGTTGCAGTGTCTGGCGATGCTGGCGAAATGTTCTCTGGCACGCGGCCAGCTCGACAATGCACATCATCATTTACAGCGCTGTGAAAGCCTGCTCAAAACCGGTCAGTATCACATCGACTGGATGACCAATACTGATAAGCCGCGGGTGATTTACTGGCAGATGATCGGCGATAAAACTGCCGCGCGGCAGTGGCTGCAACAGGCGCGTAAACCGGACATGGCGGACAACCATTTCCAGCAGGGCCAGTGGCGCAATATTGCCCGCGTGCAGATTTTGCTGGAACAGTTTGATGAAGCGGAAGTGGTGCTCGACGAGCTGAATCAGAACGCCCGTCAGCTGCGCCTGACCAGCGACCTGAACCGAAACCTGTTGCTGAGTAACCTGCTTTACTGGCACACAGGCCGCAAAAGTGACGCACAGCGCGTGTTAATTGAAGCGCTCGGGCTGGCGAACCGCACCGGATTTGTCAGCCATTTCGTCATTGAAGGGGAAATGATGGCGCAACAGCTGCGTCAGCTGATTCAGCTCAATCTGTTGCCGGAGCTGGAACAGCGCCGCGCACAGCAAATTCTGCGGGAAATTAATCAGCACCATCGCCATAAATTTGCGCACTTCGACGAAGGCTTCGTGAATAAACTGCTGACCCATCCGCAGGTACCGGAGCTTATCCGCACCAGCCCGCTGACCCAGCGTGAATGGCAGGTACTTGGCTTAATTTATTCCGGCTACAGCAATGATCAGATTGCCGGCGAGCTGGACGTTGCCTCGACCACCATCAAAACGCATATCCGCAATTTGTACCAAAAACTGGGCGTCGCTCACCGTCAGGAAGCCGTTCAGCAGGCTCAGCACCTGTTGCAGGTCATGGGCTACGGCGCCTGAAATCCCTTCATTCCCTCCTTTCATAACGCACCGGCTATTTATGGCGGTGTGTTATGCCTATTTTGCATGAGTACAGCCGAACATTTTTTGCTCACAACGAAAACCCGGTGATATAATGTGACCGTCGTCACACTATTTAACTTCACCATTTTCTTCAGTAAAGCCCATTGCCAACCAGCGGTAGCAGCCTTCAGGCTGATTTGGCTTCGTGCAAACGGCTGTAGTGAGTAAGGATTTATATCGATGGGTACTTTAACTGCCGGATTTATCATGATGCGCTGGGAACTGCTGAGCGCCTTTTTAATGTTCTGCACCAGCCAGCTTAATATTGTTTGCCGCCAGTCCAGCCGGAATACCATGGCGTTTGTTTGCAGTGGTATCGGCCTCACCGTCACCTGTTTCTTCGTGATGAGCCTGATGGGAATGAGCTATAACGCCGTGGCGATTGCTCAGTTCTGGTCCACGACGAAAGAGGTTTTCTTTGACGTCATGAGCAAAACCCCGACCGATATGTCTTACTACTATTAATCTTATTCTCTGATCGGTATTTACGATTTTAAGAGGGCAGAACGTCACGTTCTGCCCTTTTTATTGCGCCTTTTCTTTCACCCCGCCGCGATTTTGTTGCTTATTTGCGCACCGTTGCCTCATCTAATCCTAAATTTGAAAATTTGCGGGATGCATCGACTGTCTTTTTGTACCTATCTGCCTGATTACCTGTAAATTGCGCACTGTCCCGAAGGATAAAAAGATAATGTGCGGACGCCCTAAACTATTCATTGCTAATAGTTGAACGGTCGTATTAGATTCTCACACTATACTTTTCCCAGAATGATCATTGTTTTGTTTGCTTCAGGCTGCTGAATTTCCACTATTTTGGCACCCCTGCTTATGGCTGAAGGAATTCCGATGAATACGCATCACGTGCTTGGCGCGTTAGTGTTACTGGTAAGCTCTGCCTCGTCACTCGCCGTTGAAACAACGGGTATCCCGCAGGATCAGGTAAAAGAACGCAACGCGTTCATTGCCGACCTGATGAAAAAAATGACCCTTGATGAAAAAATTGGTCAGCTGAATCTGGTCACCGTTGGCCCGGATTATAAAAAAGAAGCCATCATGGCGGATATCCAGGCCGGTAAAGTCGGCGGGGTATTTAATACGGTCACGAAGCCAGACATCCGCCGTATGCAGGATGAAGTCAAAAACAGCCGTCTGAAAATTCCTCCTTTCTATGCCTATGACGTTGTCCACGGACAGCGCACGATTTTCCCGATAAGCCTTGGCCTCGCCGCCAGCTGGGATATGCAGGCAGTCTTCACCAGCGCACATATCGCTGCCGTGGAAACCGCCGCCGATGGCCTGAACATGACCTTCGCGCCGATGGTGGATATCACCCGTGACCCGCGCTGGGGCCGTGTGTCTGAAGGCTTCGGCGAAGACACTTATCTGACCTCACGCCTCGCGCACGAAATGGTCACCGGCTTCCAGGGCAAAGATCCGTCTGCACCCGATGCCGTCATGGCTAACGTGAAACACTACGCGTTGTACGGCGCGGTCGAAGGTGGCCGTGAGTACAACACCGTCGATATGAGCCTGACCCGCATGTTCAACGATTACATGCCGCCGTACAAAGCCGCAATTGATGCCGGTGCCGGTGGTGTGATGGTTGCGCTCAACAGCGTTAACGGGATCCCGGCGACGTCCAATACCTGGCTACTGAAAGACATTCTGCGCGACGACTGGCAGTTTAAAGGCCTGACCGTCAGCGATCATGGCGCGATTGGCGGGCTGGTGAAACATGGCGTGGCCGAAGACGATCGTCAGGCCGCCGCAATGGCGCTGAAAGCGGGCGTCGATATGGACATGGCCGACAACATGTACGGTAAGTATCTGAAAGGATTACTCGCCGACGGTCTGGTCAGCCAGCAGGATATCGATCGCGCCGTCCGTGACGTGCTGGCCGCCAAATGGGACATGGGCCTGTTTGTCGATGAGTACCGCCATTTAGGCCCGGCCTCGAGCGACCCGGCCGACACCAATGCCGAAAGCCGTCTGCACCGCAGCGAAGCGCGCGAAGTCGCACGTACTTCTCTGGTTCTGCTGAAAAATAACAACCAGACATTGCCGCTGGCGAAGAAAGGCACCATCGCCGTGGTCGGTGCGCTGGCTGACAGCAAACGTGACGTGATGGGCAGCTGGTCTGCCGCCGGTAAAGCCGATCAGGCCGTGACCGTATTGCAGGGCATGAAAGATGTGCTCGGCGATAAAGGCACCGTTCTCTACGCGCGCGGGGCAAATGTCACCGACGATCAGGCAATGGTCGATTTCCTCAATTCCTACGAAAAACAGGTGATCAACGACCCGAGAAAACCACAGGACATGATCGACGAAGCGGTGAAAACGGCTGAGAAAGCCGATGTCGTGGTGGCCGTGGTCGGTGAAGCACAGGGCATGGCGCACGAGGCTTCCAGCCGTTCTGAACTCAACATTCCGCAAAGCCAGCGCGACCTGCTGAAAGCGCTGAAAGCCACCGGAAAACCGCTGGTTATCGTGCTGATGAACGGTCGCCCACTGACCCTGACGTGGGAAAACGAAATCTCTGATGCGATGCTGGAAACCTGGTTCAGCGGTACCGAAGGCGGCCATGCGATCGCCGACGTTCTGTTTGGCGATTACAACCCGTCAGGCAAGCTGCCGATGACCTTCCCGCGCGCTGTCGGCCAAATTCCTTTGTATTACAGCTTCCTGAATACCGGGCGTCCGTTTAATCCGCAGCATCCGGACAAATACACCACCCGCTATTTTGATATCACCAATGGCCCGCTGTTCCCGTTTGGCTATGGCCTGAGCTACACCAGCTTCAGCGTGTCTGACGTGAGTTTGTCTTCCACCACCATGGATGCCAGACACCCGCTGACCGCCAGCGTGACGGTGAAAAACACCGGTAAAGTCAGCGGCGCAACCGTGGTTCAGCTGTATCTTCAGGACGTCGCGGCTTCAATCAGCCGCCCGGTTAAAGAGCTGAGGAATTTTGAAAAAATCACCCTGCAACCGGGTGAAGAGAAAATCGTTACATTTGCGATCAATGAAAAGGATTTACGTTTCTTCAACGACAAGTTGAAATGGGCTTCTGAACCCGGAAAGTTCAACGTATTCGTAGGCTTAGATTCTCAGGATGTGAAACAAACCAGCTTCCTGCTGAAATGATTTTCCGGGCTCATTTTGGAGCCCGGCGTGTAGTCTGAAATTGAGTCTCGCACAGGCGGGTTACCGGTAACGGCACCCGCCTGTTCTGAGCAGTAATTTCTGCCTGGCGACTGGATATCTAACCGACAGTTGCTAACCTTAAATTCAATGTGTTACGCGCCCTCGCCCTTTATCCGTTCGTTACGGAGCGTTGCGAATGTGCTGAACAGAGTAAGCTCCGTCTGTGCTGACTGTTGCCCTGTCGCCACACTGGCGGCGTATAGCGTTCTTTGCGGAGAAACATTTCATGGTCGATTCTCAAGATGCCTCCATTTTGTACCTACATTTCGGCACACCCCGCCCCTACTGGCGGCTGGGTTCCGACAGCAATGCACTGGAGCTATCCGCTGAGAAAGGCATCGTCAACGTCGCGATTTCCCTGACCCAATGGCAGGCAGGAAAAATCAGGCAACTGACCGGGATCACCTCAAGTTTCACACTCGATATCACGCTGTTCGGGTCTCCCGTTCGCCTGTATCTGGTGGGCCGCAAAATCGACAGCAAAGCCTGGGCGGGTACCGCGTCGGCTTATCAGGATACTGAATCCGTCGCACACGATCTGGAAGTCGGCCTGACGTTCGCCGAGCAGGTGGTGTCTGAGGCCAACTCAGTCATCGTGATTATCGATCAGGAAGGCAAAATCCATCGTTTCAACCGGTTAAGTGAAGAATATACCGGTCTGCGCGAAGAAGACGTCATCGGGCGCAGCGCCTATGACCTGTTTATGTCGATGGAAGAAGGGCTGGCGTCGCGCCAGAACATCAACGGTTTTTTTCAGCATCAGCAATCCTATGAAGTCGAGCGCTGGATCAACACGGTAAAAGGCCAGCGGCTGTTTCTGTTCCGCAATAAATTTGTCCACAGCGGCAGCGGTAAACAGCAAAAATACCTGATTTGCTCCGGCTCTGACATTACCGATGAACGCAAGGCGCAGGAGCGGTTACGCGTTCTGGCCAACACCGATTTAGTCACCGGTTTCGCTAACCGCAATGCCTTGCAGGAATCGCTGGCAAAGGCGCTGAAAGAACGCGGCGATGACAAAGTCGGCCTGATTTATCTGGATCTGGATAACTTCAAAAAGGTCAACGACGCCTACGGGCACATGTTTGGCGATCACCTGCTGCGCGCAGTTTCAGATGCGATTCAGGATTGCCTGTCGCCCAACGATAAACTTGCGCGCTTAGGCGGCGATGAATTCATTATTCTCAGCACGCATGCCGAAATCGACTCGCTCGAAGCACTGAGCCAGCGCGTGTTGCGCCGTCTGGGCTTACCCTTCCGCATCGGGCTGATTGAAGTCTACACCGGCTGTTCCGGCGGCATTGCGATTTGCCCGGAACACGGCACTGACGGCGATACGCTGTTGCAAAACGCCGATACCGCAATGTATGTGGCGAAAGAAAAAGGTAAAAACGCACACTGCGTTTTCTCGCAGGAAATGAACCAGAAAGCCGCGGAATACATGTGGCTGGATACGCATTTACGCAAAGCGCTGGCCGAAAAAGACCAGCTGGTTTTGCACTATCAGCCGAAAGTGTCTTTGTACGGCACGGTGCAAAGCGTTGAAGCGTTGCTGCGCTGGGAATCACCGGAGCGCGGGCTGATCCAGCCGCAAAGCTTCATCCCTTATGCCGAAGAATCTGGTCTGATTACGCCTATCGGAAAATGGGTCATTGAAACAGCGACCCGTCAGGCGACGGAATGGCAAAAAAAAGGCCTGAATCTGCGCGTCGCGGTGAATCTTTCCGGACGCCAGCTCAACAACGGTTCCTTCATTACCACGCTGTCTGATGCGATGAAAAAAGCCGGAATGAAAGGCTGCTTGCTTGATTTCGAGCTGACGGAAAGTTGCCTGGTGGAAGATGAAAGCGCCGCCGTCGTCATGATTAATCAGCTGCATAAACTGGGTGCGCAGGTGCATCTGGATGATTTCGGCACCGGTTATTCCTCGCTGTCGCAACTGGCGCGTATTCCGCTCGACTGCATCAAGCTGGATCAGAGTTTTATTCGTGGAATCAATGACAATCCGGTTTCGCAGGCGCTGGTTCGGGCGATTGTCGCAGTGGCAAAAACCCTGCAACTGACAGTGGTCGCGGAAGGTGTGGAAACGGCTGAAGAAGAAAAGCTGGTGGATGAAATCGGGGTGGACAGTAAACAGGGCTTTCTTTACGCCAAGCCAATGCCCGCGATTGAGCTGGAGCACTGGCTTGAGGAAAAAAGAGTTGCTTCACCCAATGTTTTTAAACATAAAGCAAAACAGAAATAGCGCCAGTGACGGGCTGTTTCTGTCTGTTATTAACCGGTTTTACGCAATGATGCGGTATGCCGGTTTTGCAGCATGACCAGACGCTCCATATAACTCAGATCCTTCTCCTCCAGCGTAAATGCGGCATCCACCCAATCTTCCGTAATATCCATCAGCTCTGAACGGGACAGCTGCAACACGCGCTGACGCGCCCGGATCATCGCCCTGATCCCGTTGAGTTTTGGCCGCAGGACATCCATGAAAGTACGCGTGGCGTTGAAGCCTTCGCCGGGCTGGAACAAAACATCCACCAGACCGCGGCTTTCGAACCACTCCGCCGTATGTGATTCGCCGGTGGAAATCAGCTCTTCCGCCAGTTTCATCCCTGCTTTGCGCGATACCAGCGAGTAACCGCCCATTCCCGGAAACAGGTTGAACGCAATTTCCGGGAACCCCATGCGCGCGGTGTTCTGCGCAAGAACGTAATGATGCGCCAGCGCCGCTTCGAATCCGCCGCCCAGCGCGGTGCCTTCGATCATCGACAAGCTGATTGCGCCGACATCAAAACCCCGCGCCGCCGCATGAACACAATCAACACAAGCGCGGGCATACGAACGTAAGGCCTCGCGTTTGTTATTGATGATGGCTTCAACAAAGAAACTCAGATCACCGCCCACGTTGTACATATTGGGCACAAGCGATCCGGTCACCCAAAAATCAAAACGCAGCCCCGATGCCTTCGCGGCGTAGGTCAGCGTCATGATGTCTTCAATAAGCTCCTGATTAAAACAAGGACGTGGATAAGACCTGAGCATCATCCACATGACATTACGGCCCTCTTCATAATAGGCTGCAATCTGGGACAAATGCCCGGCTTCGGTAAACGGGCGGCAGGCTGTATGGTCATTAAGATTCATAGTATATATCCAGGTTAGAAATGAATTTTTAGGGTGAAGCAGCTCCAGCCTAGTCCAGCTCTAACCCGAACTGAATCGATTCGAGATCCTTTTATAAAAATAATCCTAGCCGTAACGATTCAGGAAAAAAATGTTAAAAATAAACAACCTGCACATAATCAATATTGTGTAAAAACAAAGAAATAATTATTTTATCTGCTACGACCTGATGTTTACCGGTCGCCTTAATAACCCGGCTAATTAAAGAGCCACCCTTAATAATATACGTAATAGTTAATTAACTCTCCGCAACAGCCCCACAGTGACGCCTATCACAATCATTGCGCGCTAACTTTCCAATTGCCCTGCCAGAGGCTAAATTGAAACTATCTCATCCGACCACTTAAGAGAATTCCATGACTGAACGCGCGTTGCCGTTTTATCCGCACCTACTGGCGCCCCTGGATTTAGGTTTTACGCAGCTGAAAAACCGCGTGCTGATGGGGTCCATGCACACCGGCCTTGAAGAGCTGGAAGACGGGCCGGAGCGTCTGGCGGCCTTTTATGCCGAACGCGCGGCGGCAGGCGTCGGGCTGATTGTCACCGGCGGGATCTCGCCGAATGCGCAGGGCGTCGTTTATCACGGCGGTTCCGTTCTGGCGGAGCAGGAACACATCACGCATCATCGCGTTGTGACGCAGGCCGTTCACGACGCGGGCGGTAAAATTGCGCTGCAAATCCTGCATGCCGGACGCTACAGCTATCAGCCCCATCCGGTCGCGCCGTCGGCTCTTCAGGCACCGATTAACCGCTTTACACCGCATGCCCTGAGCGAAGAAGAGATTGAATCGACGCTGGAGGATTTCGCCCGCTGCGCCAGTCTGGCGAAAGAATCCGGCTACGACGGCGTGGAAATCATGGGCTCAGAAGGCTATCTGATTAATCAGTTTCTCACCGTCCGCACCAATCAGCGCACCGACCGCTGGGGCGGCAGCGTGGAAAACAGAATGCGTTTTGCCACGGAAGCTGTCCGCCGGGTGCGTCAGATTTGCGGTGAGGAATTCATCATTATTTACCGCTTATCGATGCTGGATCTGGTCGAGGAAGGCTCGGACTGGCAGGAAGTCGAAATGCTGGCGCAGCGCATCGAACAGGCCGGGGCCAGCATTATCAATACCGGCATCGGCTGGCACGAGGCGCGCATTCCGACCATCGCCACGATGGTGCCGCGCGGCGCATTCAGCTGGGTGACGCAAAAACTCATGGGCAAAGTCGGTATTCCGCTCATTACTACTAACCGCATTAATGACCCGGACGTCGCGGAGAAAATTCTCGCCGAAGGCTGCGCCGATATGGTCTCAATGGCGCGCCCGTTCCTCGCCGATCCGGCGTTTGTCGAGAAAGCCGCGCAAGGCCGTGCGGACGAAATCAACACCTGCATCGGTTGCAATCAGGCCTGTCTGGATCAGATTTTTGCCGGCGAAGTGACATCCTGCCTGGTGAATCCGCGCGCCTGCCATGAAACACAAATGCCGGTCGTGCGTGCGCAGCATTTCAAACGCCTGGCCGTGGTCGGCTCTGGCCCGGCCGGTCTGGCCTTTGCGACAACTGCCGCCAGCCGCGGGCATCACGTCACGCTGTTTGACGCCAATACCGAAATCGGCGGCCAGTTTAACGTCGCCAAGCAAATCCCCGGCAAAGAAGAGTTTTATCAGACGCTGCGCTACTACTCGCGCCAGCTGACACTGCTGGGCGTCACACTGCGTCTCGGTGAAACCGTGAATGCCAGCCAGCTGAACGGTTATGACGAAGTGATCCTCGCCTGCGGAATTTCGCCGCGTCTGCCGGATATTCCGGGGATCCACCATCCGCGCGTACTGACTTATCTCGACGTCCTGCGCGATAAAAAACCGGTCGGCCAGCGGGTGGCGATTATCGGCGCAGGCGGGATTGGTTTTGATACCGCCGAATACCTTATTCACAACGGCCCGTCATCGAGCCTGAGCAACAGCGCATTCAGCCACGAATGGGGTATTGATCAGACACTGACGCAGCGCGGCGGCCTTGCGCCACAAGGCCCGCAGCCGGAACCTGCCGCGCGCGATATTGTTTTGCTGCAACGTAAATCCACCAAAGTCGGCGCGGGACTGGGCAAAACCACCGGCTGGATCCACCGTGCCAGCCTGTTGCAGCGCGGCGTAAAAATGCAAAGCGGCGTCAGTTACGAACGCATTGATGACGCGGGTTTGCACCTCATCATGAACGGCGAACCGGTGTGTCTGGAAGTGGATAACATCGTTATCTGCGCCGGACAGGAGCCGCAGCGCGCGCTGTATCAGCCGTTGGTGGACGCCGGAAAAATCGTGCATCTGATTGGCGGCGCGGACGTCGCAGTAGAGCTGGATGCGCGGCGCGCTATCGGTCAGGGAACGAAACTGGCACTGGCGATCTAAGGGACTACTCAGTCGAAAAAAAGCCAGACGAAAAAAAAGCCGCGGGAGCGGCTTATTCATAGGTGCTGGCTTAAATCAGTGCTGAGCCGCCGTTTTTACCGCGCGCAGGATCACGAACTTCTGGTTGGTGGCGATGGTTGTGCAGTTGCCGAACAGGCGACGCAGTTTCTGGTAGTAATCCAGATGACGGTTGCCGACGATGCGCAGTTCGCCGCCAGTTTGCAGGCAACGTTTGGCGTCGCAGAACATGCGCCACGCGGTGTCATCGCTGATGACCGTGCCCTGGTGGAATGGCGGGTTACACAGCACGGCGTGCAGCGTTTCACGTTCTACGCCTGCCAGCATGTTGTTCACTTCAAAATGACAGCGGTTCAGATCCTGCGGCAGGTTGTTTTCAACGTTCAGACGGCTCGATTCCACCGCCATGTAAGACTCATCGACAAACAGCATTTCAGCATCCGGGTTCAGCGCCAGCGCGGTCATGCCGATTACGCCGTTGCCGCAGCCCAGATCCGCCATGCGGCCTTCGATGCCTTCCGGCAAATGCTGCATGAAGAAGCGCGCGCCGATATCCAGCCCGCTGCGTGAGAACACGTTCGCATGGTTGGAAATACGGAATTCGCTGTCGTCCAGCGCCCATTCGGCAATCACCGGTTCTGCCGGCTGAGCGGGCAATGTGGCTTCACAATGGATCAGACGCGCTTTTTTCCATGCCAGACTGGTTTTGGTCGGGCCGAGGATTTTCTCGAACAGTTGCAGCGTCGAGGTGTGAATATCGCGGGCTTTCGCACCGGCAATAATCTGCGTATCCGCCGTCACCACTTCGCGCAATGCCAGCAGTTGTTGTTCCAGCAGCGCCAGCGTTTTTGGCACTTTAATCACGACCAGACCCGGGTTGATCGGCAACGGCACGAGGCTGCTTTGCGCCGCCACGCTGTCTTCGTCAAAACCGTTATCGCGCAGGTTATGACGCATCGCCAGCTGGCTCATGAACGAGTCATTAATGCTGGTCGGATTGAATTCCTGCAACGCACAGGCCAGCGTGCCGAAAGCATCGTTGAAAATCAGCAGCGGACGGCCGTTGAGCGCGTCGGTGTTCAGGGTTTGCAGCAGATATTCATCGGCCGCTTCCCATGCCTGCAACTGCGTTGCCGCTTCATCCTGCGGATAACGTTCCAGGTTCAGTTGCAGTAACTGTCCACCCACTTCGAGTTCGAATTGGCTCATTGGCCCTCCTCAATATTCAATTTGCGCTGTTTATCCCCTAATTTGGGCTATCAGTAAAATGTTTTTTCAGTTAAAAAGGGGTTTATCTGCCTGATCCCAGCGATCGCTCCAAAAACCACGCTTAACGATCCGGCACCTTTTCCCCGGCAATAAGAGACAAAGCAAACAGTTATGTCTGAATTGACCTATCTGCAAGGCTATCCCGAGCAACTTCAGGCTCAGGTGCGCCAGTTAATCGAACAGGAACGTTTAGGTAACGTGTTGCTGTCGCGCTACCCCGAGCCGCACGAGCTGACCACCGACAAATCGCTCTATCAGTATACGCTCGACCTGAAAAACCAGTTTTTACGCAGTTCATCACCGTTAAGTAAAGTGGCTTATGACAACAAAATCCACGTGATGAAACACGCGTTGGGGCTGCATACCGCCATTTCCCGTATTCAGGGCGGCAAGCTGAAAGCCAAAGCAGAAATCCGCGTCGCCACCGTCTTTAAAAGCGCGCCGGAAGCTTTCCTCAAAATGATCGTGGTTCACGAACTCGCGCACCTGAAAGAAAAAGAACATAACAAAGCGTTCTACAGCCTTTGCTGCCACATGACGCCGGACTATCATCAGTTAGAATTTGATACGCGCATGTACCTGACGCATCTGGAAATATTCGGCAAGTTGTACCAATAATAATTAACGACCAACTATAGGGATCCCTCATGATTCGCTTTGCGGTAATTGGCACCAACTGGATCACCCAGCGTTTTATCGATGCCGCGCACGAGAGCGGTAAAATGAAGCTGACCGCGATTTACTCCCGCACGCTGGAAGGCGCGAAAAAGCTCGGCGAGGATTATCCGGTCGATCATTATTTTGATTCCCTTGAGGAAATGGCCGCGTCCGATCTCATTGATGCGGTGTATATCGCCAGCCCGAATTCCCTGCACTGCCCGCAATCCCTGCTGTTTCTCAGCCATAAAAAACACGTCATTTGCGAGAAACCGCTGGCCTCCAATCTGGCAGAAGCCGAAAGCCTGATTAGCTGTGCGAAAGAAAACAACGTCGTGCTGTTTGAGGCGTTTAAAACAGCCTATCTGCCGAATTTCCTGCACATGAAAGGCGCGCTCAGCCGTATCGGTACGCTGCGTAAAGCCATCCTGAATTACTGTCAGTATTCATCACGTTATCCGCGCTATCTGGCCGGTGAAAACCCGAATACTTTCAACCCGGCGTTTTCTAACGGGTCGATTATGGATATTGGTTATTACTGCCTGGCGAGCGCCATTTCGCTGTTTGGCGAGCCGGAATCTGTGACCGCTACCGCCGTCCTGCTGGAAAGCGGCGTCGACGGTCAGGGCACGGTGATTTTGTCTTATGCGGATGATTTCGAAGTGGTGATTAACCATTCCAAAATCAGCGATTCCCTTCTGCCGAGTGAAATTCAGGGCGAAGAAGGCACGTTGCAGATGGAGAAACTGTCTGAATGCCAGACGCTCAGCCTGACGCCACGCGGCGGCCAGAAGCTGGATCTGACGCAGCCACAACACATCAATACCATGCTGTATGAAGCGGAAACTTTTGCGATTCTGGTGGATAACCAGTTTGTCGCGCACCCGGGGCTGGAAGTATCGCGCATCACCGCCAAAGTGCTGACGGAAATCCGTCGTCAGACCGGCGTGGTGTTCCCTGCCGACCAGCAGTCTGCTTAATCTCTGCCAGTACGGAAATTATCGTTAATTGGGATTTTATTAATTGGGAGTAACAGATGACTGCACCCAGCCAGAAACCGTTGTTGATTTTGCAGACCGGCCACGCGCCTGACCCTATCCGCCGCGCGCACGATAATTTCCCGCAGATGTTTATCCGTCAGGGCGATATCGATCCGCGGCAGGTCGTGATTGTGGATTTACAGGCCGGTGAGCGCCCGCTTCCGCCGGAAAATTACTGCGGTGCCATTATCACCGGTTCGCGCAGCATGGTGACGGAACATCTGGCGTGGAGTGAAGAAGCCGCCGACTGGGTGCGTCTGGGCATGTTGCAGGAATTACCGATGTTCGGTGCCTGTTACGGCCATCAGCTGATGGCTTACGCGCTGGGCGGCGAAGTGGATTACCATCCGCAGGGCATTGAAGTCGGCACGCACGAAGTCACGCTGACGCCCGCCGGACATCTCGATCCGCTGGTTTCGCAGCTTCCGGCGCAGTTTGCGGCGAACCTGATCCATCTGCAAACCGTCATCACGCCGCCGGCGACGGCCACCGTTTTAGCCAAAACGCTGCACGATCCGCATCAGATCCTGCGCTACGGGCCGAACGCGGTCAGCACGCAATTCCACCCGGAATTCAGTCTGGCGGTGATGAAAACGTATCTGTCATGGCTGGGATCGATTGCCGAAGACGACAGAGTCGACTTTGCCGGTCAGGCTCAGCACCTTAGCGAAACACCGCTCAGCCGCGGGCTGTTGCTGGCGTTCGTCAGCGCACTCGGCAAGCGGGTGGCGCTGGCGGGATAATGAACCATAATGTTTCTGAATGTTTGACAGCGGATACATTTTGTATTATTTTCCGGATCGCAAAGGGGAGTAACTTCTTCGTCGGATAATCGTCATTACGGTGTCTGGACCCGCGCTTAAGCGCCGTCTCAGCCATCCGGTTACCGGGGCAATCAGATATATTCTATGAATACATCCTGGTTGTAAGTGAGACCTTGCCGGAAGGCGAGGTTTGCTTATAGCTCAGAGAGAGCGGCTAACGTCTTCCGACGCTGGCCGTTTTTTTTTGATGTTTTTTCGAGGATAAACCGATGATGAACTCCGTAGGCAACCCGATTCTCTGGGGCTCTTTTGCCGTGGTAGTGATTATTATGCTCGCCTTCGACCTGCTGTTGCAGGGCCGCAAAGGCGCGCAAACCATGACCATGAAAAGTGCCGCGATGTGGTCTCTGGTGTGGATTGGCCTGTCGCTGTTGTTTAACTTCGGCTTCTGGTGGTATCTCAACGGCGAGTTTGGCCGCGAAGTGGCGGACGCCAAAGCGACCATGTTCCTGACCGGCTATCTGCTGGAAAAAGCGCTGGCGGTCGATAACGTCTTCGTCTGGCTGATCCTGTTCAGCTACTTCTCAATACCGGCCAATCTGCAACGCCGCGTGCTGGTTTACGGCGTGCTCGGCGCAATCGTCCTGCGTACCGGTATGATTTTCGCGGGCAGCTGGCTGGTCGGGCAATTTAGCTGGATCCTGTACGTGTTCGGCGCGTTCCTGCTGTTCACCGGTATCAAGATGGCGCTGGCGAAAGACGATGACGGCGAAGTGGGCGAGAAACCGATGATCCGCTGGCTGCGCAGTAAGATGCGTATGACCGACGATTTACAGGGCGAGAAATTCTTCGTACGCCGCAACGGTATCTTGTTCGCCACACCGCTGCTGCTGGTGCTGATTATGGTTGAACTCAGCGACGTGATTTTCGCGGTAGACAGTATTCCGGCCATCTTCGCCGTGACCACTGACCCGTTCATCGTGCTGACGTCTAACCTGTTCGCGATCCTCGGCCTGCGTGCGATGTACTTCCTGCTGGCGGGCGTGGCGGAACGTTTCTCCATGCTGAAATACGGTCTTGCGGTGATCCTGATCTTCATTGGTATCAAGATGCTGCTGCTCGACGTGTTCCACATTCCGGTAGGGATTTCGCTCGGTGTGATCGCGTCGATTCTGATTATCACCCTGCTCATCAACACCTGGGTGAACCGTCGTAACGACCGTAAAAACAAAGCGCAGTCGTAAGATCCTGACGGAATAAAACAAAAGCGCGGCCGCTTCACCGGTCGCGCTTTTTATAGGATTACTTCTGAACCTGCACCCCGGCCAGTAATTTCTCCAGCGGATAGACTACCGCCAGCACCAGTTCATCCTGCACTTTGGCGGCATTGTCCAGCGCGGCCTGCGCCTGCTGGCGTTCCTGCGCACTCAGCGTTTCCCCTTTTTGCAGTTTCTCCAGCCAGACCAGCCCTTGCGAAGACAGCGCACCCAGCTGTTCCGCCACCGGCTGCAACGGTCTGAGCACCGAGTTCTGCGCCAGCACCGGTTTTACCTGTTCCGCGCTGCGCTGCCAGTCCTCTAACTGCCCGCGTGCCGCCTGCGCCGCCTGCGGATTCTTCGGATCCGCCACCAGCGTTTCGATCTGCCCGGCGAACTCACGTACTGCATTGCTTTCCGCCGGTAATGCATCCGCCAGACGGTTCAGCGGTTCGGCCTGCGTGTAATGTCCGGCCTGGAATTTGATGTGCTGGCGGGTGTAATACTGCGCCGGTTCGAGCGCGGTTGAGAAACTCAGCAACGGTGCAATGTCCGTGCTGTTGGAAAGCCGCGTCATCAGCCGCGCCGTTTCGGCGTGCTGTTGCAGCCCGACCGACACCACCGACCAGGCGTCGATTTTCGCCAGCCGCTGATACATGTTGCCGGTATCTTTGACGTCCTGCGCCGACCACAGGCGTTCTGCGACCACAAATCCGCGCGGCCAGAGTTTCAGGTCAAGGATTTGCGACGTGATGTTTTCCTGCCACAGCGCCGCTTCGCCACCGAGAATATTTTTCATATTTTCAGCGTCCGGCACCACCGGCGGCAGGCCGTCCGGCACGGTGCTGAGCGGGCCGCCGGTTACCGGATAACGCGCGTTACCGATAATGAAATAACCGTCGAATTTACCGTCTTTCAGGGTCAGCACCGGGCGCGTGTCGCCCATCCAGGTATCGACGGCAAAACTGACTTTACCGTCGTCCTGCCAGACAATATCGCGCACCGCACGGCGGGTTTTTCCGGTGAAATCAATGAATCCGCGCCAGCCGTTTTTGCCTTCAATCAGCGTAAAGCTGCCGTCCACCGGTTTGCCTTTCAGGCGCGGCATGTTGAATTTCCAGCTTTGCGCTTTTTCACCGTCAGCAACGTTCTGATCAACGCCTAGCGGCTGCGGCAGAATTTCATTGTGATAGTGATACGCGGCGCTGTGCGGCTGATCAAGATAGAAGCCGGTCGACAGAATGCCCTGATAGCCTTTCTGCGCGCTGGCTCCGAGGGAATCCGGGCCCTGCCATGACTGGATCACAATGTCGTGCGGCAGATCCGGGTGGAAGATTTCGTCCCAGCCGACCATTTTGCGCTGATGCTGGTGCAGGATCGTCTGGAGCCGGGTGTTGAAATACGCCTGCAACGCGTGCGTATCAGCGATGCCTTTTTCTTTCATAAATGCCTGGATCGGTTTGGACGTTTTCCACTGCGTGGCGTCCACTTCGTCACCGCCGATGTGCAGATACGGATCGGGGAAGATCTGCGTCAGTTCGCCGACGATGGCATCCGCAAAGGCATAGACTTTTTCACTGGACGGATCGAGTGTCGGTTCATGCACGCCCCAGGATCGTTCCATTTTGTACGGCCCCGGCGCGCTGAGCAGTTCCGGATACGCCACCGCAATCGCCGACGCGTGACCCGGCATGTCGATTTCCGGCACCACGCGGATCCCAAGCTGCGTGGCGTAAGCCACCACGTCTTTCATCTGCGTGACGGTATAAAACTGCCCGTCGCTGGCCAGTTCCTGCAATTTTGGATACTTCTGCGATTCGAAGCGCCAGCCCTGATCGTCACTCAGATGCCAGTGCAGGACGTTAAATTTTGCCGCCGCCATGCCGTCAAGCTGGCGTTTGATATCAGAGACCGGCAGGAAATGACGGGCGGAATCGAGCAGAACGCCACGCCAGGCAAAGCGCGGCTGATCGCGAACGGTAACCAGCGGAATAAACGTATTTTCACCGTCGTTCTGCACCAGCTGTAGCAGCGTTTCCATGCCGCGCATCGCGCCGAAACGGGTATTGGCGGTGAGCGTCGCACCCTGCGGCGTCACGGTTAACTGGTAACTTTCGTCGCTGTCCGGCATGGGCTGCGCGGCAACTTTCTGTTTGATCTCAATGTTGATTGCGGGATGTTCGCCCGCGCTGCCGGTATTTTGCGGCAACAGATACCAGCCGGTTTGCTGCGCCAGACGCTCGCGCCAGTGGTTCACTTCCGGCATCAGTGCGTCGCCTTTAACCTGAATTTGCAGCGCATCGTTAAGCACAAATTTGCCCGCAGGCGAGGTCATTTCTACCTGCTGCGGCCACGGCATCAGCGGCAGATCCCCTGCCGGAGCGGCGAAAGCGGAGGCGGTCAGAAATAATGAAGTCGCAAGAAGGGTACGGCGAAAAGGCAATAACATCGGTGAAATTCCTCAAAGATAAAAGCTGGCCCTCATAGCCCGCTGAAACGTAAAGGAATAACTATAGACGACGGATAAAAAAAAGACGGTGACTGCGTTAACAATCACCGTCTTCCGGTTACCGCTCAGGTTTTACTGCCAGCCGTAACGGCGTACAAACCAGCCTTTCACGCACTGCGTCAGCACCATATAACCGGCCAGGATCGCGATGAGCCATGGGAAGTAGCTCAGCGGCAGCGCCTGCAGTTGCAGGAATCCGGCAACCGGCGAGTAGATCAGCGCGATACCGGTAATCACCACCATCAGCGTCATGATGCACAGCGGCCAGGACGCGCGGCTCTGGATGAACGGCACCTTGCGCGTGCGGATCATGTGGACGATCAGCGTCTGCGACAGCAGCCCTTCGATGAACCAGCCGGACTGGAACAGCGTCTGCGCTTCAACGGTATTGGCTTTAAACACCCACCACATCAGGCTGAACGTCAGAATGTCGAATACGGAGCTGATCGGCCCGAAGAACACCATAAAGCGGCCAATATCCCCGGCGTTCCAGCGCTGCGGTTTCGCCAGCTGTTCTTCATCGACGTTATCAAACGGGATCGCCACCTGAGACACATCGTAAATCAGGTTCTGAATTAACAGGTGCAACGGCAACATCGGCAGGAACGGCAGGAAGGCGCTGGCAACCAGCACGCTGAAGACGTTACCGAAGTTAGAACTGGCGGTCATTTTGATGTATTTCAGCATGTTGGCGAACGTTCTGCGCCCTTCCGTCACGCCCTGTTCCAGCACCATCAGGCTTTTTTCCAGCAGGATAATATCGGCGGCCTCTTTGGCGATATCCACCGCAGAATCCACGGAAATACCGATATCTGCCGCACGCAGCGCCGGTGCGTCGTTGATGCCGTCGCCCATAAATCCGACCACATGCCCTTCGCCGCGCAGCACGCGCACGATGCGTTCTTTGTGCATCGGCGTGAGTTTTGCAAATACCGTGGTTTCGCGGGCAACGTGTAACAGCTGTACATCGTCGAGTTCGTCTATATCGCTGCCAATCAGTACGTTATCTGCCTTTAAGCCGACGTCTTTGCAGACTTTACGCGCCACCAGCGGGTTGTCGCCGGTGAGAATTTTGACGGTCACGCCTTTGCGTTGCAGGGCTTCCAGCGCCGGTGCGGTGCTCTCTTTTGGCGGATCGAGGAACGCGATATAGCCGGCCAGAATCAGGCTGGATTCGTCCGTAACGCCGTAGCCTTGCGTGCGGGAAGGCATGACTTTGTGCGCCACCGCGACCACACGCAGCCCCTGCTGATTGAGGTCGTCGGTGATGCGGCGAATGCGCCCGAGCAGCACATCGGTCAGCGGAACAATCTCACCGTTGAGCTGCACCAGCGTACAAATCGACAGCATTTCTTCCAGCGCACCTTTGCAAATCAGACGGTGATTCTGGTCGTTTTCTGCCACCACCACGGACATCCGGCGGCGGTCGAAATCAAACGGGATTTCATCAACTTTCAGGGAATTGTGCGCCTGACTGGCATCACCGGCTTCCAGCACCGCCACGTCGAGCAGGTTTTTCAGGCCGGTCTGGTAATGGCTGTTTAGCCACGCCAGGTGCAGCACGTCATCGCTGGTCACGCCAAGCACGTCGGTGTGGCGTTCGAGGACGATTTTATCCTGCGTCAGCGTGCCGGTTTTGTCGGTACAGAGAATGTCCATCGCGCCGAAGTTCTGGATCGCGTCCAGACGTTTGACGATGACTTTCTGGCGCGACAGTTTCACCGCCCCTTTCGCCAGCGTGGACGTCACAATCATCGGCAGCATTTCAGGCGTCAGCCCGACCGCGACGGACAGCGCAAACAGTGCCGCTTCCCACCAGTCGCCTTTGGTGTAGCCGTTGATCACCAGAACGACGGGCGTCATCACCATCATAAAGCGGATCAGCAGCCAGCTGACTTTGCTGATCCCCGCCTGGAAAGCGTTCGGCTGGGTATCTTCCTGCACCACGCGTTCGGCAAGCTGGCCGAACCAGGTTTTGGTGCCGGTCGCAATCACCATCGCGATTGCCGTGCCGCTCACCACGTTGGTGCCCATAAAGCACAGGGTATTCAGTTCAAGCGGATCGTTAGCAATGGGTTTCTTTTCGCAGGCGTGTTTTTCCACCGGCAGGGATTCACCGGTCAGCGCCGCCTGGCTGATAAACAGATCCTTGGCTGAGAGAATACGCAAATCCGCCGGGATCATATCGCCCGCCGACAGCTTAATCAGATCGCCCGGCACCAGCTGGCTGATGGCAATTTCGACCGTTTCACTGCGGCCGGTTTGCGCGTCGCTGCGCAGCACGGTCGCGGTGTTGCTGACCATCGCTTTCAGCGCATCAGCCGCTTTGTTGGAACGCGCTTCCTGAATGAAGTGCATGAACGTCGAGATAAACACCATCGCGCCGATGACCAGCGCGGCGGTCAGATCGTCGGTGGCGTAAGACACCATGCCGAGGACGGTCAGCAGCAAATTGAACGGGTTGCGGTAGCAGTGCCACAGGTGCAGCCACCACGGCGCAGGTTGCTGATCGCCGGTCTGATTCAGGCCGGAGACTTCGCGGATCGCCTCAGCTTCCTGCTCCGTCAGCCCTTCAGGGTGGCTGTCAAATTGCAGGTAAAGCTGGTCTTCTGTCGCACGGGCACAGGCCTGACAATGCGCTGCCATCGCCGCAGGCACCGCCTGTGCGGCACGGCCCGGAACGGTTTCGAGCATCGGGTCGCGACGAACTAAACGACGCGGAAGGTTGCGGCTGAGCGCATCGAGCAGCCGGGAAGTTATATTTTTGAACATCATTCGCACCTTTGTTGCGCCCACGGCTAAGCCGCCATAAGCATGGCAAAAGGATTTCTAAAAACAGGGCGAACGAAAAAACGTACACCACTGCTCACCAGATAACGTCACGGCAAGCAGCAGCAAAAGGCGGGTGCTTACCGGATCACAACGGACCTACAGAGTTGGGGTCGGGTTCCATCAGGTTTTCACCTCCGGTAAGGAACAGTTTGGAAATTCATAGCCGTCGGGCAGGAAAATCCGTTAGGGTAATCAGGAATAAGTGGATATACCTTCGATAATTCGCGCAGTATACGCCGGTGAACTGCAACCAAAATTAAACCTGATCAAGTTATTAATCATTCATCAAACAACCATACAAAATAACTATGCAAAATCGCCTGACCATCAATGACATTGCCCGCCTGAGCGGCGTCGGAAAATCCACGGTATCGCGCGTGCTGAATAATGAAGGCAATGTCAGCCCGCAAACCCGTGAGCGTGTTTTGCAGGTGATTGAGCAGGAGCATTTCAGCCCGTCAAAATCGGCACGCGCCATGCGTGGTTTCAGCGACAAAATTGTGGCGATTATCGTTTCGCGTCTGGATTCCCCTTCTGAGAATCAGGCGGTGCGCGCCATGCTGCCGTTGTTTTATCAGCAGGGATACGATCCGATTGTGCTGGAAAGTCAGTTCAGCGCCGAACGCGTGAAAGAGCATTTGCAGGTGCTGAAGCAGCGCAATATCGACGGCGTGGTGTTGTTTGGTTTTACCGGATTGTCCGCGCAAATGCTGACGCCGTGGAAAGATAAGCTGGTGATGCTGGCGCGCGATATGCCGGGTTTATCTTCGGTCTGCTACGACGATGCGGGCGCGGTGCAGCTGCTGATGCAAAAATTGCTGGCGCAGGATATCCGGTCGGTTGGCTTTATCGGCGTTTCACCGCACGACACCACCACCGGCCAACGCCGCAGCGAGGCATACCGGGCTTTTTGTCAGGAACATCACCTCACGCCGCACATTGTGCTGGGCGAACTCACCTACCAGAGTGGTTTTGAGCTGATCCCGCAGTTGCTTGACCGCGATATTCAGGCGGTAATTTGCGCCTCCGACACCATTGCGATTGGCGCGCAGAAATACCTGCAACAGCAGCAAGTCCGCGACGTACAGGTTTGCGGTATCGGGAATAACCCGTTGCTGCACTTTCTGTTTCCGCAATCCCTGTCGGTTGAACTCGGCTATGGCGCGGGTGGAGAAGCCGCCGCGAAGCAGCTTCTGGCGCAGCTCGACGGTTCCGCGACGCTGCAACAGCTGATTATTCCCGGCCAGCTCGCCGTCTGATTTTCCCCTCTTTGATTTTCTGAATAACAGAAACTTTGTGATCGTCCCGGCAAAACCGGGAACGTTCCCGGACAAGTTCCCACCGGCTTCGCTATGCTTGAACCGTTCCCTACCTCAACGACAAATTTACGCATACCTATAAAAGGCCACCTCCTATGAGTAAGGTAAAACAACAGGATGTTGATCAGCTGATCGCCCTCGTGGGCGGCAGTGACAATATCGCCATGGTGACTCACTGCATCACGCGTCTTCGCTTTGTCCTCAATGACCCGTCCAAAGCGGATCCGAAGGGCCTCGAAACCCTGCCGATGGTGAAAGGTTGTTTCACCAACGCCGGTCAGTTTCAGGTCGTCATCGGCCCGGAAGTGGACGATTACTACAAAGTGCTGATCGCCAGCACCGGCAAAAGCGAAGCCGGCAAAGAGCAGGCGAAAGTGGCCGCACGCCAGAATATGAGCTGGTTCGAACGCAGCATTTCGCATTTCGCTGAAATCTTCTTCCCGCTGTTACCGGCGCTGATCAGCGGCGGTCTGATCCTCGGTTTCCGTAACGTTATCGGCGATATTCCGATGAGCGACGGGCAGACGCTGGCGCAGATGCACCCGCTCTGGCAATCCATTTACGACTTCCTGTGGTTGCTGGGCGAAGCGGTGTTTATGTTCCTGCCGGTGGCCGTGTGCTGGTCAACCGTGAAGAAAATGGGCGGAACGGAAATTCTCGGCATCGTGCTGGGGATCACGCTGGTTTCGCCACAGCTGATGAACTCCTACAACCTTGGCCAGCAAATTCCTGAAGTGTGGAATTTCGGCTGGTTCACCATCGAAAAAGTCGGTTATCAGGCGCAGGTTATTCCTTCCGTTCTCGCCGGTATGGCGCTGGCGATGATTGAAAATGGCCTGAAACGCATCGTGCCGAATTACCTGTATCTGGTGATTGTGCCGGTTACATCGCTGATTATTGCCGTCTTCCTGGCGCACACGCTGATCGGGCCGTTTGGCCGCATGATCGGCGACGGCGTGGCCTTTGCGGTGAAATTCGTGATGACCGGCAGCCTCGCGCCCGTCGGTGCCGCCCTGTTTGGTTTCCTGTATGCGCCGCTGGTGATTACCGGTGTGCATCAGACCACGCTCGCCATCGACATGCAGATGGTTCAGAGCACCGGCGGAACGCCGGTCTGGCCGCTGATCGCGCTGTCCAACATTGCGCAGGCCGCGGCCGTTGTCGGCGTCATTATCGTCAGCCGTAAACACAACGAGCGTGAAATTTCCGTACCTGCCGCGATCTCCGCGTTCCTCGGCGTGACCGAACCGGCGATGTACGGGATCAACCTGAAATACCGCTTCCCGATGCTCTGCGCGATGATCGGCTCAGCTTTCGCCGGGCTTATCTGCGGCCTGTTTGGCGTGACGGCAAATGGCATCGGCGTCGGTGGCCTGCCGGGCATTTTGTCCATCAAACCGCAGTTCTGGAGTATCTACGCGCTGGCGATGCTGGTGGCGATTGTGATCCCAATCATCCTGACCGTTCTGGTTTATCAGCGTAAAGCCCGCCGCGGCGAGCTGGCGGCGGTGTGAAGAAACAGATGTTGAATAAGGAAAATGCGATGAGCAGCGAATTGCCGTGGTGGAAAAACGGCGTGATTTACCAGATTTACCCGAAGAGTTTTCAGGACACCACGGGCAGCGGCACCGGCGATATCAACGGCATCACGCAGCGTCTGGATTACCTGAAAACGCTGGGCGTTGACGCGCTGTGGCTAACGCCGGTATACCTGTCGCCACAGATTGATAACGGCTATGACGTGGCCGATTACTGTGCGATTGACCCGGCTTACGGCACGCTGGAAGATTTCGAGCGCCTGACCCGCGAGGCGCATCAGCGCGGCATCCGCATCGTCATGGACATGGTGTTTAACCACACATCGACGCACCACGAATGGTTCCGCCAGTCGCAGGATCCGGCCAGCGTTTTCCGTCCGTTTTACATCTGGCGCGACAGTGCGCCGGAAGGCGGGCCGCCGAATAACTGGCGTTCAAAATTTGGCGGCGGCGCGTGGGCGTGGCACGAAAACAGCGGGCAATATTACCTGCACCTGTTCGCCACCGAGCAGGCGGATCTCAACTGGGAATACCCGCCGGTGCGCGAGGCGCTGAAAAAAGTCTGCCAGTTCTGGGCCGATAAGGGCGTCGATGGTTTGCGTCTGGACGTGATCAATCTGGTGTCCAAACAGCAGGATTTCCCGGCTGATGACACCGGCGATGGCCGCCGTTATTACACCGACGGCCCGCGTATTCACGAATTCCTGCAAGAGTTCAGCCGGGACGTTTTCAAGCCGCTCGGGCTGATGACCGTCGGTGAAATGTCATCGACAAAACTGGAACATTGCCGCCGCTACGCCGCCAACGATGGCAGCGAGTTATCGATGACGTTTAACTTCCATCACCTGAAAGTCGATTATCCTAACGGTGAAAAATGGACGGACGCGCCGCCGGATTTCGTGCAGCTCAAGCAGATTTTCCGCGAATGGCAACAGGGAATGCACTGCCACGCCTGGAACGCGCTGTTCTGGTGTAATCACGATCAGCCGCGCATTGTCTCGCGCTTTGGCGATGAAGGCGCGCTGCGCGAAACGTCCGCGAAAATGCTGGCGATGGTGCTGCACGGTTTGCAGGGTACGCCGTACATTTATCAGGGCGAAGAGATCGGCATGACCAATCCGGGCTTTAAACATCTCGAACAGTACCGCGATGTGGAAAGCCTGAACATGTTTGCCGAGCTGAAATCCGACGGGCGCAGCAACGAAGAACTGCTGCGGATCCTGGCGCGAAAATCCCGTGATAACAGCCGGACGCCGATGCAATGGAACGACGGCGATCAGGGCGGTTTCACCACCGGTACGCCGTGGATTTCGGTCAGCCATAATGTAAAAGACATCAACACTGAACAGGCGCTGGCAGATAAAAACTCTGTGTTTTATCTTTATCAGCAACTGATTCAGCTGCGCAAAACCGTGCCGGTGCTGACTCACGGGGATTATCAGGATCTGTTGCCGGAACACCCGCAGTTGTGGTGCTACCAGCGTGAGGCAAACGGGCAAACGTTGCAGGTGATGGCGAATCTGAGCGGTGAAAATCAGGCCGCCGGTCTGCCTGATTTCGCAGGAAAAACGCTGCTGAGCAACTATGGCGATGCAACGGTTTCAGGCAGCCTTCGTCCTTACGAATGCCGCTGGCAACTTCTCGAATAATCTGAATTTTCACCTCTGTCGGGTCAGTCACATCAGTGGCTGACCCGTTTGTTTTTTATGCATCTCCTTAAAAAACAACACGCAAAAAACAGGCCAGAGTTAACATTTGTTCACCTATTCTTCCGACGAAAAAATTCTTTGTTTCAGGTCAATAAAATGACAATTAACGCTCGCGCAGATCCTACATCTAGTGTGTATAGTACACACCCAACCCAATATGTAGCGATTTCTCGCAAAACCCCCACAACCGGCCTGTAAGCCTTGCGGGGCGCGGGAATGAGCGTAAAAGGAGTGTCATTGTGAAGGCAGACAGACTGGAATCCGTACCCGCTAAATCTAACAACAAAATGCAACCCATCGTGATCAAGCGGGATGGTTGTCAGGTCCCTTTCGATGAAGTTCTGATCAAACAAGCGGTGCAACGCGCCGCCGCTGCCGCCGGTATCGACAGCGTCGGTTACTGTGAACAGGTCGCCCGCATTGTCGCTGAAAATCTGCAAGACCAGGCCCGCGTCGATATCCATGAAATCCAGGACGCCGTTGAAAACCAGCTGATGGCTGGCCCGCATAAAAAACTGGCGCGCGCCTATATCGAATACCGCCATGACCGCGACGTAAAACGCGAAATGCGTGGCCGCCTGAATCAGGAAATCCGCGGTCTGGTTGAGCAAAGCAATATGGCGCTGCTCAACGAAAACGCCAACAAAGACAGTAAAGTGATCCCGACGCAGCGCGATTTGCTGGCCGGTATCGTCGCCAAGCATTACGCTAAACAACACATTTTGCCGCGGGACGTGGTGCTGGCGCATGAGCGCGGTGAAATCCATTACCACGATCTGGATTACTCGCCGTTCTTCCCGATGTTCAACTGTATGCTGATCGACCTGAAAGGCATGCTGAATCACGGTTTCAAAATGGGGAATGCCGAGATTGACACGCCGAAGTCAATTTCCACCGCCACGGCGGTCACCGCGCAAATCATCGCGCAGGTCGCCAGCCACATTTACGGCGGTACCACTATTAACCGCATCGACGAAGTACTGGCACCGTTCGTCACGTCCAGCTTTGAAAAACACCGCGCCATCGCGCAGGAATGGCAGGTCGCTGACGTCGAAGCCTTTGCGCACAGCCGTACCGAAAAAGAGTGTTATGACGCCTTCCAGTCGCTGGAATATGAAGTCAACACGCTGCACACCGCCAACGGTCAGACGCCATTTGTCACCTTCGGCTTCGGCCTCGGGACGACCTGGGAATCACGCCTGATCCAGCAATCTATTCTGCGCAACCGCATTGCAGGGCTCGGCAAAAACCGCAAAACCGCCGTGTTCCCGAAACTGGTGTTCGCTATCCGCGAGGGTCTGAACCATAAAGCCGGTGACGCGAATTATGACATCAAGCAACTGGCGCTCGAATGTGCCAGCAAACGCATGTACCCGGACATTCTGAATTACGATCAGGTGGTCAAAGTCACCGGCTCCTTCAAAACGCCGATGGGCTGCCGCAGCTTCCTGGGCGTTTATGAAGAAAACGGCGAGATGATCCACGAAGGCCGCAACAATATCGGCGTGATCAGCCTGAACCTGCCGCGCATCGCGCTGGAGGCAAAACAGGATGAAGCGACGTTCTGGAGCCTGCTCGACGAACGTTTACTGCTGGCGAAAAAAGCCCTGATGACGCGCATTGCCCGCCTCGAAGGCATCAAAGCCCGCGTCGCACCGATTCTGTATATGGAAGGGGCGTGCGGCGTGCGTCTGAAAGCCGACGACGATATTTCCGGTATCTTCAAAAATGGCCGCGCATCGATTTCTCTGGGTTATATCGGCGTGCATGAAACCATTAATGCGCTGTTCGGCAACCAGACTCACGTTTTCGACGCCAGCCAGCTGCGTGAAAAAGCCGAGGCGATTGTTGCCCGTCTGAAAGCCGCCACGGAAAGCTGGAAAGACGAAACCGGCTACGGATTCAGCCTGTACAGCACGCCAAGCGAAAACCTGTGCGACCGTTTCTGCCGCCTCGATAAAGCCGAATTCGGCCTGGTCGCGGGCGTTACCGACAAAGGCTATTACACCAACAGCTTCCATCTGGACGTGGAGAAGAAGGTGAATCCGTATGAAAAACTCGACTTCGAAGCGCCGTATCCGCCACTGAGCAACGGCGGTTTCATCTGCTATGGCGAATATCCGAACCTGCAACACAATCTGAAAGCGCTGGAAGACGTGTGGGACTACAGCTACACCCGCGTTCCTTATTACGGCACGAATACGCCGATTGATGAATGCTACGACTGCGGCTACACCGGTGAATTTGAGTGCACCAGCAAAGGCTTCACCTGCCCGAAATGCGGCAACCACGAGCCTTCACGCGTGTCAGTCACCCGCCGCGTCTGCGGTTATCTCGGCAGCCCGGATGCGCGTCCGTTTAACGCCGGTAAGCAGGAAGAAGTGAAGCGCCGCGTGAAGCATTTGGGTAACGGACAACTGGGTTAATGTTGTGAATTTTCATCAATATTACTCAGTTGATGTGGTCAACGGCCCCGGAACGCGCTGCGTACTGTTCGTTTCCGGCTGCGTCCACGAATGCCGCGGTTGCTATAACAAAAGCACCTGGCGCGTGGACTCCGGTAAGCCGTTCACGCCGGAAGACGAAGACCGGATTATCGCTGACCTGCAAAACACGGTCATTCCCCGCCAGGGGCTTACACTCTCCGGCGGCGACCCGCTGCATCCGCAAAATCTGTCTGCCGTACGCCAGCTGTTGCTGCGCGTAGAGGCAGAATGTCCCGGCAAAGACGTGTGGATGTGGACCGGCTACACGCTCGGAGAATTGACGCCAGAACAGCAGGACGTGGTGGCGCTCATCAACGTACTGGTGGACGGCAAATTTGTGCAGGAACTGAAAGACCCGTCGCTGATCTGGCGCGGCAGCGGGAATCAGGTGATTCATTACTTACGGTAAAGCGCCTGAGATGAAAGCTTACAGAGGGGAAATCACGCCCCTCTTTTCTCTAAATTCCATTCAGCAAAAAATCAAACGCGTTTTTCACTTCATAGATTTCACCGTCGAGCTGTTTTATCCACTCACCGATTTCTTTCGGGGAAACACCTCCCAACATGTGCGTCATCGCAACATAATGCTGATGTTGGATTTTGAGCAACGGACAAAGCTTTTTAGGCGGAAAATCAATAAGCCGGGTCAACGGAATCAGCGGTACCATGACAGTATGGTGATAGCCCACGGCTGACGGATGATGAATATTCAGCAGAAAGGGATAGGCTGCTTTTCCTCCCCCCTTGTTGGTATAAATGGCGTACTGATCCATCAAAATGCACGCTGATAGTCAGAGAAAGCCCCATATTCCTCTGCATATTTCTTTATGGCCTCAATCCCTTTCCTATTCTCCCGCGTCCATATTTCAGCCGGTGTTTCAGGCATTACCTGAACAGGTAACTCATTGAATTCCATTGTTCTTGCTTCTGACATACATAATCCTTATGTGATTAACGGTTAAAACTTGCACGACTTAAAAAGTGTATTCCTACACTCTCACGCCGTAAACCGCCGATGTGTATTCCTGCGAGACATCTTCCAACTCTTGCGTTCCCTGACGCGTGTTCAGGCAACCGCGATACCGTTGATTTCGATATTCGAGATGCGCAGCTCAGCACTCGCCAGCATATTGACCAGCATATCGATACTGAAAACCGAGATTTTTCCCCGGACAAGATCCGATATCCGCGGCTGCGTTACTCCGAAAAACTTCGCAGCCTGAGCCTGTGTCATTTTGTTATTTTCGATATGCGCGGTGAGAACCCTCATCAATTTAGAGCGCACTTTCATGTTTTCAGCCCGCTCCGGGGTGTCTTCAATGGCATCCCATACGCTGTCAAACTCTTCAATCATTGCGAATACTCCATTATCAGGGCTTTGTATCGCTGCTTTGCCAGTTCAATATCCTGATGACTTGTCGTCTGAGATTTCTTCTGGAAACAATGCAACACGTAAATGGCCTCTTCTAATTTAGCCAGATAAATCACGCGAAATATCCCTGCGGGATCCTTAACCCTGACCTCTCTGACCCCGGTGCCAATGGCTGGCATAGGTTTCCAGTCAAACGGCATTTTCCCCTTCTGCACAAGCTCAAGTTGATAGCCTATTTCTTGCCGGACGCTGAGTGGGAATCCCCGCAGATCAGCAAGACTACTGCCCGCGAAGGCGATTTTTTTCATTATGACTTCCTTGTAAAATTATACAAAATTTTATATAAAATAAGATGTATTAATCCCATTCAGTCCTTTCATCAGGTTATCGCCGCGACCCGATCCCGCCGCGTCCGGAATGTAATGGGCTTATGTTTTCCCGTAAATCCTTACAGGTGATTCCTGCGAGACATCTTCCAACTCTTCACTTCTTTGCAACCTGACCTTCACCCAACTGTCACTTTGTTTCGCCAACATGATGCCAACGCCGAACTGAGGTTTGCATCATGTCTCATTCATACCGCTCTCAAAAAAATCGTCTGCCACTGCGTGAATGCGCAGCGCCCTCCTTTGCCCGTTTATCCCGTGCGAGGTATTCATTGTGATGAACTTATCTAGACATCCGACCAGTCACACCACGGTTTATCAGCAAATTGCTGCTGAACTGGAAAACGAACTGCGTAACGGCTATCGCTGCGGGGATTATCTGCCGCCGGAACAGCAGCTTGCCGAGCGCTTTAAGGTCAACCGCCACACGCTGCGTCGCGCGGTGGATGAGCTGGTGGATCGCGGCTGGCTGCAACGCCGTCAGGGGATTGGCACGCTGGTGCTGATGCGGCCTTACGATTACCCGCTGCATTCGCAGGCACGGTTCAGCCAGAACTTGCTGGATCAGGGCAGTCACCCGACCAGCGAACGTTTGCTGGCGGTTCTGCGTCCGGGCACCGATCACGTCGCTGCGGCGTTATCGCGTCAGGAAGGCGACACCGTGATTCATCTGCGCACGCTGCGCCGCGTCAACGGCGTGCCGGTTTGCGTGATCGACCATTACCTGCCCGATCTGGACTGGTGGCCTGCGCTGCAAAACTTCCATAACGGCTCACTGCACGATTTTATCCGCGAAGAAATTAAGCAAAAACTCAGCCGCCGCACGACCCGCATCAACGCCCGCCGCGCGCTGGCGAAGGAAAGCAAATTACTCGAAATCGTGCCGCAGGCCCCGCTGCTGTGTGTGCGCACCCTGAACATTTGTGAAGGCAGCGACCAGGTGGCGGAATATTCCGTCAGCCTGACGCGCGCCGACATGATCGAACTGACCATGGAGCACTGAATGGATCACCTGCAAACCCGCCAGCGCTGGATGTCGGTGCTGGCTCACAGCCGCCCGGATGAACTGCTCGCGCACTGGCAACCGCTGAATCTGTCTCCGCAATTTGAACGCATCCGCGCCGCCGAAAGCGGCCTGACGCAACTTCAGGGCCGCATGGGCGGCACCGGAAAACGCTTTGTGATGGGCGACATGACCGTCACCCGCGCCGTGGTGCAGATGGACGGCGGCGTCTACGGCTACAGCTATGTCAGCGGCCGCAATAAAGTCCACGCTGAGCTGTGCGCCGTTATTGATGCTTTGCTGCAAATCCAGGGGATGGATGAACTGCTCCATAAGCGGGTGATCGCCCCGCTGGCGGCGCTGCAACAGGAACGTCGCCAGCAGCGCGCCCGCGAGGTGGCTGCCAGCCGTGTCGATTTCTTTACTCTGGTTCGCGGAGAATAATTCATGTCACTTGTTGCCAGTTTTCAAAATCCGGTTGCCGATGCGCAATACAGTTTCCGTCGTATTCTCAAAGCGTTAAGCGAACCCGGCGTCAGCGTGCAGTTGCCCGCGATGCCCGGCTTCGGCGCGCTGGGTTCTGCCAGCGCCTGCGTGTTGCTGACGCTTATCGATCAGGACACCCCGCTGTGGCTGAGCGCCTCGCTCAACGATGAAATCCTGCGGAAAAACCTGCGCTTTCACACCGGCGCGGTGCTGACCGATTCTCCTTCTGCCGTCAGCTTCGCGCTGGCGGATCCGGCGCTCGACAGCGCGACGTTACTGGCTTTCCCGTGCGGTGACGAAATGTCGCCGGAGCTGGCGACCAGCGTAATTGTTCAGCTTGAAGCTCTGACCGGCGGTACGCCGCTGCGTCTGCGCGGGCCGGGTATTGAGAGCAGCCGGACGATTTCGCCACAGCTGCCGGACGCAGTTCGCGATTACCTGCTCAACCGCCCTCACCGTTTCCCGCTCGGCCTGGACTTTATGTTCACCTGCGGCGAAGAACTGATTGCCGTGCCGCGCACCACGCGCGTGGAGGTGTGCTGATGTACGTCGCCGTTAAAGGGGGTGAGAAGGCGATTGCCGCCGCCCATCAGCTGCTGGCGCACGAACGCCGTGGCGATACGGATGTGAATGAACTCGGCTGCGAACAGATTGAGCAACAGCTCGGTCTGGCAGTCGACCGCGTGATGAGCGAAGGCGGGATCTACGACCGCGAGCTGGCCGCGCTGGCGATTAAGCAGTCCGGCGGCGATCTGGTGGAAGCCATTTTCCTGCTGCGCGCTTACCGCACGACGTTGCCGCGTCTGGCGACCAGCGAACCGCTGAACACCAAAGCGATGCGCCTCGAACGCCGTATTTCCGCCATCTATAAGGATTTGCCGGGCGGTCAGGTTCTGGGACCAACCTACGATTACACCCACCGTTTGCTGGATTTCGCCCTGCTGGCGGAAGGTGAAGCGCCGTTTACGCCCATTGCCGACGAACCTCAGCCGGAAAATTGCGGGCACGTTTTTGACCTGCTGACGCAACAACAGCTGGCGGTTGAGGAACAGGACGACGGCACCGAGCCGGAAGATATCACCCGCACGCCGCCGGTCTATCCGGCTTCGCGCGCGGCGCGGTTGCAGCAACTGGTACGCGGCGACGAAGGTTTTCTGCTGTCGCTGAGTTATTCCACGCAGCGCGGATATGGCCGCACGCACCCGTTTGCCGGTGAAATCCGTACCGGCTGGCTGACCGTAGAAATCGTGCCGGAAGAGCTGGGCTTTGCGATTGATATCGGCGAAATCCTGCTGACCGAATGCGAGATGGTGAACGGCTTTGTCGCGCCCGAAGACAAACCGCCGCATTTCACCCGCGGTTACGGGCTGGTGTTTGGCCGCGCCGAACGCAAGGCCATGTCGATGTCGCTGGTCGACCGCGCGCTGCAAACCCGCGAATACGGCGAGCAAATCAGCAGCCCGGCGCAGGACGAAGAATTCGTTTTATCTCACGCAGACAACGTCGAAGCGGCGGGTTTCGTTTCGCACCTCAAGCTGCCGCACTACGTCGATTTCCAGGCCGAACTGGAATTGCTCAAGCGCCTGCGCGCTGCGAAAGAACAGGACTCCGCCCATGAACAATAATGCCGCCCAGACGCTCACCGGCTATAACCACGGTTATCTCGACGAGCAAACCAAACGCATGATCCGCCGCGGGATCCTGAAAGCCGTGGCGATCCCCGGCTATCAGGTTCCGTTCGCGGGGCGCGAAATGCCGATGCCTTACGGCTGGGGCACCGGCGGGATCCAGCTCACCGCCAGTGTGATCGGTGAAAAAGATGTGCTGAAAGTGATTGATCAGGGCGCTGACGACACCACCAACGCCGTGTCGATCCGCAAGTTTTTCCAGAGCGTAGCCGGGGTGAAAACCACCGAGAAAACCGTGGATGCCAGCCTGATCCAGACGCGTCACCGCATTCCGGAAACGCCGTTGCAGGAAGATCAGATCCTGATTTTTCAGGTGCCGATCCCCGAACCGCTGCGCTTTATCGAACCGCGCGAAACCGAGACCCGCAAAATGCATGCGCTGGAAGAGTACGGCGTGATGCAGGTGAAACTGTATGAAGACATCGCGCGCTTCGGCCATATCGCCACCACCTATGCGTATCCGGTGAAAGTGAACGATCGCTACGTGATGGATCCGTCGCCGATCCCGAAATTTGATAACCCGAAAATGCACATGATGCCGGCTTTACAGCTGTTTGGTGCCGGGCGCGAAAAACGTATCTACGCCCTGCCGCCGTTCACCAAAGTGGAAAGTCTGGACTTCGACGATCACCCGTTCACCGTGCAGCAATGGGACGAACCCTGCGCCCTCTGCGGTTCACATCACAGCTATCTCGACGAAGTGGTGCTCGACGATGTGGGCAACCGGATGTTCGTGTGCTCAGACACCGATTTTTGCGCTCAGCAAGTTGAGCAACAGGCTTCCAACGAGGTTAACCGCTGATGACCACTCCATTAAATCTCGCCGCCGCGCCGCTGTTGTCGGTGAACAATCTGACCCATTTGTATGCGCCGGGAAAAGGCTTCAGCGATGTGTCTTTCAATCTGTATCCGGGCGAAGTGCTGGGCATTGTCGGCGAATCCGGTTCCGGCAAAACCACGCTGTTGCAGTCGATTTCAGCCCGCCTCGCGCCGCAGCAGGGCAACGTTATTTACAACAATGGCCAGACGCCCGCGCAGTCTTTGTATGACATGCCGGAAAGCGACCGCCGCCGCCTGCTGCGCACAGACTGGGGCGTGGTACATCAGCATCCGATGGACGGCCTGCGCCGCCAGGTTTCTGCCGGTGGCAATATCGGCGAGCGCCTGATGGCGGTCGGTGAGCGTCATTACGGCAATATCCGCCAGAAAGCCAGCCAGTGGCTGGAAGACGTGGAAATCCCGGTGTCGCGCATCGATGACCTGCCGACCACGTTTTCCGGCGGGATGCAGCAACGTCTGCAAATCGCCCGCAATCTGGTGACGCATCCACGTCTGGTGTTTATGGATGAACCCACCGGCGGCCTCGATGTGTCCGTGCAGGCGCGGTTGCTGGATTTGCTGCGCACGCTGGTGGTGGAAATGCAGCTGGCGGTGGTGATTGTGACCCATGATCTGGGCGTCGCGCGTCTGCTGGCGCACCGTTTACTGGTGATGAAACAGGGTCAGGTGGTGGAAAGTGGTTTAACCGACCGCGTGCTCGACGACCCGCATCATCCGTATACGCAGCTGCTCGTGTCCTCCGTGTTGTCTTAACCCTTATTCCAGAGAAAGAGTGACCAAAATGACGACGAAGCTCAGGGTCGAAAATCTCAGTAAAACTTTTGTGTTACACAACCAGCACGGCGTGCGGTTGCCGGTGTTCAGCAACGCCAGTCTGGAGGTGAAAGCCGGAGAATGCGTGGTGCTGCACGGCCATTCCGGCAGCGGAAAATCTACGTTACTGCGCTCGCTGTACGGTAATTACCTGCCAGACAGCGGCAAAATCTGGGTCGAACATCAGGGCCAGCAAATCGATATGGTCAGCGCCGAAGCGCGCGAAATCCTGTCCGTGCGCCGTCATACCGTCGGCTGGGTCAGCCAGTTTCTGCGCGTGATCCCGCGTATCAGCGCGCTGAATCTGGTGATGCAGCCGCTGCTGGAACTGGGCGTGGATAAAGCACAAAGCGAAGCCCGCGCCAGCGCATTGCTGCGCCATCTGAATGTGCCGGAACGTTTGTGGCATCTCGCGCCATCAACATTTTCGGGCGGCGAACAGCAGCGCGTGAATATCGCACGCGGCTTCGTGGTCGATTATCCGGTGCTGCTGCTTGATGAACCGACCGCCTCGCTCGACGCCACTAACCGCGCCGCCGTCGTCACGCTGATTGAGCAGGCGAAAGCCCGCGGAGCCGCCGTGGTCGGGATTTTCCATGACGAAGATGTCCGCGAACGTGTCGCCGATCGCCTGTATGAAATGAGCCCAGAAACTGCCCCGGAGATGTCCGCATGATCATCAACAACGTCAAACTGGTTCTCGACGATCAGGTCGCCGAAGGCTCGCTGGAAATGCACAACGGCGTGATCACGGCTTTTGCCGACACGCGCAGTCAGTTGCCGCAGGCGCTGGACGCTCAGGGCGGCTGGCTGCTGCCGGGATTGATCGAGCTGCACACTGATAACCTCGACAAGTTTTTCACGCCGCGCCCGAAAGTGGACTGGCCGGCACATTCCGCCATGAGCAGCCATGATGCGCTGATGGTGGCAAGCGGGATCACCACGGTGCTCGACGCCGTGGCCGTGGGCGATGTGCGCGACGGCGGGCATCGTCTGGAGAATTTGCAAAAGATGATCGACGCCATCGTCAACAGCCAGAACGCCGGGCTGAACCGCGCTGAACACCGTCTGCATCTGCGCTGCGAACTGCCGCACGATACCACGTTGCCGCTGTTTGAAAAGCTGATGGATACGTCAGTTCTCTCGCTGGTTTCCCTAATGGATCACTCGCCGGGCCAGCGCCAGTTCGCCACGCCGCAGAAATACCGCGAGTATTATCAGGGCAAATATCACATGAACGATGAGCAGATGGACGCGTATCAGGAAGAGCAAATCGCCCTGTCGCGCCGCTGGGCACAGCCAAACCGCGAGGCGATTGCCGCCCATTGCCGCGCCAGGAATATTTCGCTGGCCAGCCACGATGACGCCACGGCGGCACACGTTGAGGAATCTCTGGCGCTCGGCAGCGTGATTGCAGAATTCCCGACCACCGAAGAAGCGGCACGCGCCTCGCACGCCAGCGGGCTGGCGGTGCTGATGGGCGCGCCGAATATCGTGCGCGGCGGCTCGCATTCGGGCAACGTCGCGGCGCATAAACTGGCGTCACTGGGTCTGCTGGATATTTTGTCCTCCGACTATTATCCCGCCAGTCTGATGGACGCCGTTTTCCGCATCGCCAATGATGAAACGAATGCCTTCAGTTTGCCGCAGGCCGTGAAGCTGGTAACGCGAAATCCGGCCAATGCGCTGGGCTTGCAGGATCGCGGTGAAATTGCCGAAGGCAAACGCGCCGATCTGGTTCTGGCACGTGCGCATGGCGATCATCACTATGTGCAAAACGTCTGGCGTCAGGGCATTCAGGTGTTCTAAACGGAGAGAAAATGAGTCGTTTACTTTATCTGATGGGTGCTTCAGGTTCGGGAAAGGACAGTCTTCTGGACGCACTGCGCCAGCATTTACCGGCGGATGTTGCCGTGGCGCATCGCTACATTACGCGCCCCGCTGACGCCGGTTCTGAGAATCATATAGCGCTGAGCGATGCCGAATTTATTCAGCGTCGTCAGCACGGATTATTTGCGCTGGAATGGCACGCGCATCAGTGCCGTTACGGCGTGGGAATCGAAATCGACACCTGGATGCAGCTCGGTTGCCACGTGGTGGTCAACGGTTCGCGGGCGCATCTGGAGAAAGCGCAACAGCGTTACGGCCAGCGGCTGGTGCCGGTGTGTTTGCAGGTTTCAGACGAGGTGCTGGCTGCGCGTTTATTGCGGCGTGGACGCGAAGACGCCGGGCAAATTGCCTGCCGTCTGGCGCGTGCCCGTGAGTATGACAGCGCCTTGCCCGCCAGCTGCCACCGGCTGAATAACGACGGTGCGTTACAGGACACTTTACGGCATTTGCTGGCCATTCTTTCGCTGCCGGTCAGCGCCCCTTTTTATTCCGTCACTTCAACATGAGCGAGATTATGACAGACATCATTTCCCCGTTTTCTCTGGCTGACGAACAGGATTATTCACGTCCGAAAATCGGCCAGCAGGTCGAACTGAACCGTTCGCAGCTCGGGCAATACGTGCATATTGCCGATAACGCGATCATCGAAGAAACGCAGATCGGCGATTATTCGTATACGGCGGGCAACAATCAGATCTTCTACGCGACCATTGGCAAGTTTGTGTCGATTGCCACCTACGTGCGGATCAATCCGGGGAATCACCCGACATATCAGCGCGTTGCGCAGCATCATTTCACCTACCGCAGCTCGGTTTACGGGTTGGGTGAGGACGATCAGGATTTCTTCGACTGGCGCCGTGAACATCACGTCACCGTCGGCAACGACGTGTGGATCGGCCATAACGCCGTGATCATGCCTGGCGTCAGCGTAGGGAACGGCGCGGTGATCGGGACGTCCGCCGTGGTGACGAAAGACGTTGAGCCGTATTCCATCGTGGCGGGCGTGGCTGCGAAAAAGATCGGCATGCGTTTTGACGATTCAATGATCGAAAAGATCGAGAACAGCCAGTGGTGGAACTGGGATCACGACACGCTGAAAAAGAGAATGCCGGATTTTCGAAATCTGGATGTGTTCGCGGAGAAATATCTGTAAGGATCGGGACGATCCTTGCGGGGCAAAATTCGCGTTTTTTGCTGATACCTTATCATAAGGATCCCGCTCAGCAGAGAACGCGGATTAAAGTTCTTCAATGCTGGCGGCGATTTGATCGGATTCCAGCACGGTGACGCCGCCCAGTCCTGCGTTAAACGCCTGTTCCTGCAAGGCTTTGGCGACAACGTCCGAATCGATGGCTTTCCATTTTCCCGGCAACAGTTTAAACAGCGGCGCGCTGAGTTGTTCGAGCAGGCGCGGCGGATGGCGTTTCCCGACCAGCAGCGAAGGCCTGACCAGCGTCAGCAAAGTCCAGCCCTGGTGCATCAGCGCCTGTTCCATTTCCCCTTTCGTCCGGTTATAGAGAAATCGTGAGTGCGCATCCGCACCGTTGGCGCTGACCGCCAGACAATGGCGCGCACCGAGTTCCTTCGCGGCTTTGGCGCAATCCACCACCAGATCGTAATCCACGGCGCGAAACGCTTCCGCGCTGCCCGCCTGTTTACGCGTGGTGCCGAGGCAGCAAAACAGCAGGTCAATCGGTTCATCCAGCGCAACCACCAGCGACGTGAGATTTGCCCCGAGCGGGTTGATCAGTTTATTACCCGGCGGCAGCGGGCGGCGGCTCGGCGCAACAATCCGGCTGACGCGCGGATCCAGTTGCAGCAGACGCAAAAGCTCGCGCCCGATCAGACCACTTCCGCCCAGCAGAAGAACTTTTGCCATATCACTTCCTTTTAAAAAACGGCGTTTACACGGAATTTCAGAAACAGATAAGTTCAAGTGTTACCCGATTGTAAATTCCCCGCTATAAGACAGTTCCTGTTACTCAGGCTTATCAGAAAGCGTGCGATCCCACAGCAGCTTTTTGCCAAATCCCAGGGCGTTATCCGTCATCTTGATGCTGTTAAGCTTCAGCGCCCAGACCGGCGCTTTCATGGCGATCGCCACCGGGAAATGTTTGCAGTACAGACGGCGCGCGTGGCTCTCTTCTTCACCGGAGAGGATCGTCGCCTCACCGCGATACTGAATGCCTTTGATCAGCGCGATGGTTTTCGGATGCGGCGCGATCGTGCCCACCACCTGCGGCGATTTTGCCATCAGCGTGCCGTGCAGCGTTTTCAGTTCGGTCATGAAGTATAAAGACAGGTTTTCAGCATCGGCGACGTAAAAGCAGTTAGCGCTCCACATCTCACCGTCGGCGGCGGCACACAGCGCCAGCACATGATTTTTGTTCAGGAATTTGAGAATGTGTTTCAGGTCGTCGGGGTTATTCATCGGAGGATCCTTGTCGTCTTTGCCGCAGTGTACCGTGACACACCGATGTTTTACGTCATTCTGCTGTGCGGTTCAGGTAAACTTACGCAAACTTTTCCAAATACGATGCGTCTATGTCCACTTCTCCCGGCTGGTTTTTATACATGTTGAGAACGCCCACCGGCATGCTTTATACCGGCATCACGACCGACGTAACGCGGCGTCTCGGCCAGCATCAGGCAGGCAAAGGGGCGAAAGCATTACGCGGAAAAGGCGAGCTGGAGCTGGTGTTCCACTGCGTGGCGGGGGATCGTTCTCTGGCCTCTAAGCTGGAAATCCGGGTGAAAAAGCTGAGCAAGGCGCAGAAGGAATTGCTGGTTTCCTGCATGCCGGAAGATCTGGTGGTTTACCTGGAATCACTGGCCGCGCGCGTAACGGTTATTCCGGTTTAACCGAGGAAGGCGCGAAGCCGAATTTCTGTTTGAAAGCTTTGCTAAAGTGAAATGAATCAAAGAAGTTGAGCAGTTCTGCGACCTGACTGACGCTGTAATTTCCCTGACGAAACAGTGACAGCGCCAGCCCGAGCCGCGCATCGAGATAATATTCTTTCGGCGTTTTTCCGGTGTATTTAAGAAATAAACGCCGCAGATATTGTTCGCTGCACTGCATCCATTGCGCCATCTCCGCCACGGTCCAGCGTTTTTGAATATCGGTATGAATAAGCGAGAGTAGTTTTTCCATCTGCCTGAGCTGCTGACCTTTCACGCCGGTCTGAACAATCAGGCAAACCCACTGGTAAATTAACTTGGTAATAAAGGCAACGGCCAGGTTTTTATTTAAGTCGATATCACTGGCAATTAATTCGGTGACCTGAATGAGTTCCTGATTAAATAACTCGCCGTTATAAATTATAGCCTGTTGCGATAATGGAATTTCCATGATGCCTGTCGGAATAAACTCCATCCAATATTGTTCCCACAGCAAACCTTCGCAATGATAAGACTTTATTTCTGTTGGCTTGAGAAATATCACGCAATTGCCGTTAAGCGTGACGCTCGATTCATCCTTTAACGTGATCTTGCCGCAGCCTTGCAGGGTATAGACGGCCACCCAGGAGTTTTCAATCAGCGGTTTCCTTTTGTCCTGCGGCCATATCACCTTATAACTTTTATCGGCCAGCGTATGCCAAAGAGAGATAAGCGATATCCCGCTTGAGATCACATTTTCGGCAAGAACCAGCGGGATATTGTACGTTGTTTCGTTTTTTACATGCCAGCCGTCAATTTTTCCATTCATTTTATTTCGCCGTCAGAGAATGATGCCTATGTCCTGCCGATATTATTTACCACACTCTACTCGCAGGGCGCGAGCAATGCCTGTTTGTTAATAAAGAAAACCGATAAAGAAAGCTGAAAAAATACTGAAGAATAAAACAATATCCGGGGCTGTAAAGAGCGTTGTTCATTTTTACGCTGCGGCACACCAGATCATCAGCAAAAATAAGGGCAGTGAAATGAATGTTCAGCAAGTTTTAAGCTTTTTCGCTTTTACACTTCTGGTGGCATTAATTACCTGGTGGAAATTGCGCAAAGCCGACACCCAATCTCAGCAAGGTTACTTTCTGGCCGGACGCTCCCTGAAAGCGCCGGTGATCGCCGCATCCCTGATGCTGACAAACCTTTCCACCGAACAGCTGGTCGGGCTGGGCGGTCAGGCATGGAAAAGCGGAATGTCCGTGATGGCGTGGGAAGTGATTTCAGCCATTCCGCTGATCTTCCTCGCCCTGATTTTTCTGCCGAAATATTTGCAGCGCGGCATCGCCACCATCCCTGATTTTATCGAAGAGCGGTACGATAAAAGCACACGTATTTTCGTTGATTGCTGCTTTCTTATCGCCACCGGCATCTGTTTTCTGCCGATTGTTCTGTACTCCGGCGCGCTGGCGCTCAACAGTTTGTTCCACGTGGGTGAAGCGTTTGGCGTCTCCGAAGGGACCGCGATCTGGTTTATGGTGAGCCTGCTGGGCGTGTCCGGTATTTGTTATGCGGTGATTGGCGGGCTGCGGGCCATCGCGATTGCCGATGTGATTTACGGCATCGGACTGGTGATTGGCGGGCTGATGATCCCGGTGCTCGGCCTGATGGTGATGGGCGACGGGAATTTCCTGCACGGCGTGCAGCAACTGACGACGGTTCACAGCGAACGCCTCAATTCCATTGGCGGCAGCCATGATCCGGTGCCGATTGGGGCCGCGCTAACCGGGCTGATTCTGGTGAATACGTTTTACTGGTGTACCAATCAGGGGATTGTGCAACGCACGCTGGCCTCGAAAAGTCTGGCCGAGGGCCAAAAAGGGGCCTTGCTGACGGCCGTGCTGAAAATGCTCGATCCGCTGATTCTGGTGCTGCCGGGCGTCATTGCGTTTCATCTGTTTCCGCAACTGCCGAAAGCCGATATGGCCTATCCGGCGCTGGTCAATAAGGTGCTGCCGTTACCGCTCGTCGGGTTCTTCGGCGCCGTGCTGTTTGGCGCCATCATGAGCGCATTCAACGGGTTCCTGAACAGCGCCTGTACATTGTTCAGCTATGGCATTTATCACCGCGTGATTAATCAGCGGGCAGAACCGCAAAAGCTGGTGAGCGTCGGCCGCCGGTTCGGGCTGGCCGTGGCGGTGGTGTCGGTGATCGTCGCGCCGTGGATTGCCAATGCGCCGGAAGGACTTTACAGCTGGATGAAGCAGCTCAACGGCATCTATAACGTGCCGCTGGTGACGATTGTGATCATGGGGTTTTTCTTCCCACGCATCCCGCCGTTGGCCGCCAAAGCCGCCCTGTTTTTCGGGATTTGCAGTTATGTCGTGATCCATTATCTGGTGTCGTTCGAACTGCATTTTCTCTACGTTTTGTTCTTCACGTTCTGCATTAACGTTCTGCTGATGCTCAGCATTGGCTGGCTCAAACCCCGCGCCACGCCGTTCAAATTCCGCGACGCTTTTGCCGTCGATATGCAACCGTGGCGGCCGGTAAAAGTGGCCTCCGTCGGCGTGCTCGCTGCCATGATTGGCGTTTACTCAGGGCTGGCGCAATTTGGCGGTTATCCGACGCGTTGGCTGACGCTGATCAGTTATCTGACAGCCGCCGCGGTAGTGATTTATCTGTGCATTCACCGCTGGCGTCAGCGTCCGGTGGACAGCGTTATCTACACTTCTGAACCGGGGAATAAGTAATGGAACGCCCTAATTTTTTGTTGATCATGACCGATACGCAGGCCACCAATATGGTGGGGTGTTACAGCGGTAAATTGCTGAATACGCATAATATTGATGCGCTGGCGGAGTCCGGCATCCGGTTTAATTCGGCTTATACCTGCGCGCCGGTTTGCACGCCTGCACGCGCCGGATTATTCACGGGCATTTATTCCAATCAGTCCGGTCCCTGGACCAACAATGTCGCGCCCGGTAAAAACATTTCGACCATGGGCCGCTATTTTCAGGATGCAGGTTACAAAACCTGTTACATCGGCAAATGGCATCTCGACGGACACGACTATTTCGGAACCGGCGTATGCCCGCAGGAGTGGGACGATGAATACTGGTTTGACGGTGCCAATTATCTGGCAGAACTGACGGACAAAGAGATTGGCCTTTGGCGCAATGGCCTGAACAACGCGGAAGATTTGCGGGAAAACGGCATCGATAAAACCTTTACCTGGGCACACCGCATAACCAACCGTGCGATTGATTTTCTGGCGCAACCTCAGCGCGGAGAAGAACCGTTTCTGATGGTGATTTCCTATGACGAACCACACCATCCTTTCACCTGCCCGGTTGAATATCTTGAGAAATATGAGGATTTTTACTACGACCTCGGGGAGAAGGCACAAGACTCTCTGGCCGGTAAACCGTTGCATCACAGACTGTGGGCCGACGCTATGCCGTCTCCGGTGGGCGCTGACGGTCAGTACCATCATCCGCTGTATTTCGCCTGCAACGATTTTGTTGATGATGAAATTGGCCGCGTCGTGGCCGCACTGTCACCGGCCCAGCGCGAAAATACCTGGGTGATTTATACCTCTGATCACGGCGAAATGATGGGCGCGCACAGGCTGATCAGCAAAGGCGCTGCGATGTATGACGATATCACCCGCATCCCGCTGATTTTCGTGCCACCCGCCGGACAGGAAATTCCGCGTCAGGTCGATACGCCCGTCAGTCATTCCGATGTATTGCCCACGCTGATGGCGCTGGCGGGCATTGATAAACCGGCGATTTTGCCCGGCGAATCGGTTTTCGACGCACAGCCACAGCGCGGCGTGATGGTGGAATTCAACCGCTACGAGATTGAACACGACAGCTTCGGCGGGTTTATTCCGGTGCGCGGCTGGGTGACGGACGGCTATAAATTCGTGCTCAATCTGTTTACCAGCGACGAACTCTACGATCGCTATAACGATAAAAATGAAATGCACAATCTGATCGACAACCCGGATTACGCAGACATCCGCAACACATTGCACGATCAGCTGATGGACTACATGGACAAAATCCGCGATCCCTTCCGCAGCTATCAGTGGTCGTGCCGTCCGTGGCGCAGTGAGACCAGACCACGCTGGATGGGCGCTTTCCGGCCACGCCCGGAAGACGGGTATTCTCCGGTGGTGCGCGATTACGATACCGGTTTGCCCACGCAGGGCGTGAAAGTGGAAGAGAAAAAACAGAAATTCTGAGGGCAGGATGTTAAAAATCGCACAGACCGGAGAGGCACCGGATTACCGTTTTTCTCTGGCAAATGAACGTACTCTTCTGGCGTGGATCCGCACTGCGCTGGGATTTCTGGCCGCCGGGGTCGGGCTGGATCAGCTGGCGCCCGATCTCGCTACGCCTCAGCTGCGCGCCGGAATTTCGCTGTTGCTGTGTCTGTTTTCCGCCGGGCTGGCGGTTTACGGTTATATCCGCTGGCTGCGTACTGAAAAAGCCATGCGCCTGCGCCAGGATCTGCCTTACACCCACAGCCTGCAAATGATCAGCCTGATGATGGCGGCGATTGCCGTTGCGGTGATGGTGCTGGTGTTCTGTGCCCGCTAGCCGGTTACAACGCCGGATAGCGGATCCGGGACTTCAGCCGGAACGGACGTCGCTGGCATGGTTTCGCACGCTGCTCAGTTACAGCGCCCTGCTGATTCTGATGTTGCGACACAATACGCATCAGAGCAGCCCGTGGTTCTGGCTGAGTTTTGCGGCGCTGGCGACGGTCGTGGCCGTGCTGTACCGTTATGCGAGATTGCGCAATGTGATGGACAGCCGCGTCTGCGATTATTCGCAACCTGACGCCCTGCTCGCCAAATTATCCGTGGTGCTGGCGGTGTGTTTTCTGGCATTACTGTTTGTCGTATTTCATTTGGGTCATTTTCTGTTTCTGCCGGGAGGCTCGTAATGCGCGGATGTCATGTGATGGCAAAACCGGCCAGTTCACGTTGCAACATTGACTGCCGTTACTGTTTTTATCTGGAAAAGCCGCAGCAGCCGCTGATGGACGACGCGACGCTGGAAGCTTTTATCCGCCAGCACATCGACGCTCAGCCGGGAAATACGGTGGAATTCGCCTGGCAAGGCGGTGAACCGACGCTGGCCGGATTGCCGTTTTATCAGCACGTGGTGAAACTCCAGCAACGTTATGCCAGTGGCAAAACCATTCACAACAGTCTGCAAACTAACGGTATTTTGCTCAACGATAGCTGGTGCCGTTTTTTGCAGGACAACCACTGGCTGGTGGGGATTTCCGTCGATGGCCCGGCAGATTTACACGATGCGCATCGCGTCACCCGCAGCGGTAAACCGACACACCGCCGCGTAACAGCGGCCATTGAAAAGCTGCGGGCGCATCGCATCGAATTTAACGTGCTGGTGGTGGTCAGCAGAAAAAACAGTGCTGAACCGGCGCGGTTATACCGCTATCTGAAAACGCTGGGCACGCCGTTTCTGCAATTTATCCCGCTGGTTGAGCATGATCAGAATGGCGCGATCAGCAAAGAATCAGTTTCCGAAGAAGGTTTCGGGCAGTTTCTGAATAACGTGTTTGCGTTGTGGGTGAAAGAAGATATCGGGAAAGTGTATGTGCAGATTTTTGATTCCACGCTGGCCGTATGGAGCGGGTATCCGTCGCAAATGTGTACCTTCAGCGCCACCTGCGGCCATGCTTTGGCGCTGGAATCTAACGGTGACGTTTATCAGTGCGATCACTACGTTTACCCTGAATACAAACTGGGCAATCTGCATCAGACGCCGATTGCCGTCCTCAATGAAAGCGAAGCTGCCATCCGTTTCGGTGAGAATAAACAGCGTTTATTGCCGATGGATTGTCAGGCGTGTCCGGTGTTGAAATTGTGTCAGGGAGATTGCCCGAAGCATCGCCATCAGGGTGCAAAAAGCTATCTGTGTAAAAGCTATTACGCCTTTTTCACATACACCGCGCCGTACATGCAAATGATGCGAGATTTGCTGCGTCAGAAACGGCCTTCGGTGGAGCTGATGGCACTTTTGCGCCAGCCGTAAAAAAAGCGGAGAGATCCTCCGCTTTCGTGAGTGAGTCTTTATTCAGAACCGGTCAAACGGCGGGGAGAATTCTACCTGACCGCTGGCGTCGTTGAGCGCATCATCGGACAAGGTGAAGAACTGGAATGCCGCTTCGGTGTCCGGCCAGCGGCACTGCAAATCATGTACTGCCGCCGGTTTAAAACCAAAACGCCCGTAATACGCCGGGTCACCAAGCACCACGACGGCGGCGTAACCAAATTCATTCAGGGAATCGAGCCCTTCGTACACCAGCTTTTCGCCCAATCCCTGACGACGCAAAGACTCGTCAACCGCCAGCGGTGCCAGCGCGACCCAATTGCGATCTTCGCCCTGAATATCAACCGGGCTGAAGGCGACATAACCGACCACACCGCCTTCGTCGTCGGTGGCGACAACGCCCAGCGTCAGCAGGCCGTCTTCGCGCAGTTGCTGCACCAGATCGGCTTCGGCGCCGCCGGGGAAGGCGCGGCGCAACAGACGGTCAATGCCCGCGGCATCTACCGGAATTTCAGTGCGAATTAGCATGGCTCAGCTACCGGAGCTTTCGGCTCACGGTCCTCTTGCAGTCCCGCTTCGACGAAATCGGCCAGGCGCAGCAGGCCATTTTTCAGCAGCAGCGGCATAGTATCGAGATCGATAGAATCCATCAGATTCTTCACGTACAGACCGAGTTCCGTGTCACCTTCAATGCGCAGACGACGCTGGAAGAACAGCGTATCCGGATCTTCTTTCCGCGCAGCAATCAAAATCAGGTCGTTGGCGTTGCCGCTAAAGCTGACATCCGCGTCGCCTTTTTCTGCAACGATCAACTTGCCTTCGTCCACTGACATCAGCCAGCTCAGGCTGAGATCGCTGACATCAATTTTCAGCCAGCGGCCTTCGAGGAAATCCAGTTCGCCATCGGCCAGCGCCTGACGAAGCTGCCCGCTCAGTACCTGTTGCAAGACCTGACGCTGTAGCGCAAAAGGCGTGAATTTCAAAGGCACACTCAACAGGGATGGTCCCTGACGAACCAAACGTGCACGTAGTTTTTGCAACACTGGCACTACTCCTTTCGGTAACTTTTTCGGCAATTTTTTGGCAACTATTTGTACTATTTTGCCACATCGCCCGTAACGTTCAGCGGTCTACATCAATAAATACTGCAACAGAAAAACCTCCCGTACAACCTCCCCGACGGTTGCAGCCCCTTCAACACCCCAGAAACTGCCTCAAATCAAAATATTGCATCTATAGCTTCTCTAAAATAGTTCGCCAATCAAAGCCCTGACTGATGAATGAATAACGTCGGCAACTGGCTTTTCATCACCCACAACCCTTTCGCCACGGCGTGCGGTTGCAGTAAGGAACGAGAATGGAGCTACTTTGCCCGGCAGGGAATTTACCTGCGCTAAAAGCGGCCATCGATAACGGTGCTGATGCGGTATATATCGGCCTGAAAGATGACACCAATGCACGCCACTTTGCAGGCCTGAACTTCACGGAGAAGAAATTGCAGGAGGCGGCAAATTACGTTCACCGCCACCGCCGTAAGTTGCATATCGCCATCAATACGTTTGCGCACCCTGACGGCTATCAGCGCTGGGAACGCGCCGTGGATATGGCCGCACAGCTCGGCGCCGATGCGCTGATCCTTGCCGATATCGCCATGCTGGATTACGCCGCGACGAAATATCCTCACGTCGAGCGCCACGTCTCCGTTCAGGCTTCCGCCACCAACGACGAAGCGATCCGTTTCTACAAAAACAATTTTGACGTCGCCCGCGTGGTGCTCCCTCGCGTGCTGTCGATGCATCAGGTGCGTCAGTTGTCGCGCACCACCGTCGTGCCGCTGGAAGTGTTCGCGTTCGGCAGCCTGTGCATTATGGCCGAAGGCCGTTGTTACCTTTCTTCCTATCTCACCGGCGAATCGCCTAATACTGTGGGTGCCTGTTCTCCGGCGCGTTTTGTGCGCTGGCAACAAACCGCACAGGGCATGGAATCACGTCTGAATGACGTGCTGATTGACCGCTATGACGAAGGCGAAAACGCCGGTTATCCGACGCTGTGCAAAGGCCGGTATCTGGTGGACGGCGCGAAATACCACGCGCTGGAAGAGCCGACCAGCCTGAATACGCTGGAATTACTGCCGGAGCTGTTCGCCGCCAATATTGCCTCGGTGAAAATCGAAGGGCGCCAGCGCAGCCCGGCGTATGTCAGCCAGGTAGCGCGCGTGTGGCGCATGGCCATCGACCGCTGCATGGCTGATCCGCAAAACTACAAAACCGACGAAGCCTGGATGAATGCGCTGGGCGCGATGTCTGAGGGTACGCAAACGACGCTCGGTGCCTATCACCGTAAATGGCAGTAATTAAAGAGATCATCATGAAATATTCATTAGGAGCCATCCTTTATTACTGGCCGAAAGCGCAGGTTGAAGACTTTTATCAGGCGGCGGCAAACAGCAGCGCCGACATCATTTATCTCGGCGAGAATGTGTGTACCAAACGTCGCGAAATGAAGGTCAATGACTGGATGGATGTCGCCCGTGAACTGGCGTCAGCCGGAAAGCAGGTGGTGATTTCCACGCTGGCATTGTTGCAGGCGCCGTCCGAGCTGAATGAACTGAAACGCTATGTGGAGAACGGTGAGTTCCTGCTGGAAGCCAACGATTTTGGCGCGGTCAATATGGCGGCTGACCGGAAGCTGCCGTTTGTCGTCGGCCACGCGCTGAACTGCTACAATGCCGTTACGCTGAAACTGCTGCAAAAACAAGGCATGGTGCGCTGGTGTATGCCGGTTGAGCTTTCCCGCGACTGGCTGGTAAACCTGCTGAATCAATGTCAGGAACTGGGCATCAGGGATAAGTTCGAAGTGGAAGTGTTGTCTTACGGGCATCTGCCGCTGGCCTATTCCGCGCGCTGTTTTACGGCACGTTCGGAAAACCGTGCGAAAGATGAATGCGAAACCTGCTGCATCAATTATCCGCAGGGCCGGAAAATGCTGTCGCAGGAAAATCAGCAGGTGTTTATCCTCAACGGCATCCAGACGCAAAGTGGCTATTGCTACAATCTGGGCAATGAACTGACGTCGATGCAGGGGCTGGTCGATATCGTGCGGCTGTCACCGGAAACGCACGAGACGCTTTCCACCCTCGAGGAATTCCGCGCTAACGAACGGGGTTTGCGTCCGCTAATGCTGACAGACAGAGCCGACTGTAACGGCTACTGGCAGCGCATTGCCGGGCTGGAACTGCGTCGCTGAGATTTAAAATGACGCCATGAAAAAGGGATATTACTTTGCGGTAATATCCCTTTTTGGATCAGACGCCTTTTCGCCGCGGCCTGAACATCGCCCGCAGACGCACGCCGTCGCGCAGCATCCCCACGGCGATACCAATGAACGTATAAAACGCGCATAAAAGCAGAAGCATCAGGATATCTCCGCCAACATCTTTAAACGGCAGCCCCATCTGATTCACCCCCGCAATCGCTTTGGTCGCCCAGGTCGAAGGCAGCATCGAAGACACCGCCCTGACCCACGCGGGCATCGCCTGCAGCGGCCAGATGGTACCGGAAATGTAAAAGACCGGCGTCGTCACAAAGGCCAGCGTCAGGTAGATCAGTTCCACGCTGCGCAGGCATTCCGTGACCAGTTTGCCTAAGCCGAGTACGGCCAGTAAAAACGGGAACGTCAGCAGCAGAATTTCAGGAATGCTGGCCGTCTGCCGGTATCCCAACACCCACGGCCACAAGACGAACAGGACAATCGACAGGAATAACCAGACCGGGATCAGCGCAGAAATCCCGCCGAGAAAGGCCGGTATTGCCGGTTTTCCGGAAGGCCCGCTGTTGAGCACAATGCTGACACGCACGCTGGCGATCAACAGTGAGTGCTGTAATAACATGACCAGAAGACCGGGAAAGATAATCGCCGCGAAGCTGATGCCGGGGTTAAAGACATCCAGCGACTGCCCGATTATCGGCGACAACACGACGCTGGCCTGCCGCTCGCTGAAGCCGCTGCTGAGCAGTAAATCCGTGTTGTATTGCGTGAGGATCGCCTGATACGCCGCGAGCACGTCCTGCTGGATTTGCCCGTTCGCCAGACGGTTGGTCGCATCGCCATAAACCGGGATCACGATGTTTTCACCGGCGAGGATCTTCTTCTCCAGATCCACCGGCATGATGATCACCGCGAACAATTTGCGCAGCGCCAGATCGCGTTCGGCATCGGCGAGATTATCGTAGTGATTAGTTTCAACTTTCGACGTGGCGTCCAGCTGACGGGTCAGCATGCGGCTGGCGGTGCTGTGATCCTGATCGATAACGGCGACCGGCAGATCCCAGACGGTACGGTTAGCGTAAACCAGGCTCATCACGCACAGCGAAAGCAGCAGCATCATCCACATCGGTTTATCGAGCAAACCGGTCAGCACTTTGCTGAAAGTTCCCCACCAGGTTTTGAACCATTCGCGACGGGTCATTGTCCTGGCTCCTGTTGCTTCATGCGCATATACAGACGCTTACGCACCAGCACACCGGTCAGCAGCGGATAAATCAGCAGAATGCAGCACACCATCAGAATCCCGCGCAGCGATACCTGCCGCAGGAAAACGTCAAACATTGCCGCCAGCGCGTAACTCAGGGGTTCGATACCGGAAATAATACGCGCCGGCAGCGGCATCGATAACACCGGAACAGCCATACCGGAAAAGGTGAGCGCGATACTGACGAAAATCCCCATCATGGTGTAGGCGGTGATGGTCGTTTTCGTGAAGGTAAACAGCAGCAGCCCCAGGCTTTGGGCGGCAATCACATAAAAGAAGCCAATAACAAGCATATACAATGGATTACCGCTCACCCGTGCGTCGAAAAAACCCACGAGCATGGCGATTTCCACCATCAGTAAGGTGGTGAAACACAGCGTGTACGGCGCGAGTTTCCCGAGCAGTGCCAGGGTAAACGACGGCGCACTGAGCAGCGCCTGACTGCGTGCCATCACGTAAATCATGCAGGTAACGGTGAAAAGCTGCAAAAGGTGGATGGTGGCGGCGAATTGCTGGTAGTAAATATAGCTGCCGCTGGCGTTGAACAGGCTGCCGTAAGAGAGATCGACGCTCGCCAGTGACGGCAACGTTTTGCCGATTTCCGTCGCGATAATCGACCGGTAGCGGGTGTTCAGCTCAGTGATCAGCCCGCTGAAATCTTGCGTGGAATACAACCCGGCACCGTAAAACAGGGCGTTGTAATACAGGACCGCGCTCGGCTGTTTACCGGCCAGCACGTCCGCTTCGAAGTTCACCGGAATATACAATAATGCATAATCCTGCGCGGTGCGCAGACGGTATTCCGCCTCCGGTAATCCGCCTTCAAATGCCTGAACGTGCGCATGAGAACCCGCGTCAAGTTTGCGGGTGAGCGTTTTGGACAGCGTGCTGTGATCGTTATCCACCACCGAAACGGGCAAATCCAGCAAGGTGCCTTCAGAGAAGTTGCTGCTGATCAGGCCAAACAGAAGTAAAGGGAAAATCCAGCACAGCCAGTGGATCACCGGCTTACGGAAGGCGTAATTTGCCTCGCGGGTAAAAGCACGACTGAAACAGCGCCATGCGGCTTTTATCCTTTCACTGCGCGGCGCTTTGACCGGCTTCACTTCGCCTTCCACTGCCAGAGCGCGCTCATGCCCTGACGTAATCCGGGAACCGGTTTGGCGGGATACAGACGAACTTCAAAGGTTTTTAAATCAAAGTCACCGGTCGCGCGCGTTGCACGCTTGGTGGCGTAATCACCGAGCGGCGCGATATAACGCACTTCGGTTTCAATCATTTCATTATTCAGCGCAGGCACGCGCATTTGTACTTTATCGCCTTTGCGCACGCCCGCCAGAATGTCTTCACGCAGGTTAAAAACGAAATAAGCATCCGGCAGACGGACTAACGTCAGCAACGGGCTGGATGCACTTTGCAACTCGCCGACTTCCACCGGAATCGGCCCGACTTCCCCGTCTACCGGCGCTTTCACCTGTAAATCATCGGTCTGGGCTTTCACTTCCAGTAAATCTTCTTCCGCCTGACGCAGCTGAGCCGCATAACTTGCGCGTTGCTCCACGCGATCGCCGTTAACGCCTTCATCCAGATTGGCTTTAGCCACCAAAACCTGCGCATAAGCGCTGTCACGCGCGCGGCGTGAATCTTCTAAATCGGAGGCGGAGATAAAGCCTTTACCGGCGATTTTCGCATTGCGGTTGTATTCATCGCGGGCGTTGACGTATTCGGCCTGAGATTGCGCCAGCGTCGCTTTCAGGTTGCGGATGCTTTCTTCACGCGTCCCGTTAACTGAAAGTTCGAGCTGGGCTTTGGCCTGATCGCGTGCGGCTTCCAGCGCGCGGAGTTGCGCCATCATTTCCGGACTGTCGAGAGTAATCAGCAACTGCCCTGCTTTTACGTCATCGCCACGTTCGACATGACGTTCAATCACGCGGCCTTTGGCTTTCGACGCGACAATGACTTCAGGCGCATCGACTTCGCCCTGAAGCAGGAGATCTTCGTTATGCGCACGAAATAAAACAGCCAAAGAAACCGCAACCGCCACCAGCAGCAGGGTTAATAACATTCGTTTACTCATTGATACCACGTCCTTTTTGTTCGCCTGAATTATTTACCGGCATTGGTTTTCCCTTCCATCATTGTCCCTGCCTGCTTTCGCAGCCTTTTCAGGCGCATTTTTTACTTCAATGAAATCATAGCGGGATGAGCAGAGACTTTTTAACACAAAACAACATATTGGCTAAAATTATAGTTTAGGCGACTTCAATCTAATTTAAGCATGTTTAAACGGAAATTAAGGGCACAAATGCCGTATTCAATGAACACGTAATGGGTAATACTCGGTTTAATTATGAGCGGAATGCACCCTTTCCCCTCCTCTTCATCAACGAGTGAGCCGTGATTATGTCTGATAAAAACGCCGTTCCCCTTTCCGTGCTCGATCTGGCACCCGTCCCGCAAGGTGCTGATCCGGCGAAGGCTTTTCAATGTTCTCTGAGTCTGGCGCAAAACGCCGAGAAATGGGGCTATCAGCGCTACTGGATGGCAGAACACCACAACATGACCGGCATCGCGAGCGCGGCGACGTCCGTTTTGCTGGGTTATATTGCGGGCGGGACGAAAACGATCCGCGTGGGTTCCGGTGGCGTGATGCTGCCAAACCATTCGCCGCTGGTGATTGCTGAACAATTCGGGACGCTGGCAACGCTGTATCCGAACCGTGTCGATCTCGGCCTGGGCCGTGCACCGGGAACCGATCAGCGCACGATGATTGCACTGCGCCGTCATCTTTCCGGGGAGATTGATAATTTCCCGCAGGATGTTCAGGAATTGCAGATGTATTTCGGCGACGTTCAGCCGCAGCAGGCCGTCCAGGCGGTTCCGGGTCAGGGTCTGCATGTGCCAATCTGGCTGCTGGGTTCCAGCCTCTACAGCGCACAACTCGCCGCCGCACTTGGCCTGCCGTTTGCCTTTGCATCGCACTTTGCGCCCGACATGCTGTATCAGGCGCTGGCAATTTATCGCAGTAAATTCCAGCCTTCCGCGCAACTCGAAAAGCCGTATGCAATGGTGTGTATCAATGCGATTGCCGCAGATACAGACGAAGAAGCGCAGCGGATGTTTACCTCGAACCAGCAGCAGTTCATCAATTTACGCCGCGGCATGCCGGGGAAATTACCGGCACCGGTCGATAACATCGAAAGCCTGTGGTCAGCGTCAGAACGCTTTGGCGTGGATAATGCGCTGCGGATGTCAGTCGTCGGCAATAAAGAGTCGATTCGTCAGGGGTTGCAGTCTATCTTGCGCGAAACCGAAGCCGATGAGCTGATGATTAACGGGCAGATTTTTAATCATGAAGCCCGCCTGCGTTCATTCGAAATCGTCTCTCAGTTACAGGGCGATTTGGTGAAAGAACAGCGCATCGGATAAACGTTGCGGTAAATGGCAGACGAAAAAAAACCAGCCCGTCAAAAGGCTGGTTTTTTATTATCTGAAGTTCAGCGAACTGAAGTCAGATTATTATGCGTCAGTAGTACGACGTGGTGCGCGGCTTGGCGGACGACGGTCACCGGCTGCTGAAGAACCTTCACGACGGTCGCCGTTGAAAGAACGTGGAGCACCGTTACCACGGCCACCTTCACGACGTTCACCATTGAACGGACGCGGAGCACCGTTACCACGACGCTCACCACCAGCACCTGCCGGACGGTCGCGACGCGGAGCCTGTGGCTGCGCATCACCGATCAACTGCATGTTCATCGGTTTGTTCAGGATACGGGTACGGGTGAAGTGAGACAGAATCTCGCCCGGCATACCCTTCGGCAACTCGATAGTGGAGTGCGTACCGAACAGTTTGATGTTACCGATGTAACGGCTGCTGATGTCGCCTTCGTTAGCGATAGCGCCAACGATATGACGAACTTCAACGCCATCATCGCGGCCCACTTCGATACGATACAGTTCCATATCGCCAGCGTCACGACGCTCACGACGTGGGCTGTCGCCATCACGTGCAGGGCGGTCGCTGTTACGCGCCGGACGGTCACGACGATCGCCACGATCACCGCGGTCACCACGATCTTCGAATTCACGACGTGGTGGACGGCTTTTGAACGGCTGATCAGCAGGAACGATCAGAGGACGTTCGCCCTGTGCCATTTTCAGCAGTGCAGCGGCCAGCGTTTCGATGTCCAGCTCTTCTGCAGGTTGCAGTTTCGCCAGCAGAGCGCGGTACTGATCCAGATCGCTGCTTTCCAGTTGTTGCTGAACTTTTGCTGCGAACTTAGCCAGACGACGTTCGCCCAGAACTTCCGCAGTTGGGATTTCAACTTCTGGAATGGTAAGCTTCATTGTACGTTCAATGTTGCGCAGCAGACGGCGTTCGCGGTTCTCAACGAACAGCAATGCGCGACCTGCACGACCTGCACGACCGGTACGGCCGATACGGTGAACGTAAGATTCTGAGTCCATCGGGATGTCGTAGTTAACAACCAGGCTGATACGTTCTACGTCGAGACCACGTGCTGCCACGTCAGTTGCGATCAGAATGTCCAGACGGCCATCTTTCAGACGTTCCAGAGTCTGCTCACGCAGGGCCTGGTTCATGTCACCGTTCAGTGCAGCGCTGCTGTAGCCGCTACGTTCCAGTGCTTCTGCCACTTCCAGCGTTGCGTTTTTGGTACGAACGAAGATGATCGCCGCATCAAAATCTTCTGCTTCCAGGAAACGAACCAGCGCTTCGTTTTTACGCAGGCCGTATACAGACCAGTAGCTCTGGCTGATGTCCGGACGCGTTGTCACGCTTGACTGGATACGCACTTCCTGAGGCTCTTTCATGAAGCGACGGGTAATGCGACGGATAGCTTCTGGCATGGTTGCAGAGAACAGCGCGGTCTGATGTTCAGCCGGGATCTGCGCCATGATAGTTTCGACGTCTTCGATGAAGCCCATACGCAGCATTTCATCAGCTTCGTCCAGCACCAGACCGCTCAGGTTAGAGAGGTTCAGGGTGCCGCGTTTCAGGTGGTCCAGCAGACGGCCCGGGGTACCTACAACAACTTGTGGACCCTGACGCAGTGCGCGCAGCTGAACGTCATAGCGCTGGCCGCCATAAAGGGCAACCACATTCACGCCATGCATATGTTTAGAGAAATCAGTCATTGCTTCAGCAACCTGAACCGCCAGTTCGCGGGTGGGTGCCAGAACAAGAATTTGTGGTGCTTTCAGTGAAGCATCGATGTTATGCAGCAGCGGTAAAGAGAACGCTGCGGTTTTACCGGAACCTGTCTGAGCCATACCCAGAACGTCGCGGCCATTTAACAGGTGAGGAATACACTCAGCCTGGATTGGTGATGGTTTTTCGTAGCCCAAATCAGTCAGGGCAGAAATGATCGGAGCAGACAGCCCCAGGTCAGCAAAAGAGGTTTCAAGCTCAGTAGTCATGTACACGTGCCTCATTAATAATGGCAGCCAGTCTACATAACTCGTCGAGAAAATTTTCAGTCATTTTCATTGAAAAGTGTGAACCGGCTCAAATTAGATTATAAAACGAACAAAGCAACCCTCGCCCGTTAAGGCGCTTAAAAATGGTTAATACCATGATTAAAAAGGCTGATTGGTGTCGTCAGCTATTGCTGGTCCGATTCTGATAGGTCGTCTTGCTCATGGCCCAAAAGCGCCAATTCCAACAATGCATAGCGGTGCTCAACAAAGTTATGAACGTTGTTAGCTACCGTCAGTTTGAACAGTGCCGCGGCGCTGTTCTTGTCCCCCAGACTTAGGTAATACTTACCTAAATAGAAGTCAGTTTCACTGAGATGCTCAGCGAGCGAAGTGTTATCCGTTGCTTCTGCCTTGAGGCGTTCCATCAGCGTAGATTCGCTGATCTTGCCCAGGTAGAATTCGACGATATTCCATCCCCATTGCCCTCTGTCCGCTTTGTCATAACGCTGTTGAAGCGCTACTTCGGCATTCTTCGGATTGATTTCTCGCTCCGCAAGGTAAAGCCATAACGAACGGAAGGGATCATTTGGATCGTCTCGATAAAACGCCTGCAGATCATCCTGCGCTAACGAGAATCGGCCACCGTAATACAGTGCGATACCTCGGTTCAAACGCGCGTAGTTGTAAGTTGGATCAAGCTCTAGTACAGAATCAAACGCTTCATAGGCAGCATCGAAATTGCCTGCCTGCGTTAGGTAAATCCCCAGGTAGTTAAAAACTTCTGGCATATCAGGACGAATAGACAGCGCTTGTGAAAAATCATTTCGCGCCAGTGCTCTTAGCCCGAGACTATCATACAGCACACCGCGCTCATATAATAGCTGTGCTCTCTCATCGTCAGTCAATGACCGGCTGGCAAGTATTTGTTCCATGCGTGCCAGAATGACTTCCTGCTGCAACGTCGGCTGCAACGGAATCGCCAGAACTTCATTTTTACGCCAATCATGGTTGCTGCATCCTGCCAACATAAGTGCTGTCGCAACATAACACCAGCGCAAGAAAGGCTTCATTTCTACTCCCGGAGACAAACATTGGATGAACGTCCTGTCATCCGCTTGCTTAACACAAACGCATCCCTACGTTCGTGAGACGAACAGCTCCCGTCCAAGTGGAAAGGAGCTGTAAAACTTCTGTTACAGATTATTCAGCTGCAGGTTGCTCAGTTGTATCGTCCTGAGTTGGTGCGGTAGCTTCTTTGATGCTCAGACGCACACGACCCTGACGGTCAACTTCCAGAACCTTAACCGGAACTTCCTGGCCCATCTGCAGGTAATCAGTCACTTTCTCAACGCGCTTATCAGCGATTTGAGAGATGTGAACCAGACCTTCTTTACCGCCGCCGATGGCAACAAACGCACCAAAGTCAACGATACGGGTCACTTTACCCTGATAGATACGACCCACTTCGATTTCTGCAGTGATCTCTTCGATACGACGGATAGCGTATTTCGCTTTCTCGCCGTCGGTTGCTGCGATTTTCACAGTACCGTCATCTTCGATTTCGATAGTGGTGCCAGTTTCTTCAGTCAGAGCACGGATCACAGAACCACCTTTACCGATCACGTCTTTGATTTTGTCCGGACTGATCTTGATGGTGTGGATGCGTGGAGCAAACTGAGAGATATCGCCACGTGGTGTGCTGATAGCCTGTTCCATTACGCCCAGAATGTGCAGACGCGCACCCTTAGCCTGGTTCAGAGCCACCTGCATGATTTCGCGGGTGATACCTTCGATTTTAATGTCCATCTGCAGCGCGGTGATACCGTCGCGGCTACCGGCCACTTTGAAGTCCATATCGCCCAGGTGATCTTCGTCACCCAGAATGTCGGACAGAACGACAAAGCTGTCGTCTTCTTTAACCAGACCCATTGCGATACCCGCAACAGCGGCTTTAATCGGAACACCTGCATCCATCAGGGCCAGAGAAGCACCACAAACAGAAGCCATTGAAGATGAACCGTTAGATTCGGTGATTTCAGAAACTACACGTACGGTGTAAGGGAAGTCTTCTGGTTTTGGCATCATTGCCAGCACGCCACGTTTAGCAAGACGGCCATGGCCAATCTCACGACGTTTTGGCGAACCAACCATACCTGTTTCACCTACAGAGTACGGAGGGAAGTTGTAGTGGAACAGGAAGCTATCAGTCTTCTCGCCCATCAGCTCATCCAGATTCTGCGCATCACGTGCAGTACCCAGAGTTGCGGTAACCAGGGCCTGAGTTTCACCACGGGTGAACAGCGCAGAACCGTGTGTACGTGGCAGAACACCAGTACGCACGTCCAGACCGCGGATCATGTCTTTTTCACGGCCATCGATACGCGGCTCGCCACGCAGAACACGGCTACGAACCACGTTCTTCTCGATGCTGCCCAGGATGTCGGAGATTTCGCCCGCATCCAGAGATTCGTCTTCAGCTTGCAGAGCCTGAACAACATCAGATTTGATGACGTTGATCTGAGCGTAACGATCTTGTTTATCAGTGATCAGGTACGCATCACCCAGACGGGATTCAGACAGTGCAGCAACGCGAGCGTGCAGCTCAGCGTTAACAGCTTCAGGCTGCCATTCCCATTTAGGTTTGCCCGCTTCTGCAACCAGAGCGTTGATGTTGTCGATAACGATTTGCTGTTGGTCATGGCCGAATACCACCGCACCCAACATTTGATCTTCGCTCAGCACTTCAGCTTCAGATTCAACCATCAGAACTGCGCCCTGAGTACCCGCTACAACCAGATCCAGACGGCTGGTTTTCAGCTCATCGGCAGTTGGGTTCAGAACGTACTGGTCATTGATATAACCTACGCGAGCTGCACCGATTGGGCCACTGAATGGAATACCAGACAGGCTCAGGGCAGCAGAGGCGCCGATCATCGCAACGATGTCCGGGTTAACTTGTGGGTTCAGGGAAACCACAGTCGCGATAACCTGAACTTCATTCAGAAAACCTTCCGGGAACAGAGGACGGATAGGACGGTCAATCAGACGGGAAGTCAGTGTTTCGCCTTCGCTTGGACGGCCTTCACGACGGAAGAAGCTACCCGGGATACGACCAGCAGCGTAAGTACGCTCCTGATAGTTAACCGTCAGCGGGAAGAAGCTCTGACCTGGTTTCGCTTTTTTCTGGCCAACAACGGTAACGAATACCGCGGTGTCGTCCATGCTAACCATAACAGCTGCAGTGGCCTGACGAGCCATCATGCCGGTTTCCAGCGTAACGGTGTGCTGGCCGTATTGGAACTTACGAATAGTCGGATTAAGCAATGTAATATCCTTGTTTGTGGCGCGCAGCTGTTATGACAGCAGTTCACACCGATAAATATCCGAGCTTCTCACTACATTCTCGCGACTAATGACAATCCTTATTGGCCTGACATTGTGGCAATAAAGTCTCTCATTAGCCGCGCGAAAACATCTGTAACGGAAGTTCATGTTCTTAGAATAGCAATAGAAACAGCAGCCATACAGTAACCTGATTTACTGATGCTTCCTAGAATAAAGGGGCCTATTGGCCCCTTTACACTGAAACTCGCTTGATTAGCGACGCAGACCCAGACGTTCGATCAGGCTGGTGTAACGTGCTACATCTTTACGCTTCAGGTAGTCCAGCAGTTTACGACGCTGAGAAACCATACGCAGCAGACCACGACGGCTGTGGTGATCTTTTTTGTGCTCTGCAAAGTGACCTTGCAGATGGTTAATTTGAGCAGTCAGCAGAGCAACCTGAACTTCGGTAGAACCACTGTCGTTAGTGCCACGACCGAAGTCGGAAACGATTTGAGCTTTAGCTTCAACGCTTAGAGACATAATCTTACTCCAAAATATTATAGATAATTAAACGGGAGCCGATCTCTAATTCAGCTACCCAATGCATAAGCTGCGCTATTCTACCCTTTGCTATATATGATCGCAAGGTGAGCAGAAAGCGCTTAATCCGTGTATTCGACGACTAAACGACGCGGCGCAATGCGGCCATCATCATCTATTTCGCCCACACCGATAAACTTACGTTCTTCGCCTTCGGTGATGCGAACCATGCCACTCGCCGGCGCGCCAGATGCCTGAACAGGTTGACCCTGTTTAACATATCCGGCCACCACGGGCAGCAGATTCACTTCCGGGAAGTCTTCACATGCGCTGTCCATCGGCAACAACAACGGATCCAGCAAAAGATGAGGCTCTATACCCTGCTCTTCAGCCTGAGCAATCAACTCATGGAGTTTTTCCATGGTGACCATACGCTCAGAAGGATAGGTTGCGACCTGCAAACGACGCAGATAAGTCACGTGCGCACCACACCCCAGCTTCTCGCCGAGATCGTCGACAATCGTACGGATGTAAGTACCTTTTGAGCAGTGAATTTCCAGCTCAACCTCAAAACCTTCCCAGCGGATGAACTTGAGTTCATACACTGTGATGATGCGCGATTCACGCGGGACTTCAATACCCTGGCGCGCGTACTCATACAGCTTTTTCCCTTCGTATTTCAGTGCAGAATACATGGAAGGAATTTGCTGGGTTTCCCCGCGGAAGCTGTTGAGTGCGTCATCCAGTTGCTGCTGACTGAAGGTTACTTCTCGTTCAGAAATGATCGCGCCTTCAGCGTCGGACGTGTCCGTGCGCTGCCCCATACGGGCGATAACACGATAACGCTTATCAGAATCGAGCAGAAATCGGGAAAACTTGGTGGCTTCACCTAAGCACAATGGCAACATGCCGGTAGCCAGAGGATCCAGCGCACCGGTATGCCCTGCACGATTAGCGTTATAAAGACGTTTAACCTTTTGCAGAGCATCGTTGGACGACAAGCCAATCGATTTGTCCAGTAGCAGAACGCCGTGAATGTCACGGCCGCGGCGACGTGGGCGACTCATTTATACTTCCTCGTCATCGCCTGCAGCTGAACGACGTTCAGCATCGTTCTTCACAACGTTGGTCACCAGGTTAGACATGCGCATACCTTCAACCAAAGAGTTGTCGTAAGCGAAAGTCAGTTCCGGCACGACGCGCAAACGCATTGCTTTACCGATCAGCGTGCGGATGAAACCGGATGCGTCCTGCAAAGCTTTGATGCCATTTTTGACACGATCAGGATCGTGATTGTCAGTCGTCAGAACATCCAGGAAGGTCACAAAGACTTTGGCATAAGCCAGATCGCGTGAAACTTCAACGCCTGAAACTGTCGCCATTCCTACGCGCGGGTCTTTGACTTCGCGCTGTAAGATAATAGCGATTTCTTTTTGCATCTCCTGAGAGACGCGCTGAGTACGGCTAAATTCTTTTGCCATGATGCTTTTCTCCTCACTTGATCCAGACAAATAAGGGGGCGCAAGGCCCCCCATCTGGATATCAGCTACTTCGCAAACGTTAAGCGATAGTACGTTTAATCTCGATGATTTCGAAGACTTCGATCACATCGCCAGCACGCACATCGTTGTAGTTCTTAACGCCGATACCACATTCCATGCCGTTACGAACTTCAGCAACGTCATCTTTGAAGCGACGCAGGGATTCCAGCTCGCCTTCGTAGATCACCACGTTATCACGCAGTACACGGATTGGGTTGTTACGCTTGATCATACCTTCAGTAACCATACAACCTGCAATTGCGCCGAATTTAGGTGACTTGAACACGTCACGAACTTCAGCCAGGCCGATGATTTGCTGTTTGTACTCTGGCGCCAACATACCGCTCATCGCCTGCTTAACTTCGTCAATCAGGTTATAGATAACGGAATAGTAACGCAGATCCAGGCTTTCGCTTTCTACGACACGGCGGGCAGAAGCATCTGCACGGACGTTGAAGCCCAGGATGATCGCGTTGGAAGCAGCAGCCAGCGTTGCATCAGTTTCGGTGATACCACCTACGCCCATGCCCACAATTTTGACTTTCACTTCGTCGGTAGACAAGCTCTGCAATGCATCAGAAATCGCTTCGCAAGAACCCTGTACGTCAGATTTCAGCACGATGTTCAGTTCAGAAACTTCACCTTCGGTCATGTTCGCGAACATGTTCTCCAGTTTAGATTTCTGCTGGCGAGCCAGTTTAACTTCGCGGAATTTACCCTGACGATACAGAGCAACTTCGCGAGCTTTCTTCTCGTCACGAACAACGGTCACTTCATCACCCGCAGCCGGAACGCTGGACAGACCCAGAACTTCGACAGGGATAGAAGGACCTGCTGACAGAATGTCACGACCCATTTCGTCACGCATCGCACGGACACGGCCGTATTCGAAGCCACACAGAATGATGTCGCCTTTATTCAGCGTACCTTCCTGAACCAGAACGGTAGCAACCGGACCACGACCTTTATCAAGGAAGGATTCGATCACAACACCACTGGCCATACCGGTGCGAACAGCTTTCAGTTCAAGAACTTCAGCTTGCAGCAAGATGGCTTGCAGCAGATCGTCGATACCAGTACCGACTTTCGCAGAAACGTGGATGAACTGAGACTCACCGCCCCACTCTTCCGGCATAACGCCGTACTGAGACAGTTCGGTACGAACGCGATCCGGATCAGAGTCTGGCTTATCAATTTTGTTGACTGCAACGACGATTGGCACGCCAGCCGCTTTCGCATGCTGAACTGCTTCGATCGTTTGTGGCATCACGCCATCATCGGCAGAAACAACCAGAACCACGATGTCCGTAGCCTGAGCACCACGAGCACGCATTGATGTAAATGCGGCGTGTCCCGGAGTATCCAGGAAGGTGATCATACCGTTTTCGGTTTCTACGTGATAAGCACCGATGTGCTGGGTAATACCGCCAGCTTCGCCCGCAGCAACTTTCGTTGAGCGAATGTAGTCAAGCAGGGAAGTTTTACCGTGGTCAACGTGACCCATGATGGTGACAACCGGAGCACGTGGCTCGGCAGCAGCAGATGCGCCCGTATCGCGGTCGCTCATCAGCGCTTCTTCCAGCTCGTTCTCACGACGCAGGATAACTTTGTGACCCATTTCTTCAGCAACCAGCTGAGCAGTTTCCTGATCAATAACCTGGTTGATGGTGGCCATGGCGCCCAGTTTCATCATCGTTTTGATGACCTGAGAACCTTTAACGGCCATTTTGTTTGCCAGTTCGGCAACGGTAATGGTTTCACCCACCACAACGTCACGGTTCACTGCAACAACAGGCTTGTTGAAGCTCTGTTGCAGAGTGCTTGGTTTGCGTTTGCCTTTACCATTACGGCCAACAGCACGGGCTTCTTCGCGATCCGCTTTAGATTCGGACAGCTTGTTGCCTTTCTTCTGTTTGGTCGCCTTGCCACCGCGGGTACGGCTACGACGTTCGCCTTCAACTTTGGCGTCGTTCTCGTCTTCAGCAGCACGGGCATGGGTAGAAGTGGTGACATGATAGTCAGCAGATTCTGATTCGCTTGGCGCAACAGTTTCAGTCCAGACACCAGAGTCAGCCATTTTACGGGCTTCTTCTGCAATGCGCTTGGCGTTTTCTTCAAGCTTACGCTGGGCTTCTTCTTCCGTTTTGCGTTTCAGCTCTGCGGCTTCAGCTTCACGGCGTGCTTTCTCTGCCTGAGCTGGTTTGGTTACTTCGTCGGTATGTTGATTCGTCACTTTATCTTTTTCCGCTGCGTCACGCTTAGCTTTATCAGCGGCCTCACGTTTAGCTTGCTCTTCGGCGGCGCGCTTGGCTTTTTCCTGAGCTTCGCGCTGGGCTTGCTCTGCTGCTACACGCTGTGCCTGTTCTTCCGCGTCACGCTTCGCCTGCTCTTCCGCTTCGGCCTGGGCAATTTCTGCCTCGGTCATATCACGTTTAACATAAGTGCGTTTCTTGCGGACCTCGATTTGCACCGATTTACTCTTCCCGCCGGTGCTCGGAATATTCAGTGTACTACGCGTTTTGCGTTGTAACGTCAGTTTGTTTGTCGCACCTGCGTTTCCACCATTCAGATGCGCCAACAATGTTTCTTTTTCTTGCTGGGTCACAGAGTCAGATTCGGACTTCGAGATCCCTGCATCAGCGAATTGCTGTACCAGGCGATCTACCGGTGTCTGAATCTCTGCCGCCAGCGATTTTACAGTTACATCTGTCATGCTGTTCCTTCCTGCTACAGTTTATTACGCGTTGTCGCCAAACCAGCAGATATTGCGCGCAGCCATGATAAGTTCACCAGCCCGCTCGTCAGTAAGACCTTCAATATCAGCCAGATCGTCGACACCCTGCTCGGCAAGATCTTCCAGCGTACAAACCCCTTGGGCAGCCAGTTTAAATGCCATGCTACGTTCCAGACCCGCCAGGTTCAGCAGATCATCAGCAGGCTTTTTATCACCGAGACTTTCTTCCTGGGCTAAAGCAATGGTGGTCAGCGCTTCTTTTGCACGTTCGCGCAGCGCGTCCACGGTGTCTTCATCCAGGCCGTCGATTTCAAGCAGTTCGTTGACTGGCACATAAGCCAATTCTTCAAGCGTAGAGAAACCTTCTTCTACCAGAACCGTGGCAAAATCTTCATCAATGGCCAGGTATTTCGTGAAGGTATCAATCGCAGCGTGTGCCTCAGCCTGATGCTTGGCTTGCAGGTCGTCTGCTGTCATCACGTTCAGTTCCCATTTGTCATCACCACGATGCTGTTTCAACAATTGGGAGGCCAAACGCACGTTCTGACCATTACGGCCAATCGCCTGTGCCAGGTTGCTGGCTTCGACGGCGATATCCATGGTGCATTTATCTTCATCAACAACAATGGAAGCGACGTCTGCCGGCGCCATAGCGTTGATCACGAATTGCGCAGGATTGTCATCCCAAAGGATGATATCGATACGTTCACCGCCCAGTTCACTGGATACGGCCTGAACGCGTGCGCCACGCATACCGACACAGGCACCTACCGGGTCGATACGTTTATCGTTGGTTTTCACTGCGATTTTTGCACGGGAACCCGGATCACGGGCTGCCGCTTTAATCTCAATCAGCTCTTCACCGATTTCTGGAACTTCGATGCGGAACAGTTCGATCAGCATTTCGTTACGTGAACGGCTGACAAACAGCTGAGCGCCACGCGCTTCCGGACGAACATCATACAGCACGCCACGGATACGGTCGCCAGAGCGGAAGTTTTCACGCGGAAGCATGTCTTCACGCAGGATAACGGCTTCAGCATTGCTGCCTAAATCCAGTGCGATGCTGTCGCGGTTTACCTTTTTAACGACACCAGTGACGATTTCGCCCTGCTGTTCGCGGAATTGCTCAACCACCATTGCACGTTCTGCTTCACGTACTTTTTGTACGATAACTTGTTTAGCAGTCTGCGTGGTGATGCGGTCGAAAGTGACTGATTCAATTTGGTCTTCGATGTATCCGCCAAGCTCGATGGACGGATCTTCGTATTGTGCGGCCTCGAGGGTGATCTCGCGGGTAGGCTGAGTCACTTCGTCGACTGCAACCCAACGACGGAAGGTATCAAAGTCACCGGTTTTGCGGTCAATGCTGACGCGGACTTCGATTTCCTGCTCGTATTTTTTCTTGGTCGCTGTTGATAATGCAATTTCCAGCGCTTCAAAAATCTTCTCGCGCGGGAGGGATTTTTCATTAGAAACTGCTTCTACAACAGCCAGAATCTCTTTGTTCATCCTAGTTGCCTCTTCCAAACTCTTTAAAAGTGGGGTACCAGGTTCGCTTTCTGGATGTTGCTCAGTGCGAACACTTCATCTTTCCCTTCCACTGTCACCGTGATCATTTCGCCTTCGACAGCTTTGATAATGCCCTGCCATTTGCGACGGTTCTGCACAGCCATTCGCAGGACAATGCTAACTTCGTCACCGAGGAAACGTTGATAATGTTCAGCGGTGAACATAGGACGATCAAGGCCTGGAGAGGAAACTTCCAGGTTGTAGGCGACGGTGACTGGATCTTCTACGTCCAGCACAGCGCTCACCTGGTGGCTGACATCAGCACAATCATCAACATTGATCCCGGCGTCACTATCAATATAGATGCGCAACGTCGATTGGCGAGCCCGAACGAACTCGATGCCCACCAGCTCAAAGCCAAGTGCCTCGACTGGTGCTGAAATCAGCTCTGTTAATTTTTGTTCTAATGTGGACAAGCCCACCCCCAAGACATAAAAAAAGGGCTAAATAGCCCAGTGATTCTGTTGCCAAATAACAAAAAACCCCGATAAATCGGGGCTTTATGCAACTGGACCCTATTTGCCGCACAGGCGGCTTCGGTACAACTTTCGCAAAGTATTATTTTCAAATTGAAGCTTTCAAATTGGAACTGCAGAACATCACAGGAAGATACTGAAAGTCTATTTGAAATAAACACTTAGGGAAAGTGGTTGCGGGGGCCGGATTTGAACCGACGACCTTCGGGTTATGAGCCCGACGAGCTACCAGGCTGCTCCACCCCGCGTCCGAAAACGTGGCAAATACTACGCCGATAACCGCTTAAAAGCAAGTTATCATAAAGATTGGTACCGAGGACGGGACTTGAACCCGTAAGCCCATTCGGGCACTACCACCTCAAGGTAGCGTGTCTACCAATTCCACCACCTCGGCACTCTTTTTTTCACAATCGCTCATACTGTCCAAGCACAAGCCACTGTTTAAAACTCTGCTTCTTTTGATAAGAAGTTTACTGCTTAGTGAGGAACGTCACTGTTAGGCGCTGCTGGAGCGGCCGGTGCAGTTGTCTGCTCAGTTTGCGCTGGCTGACTTAAGTTTTCCCACTCACTACCTTTTTGGCCTTTATTGGTACTCATGTTCCCAAGAATCAAACTAATGATAAAGAACAGTGCGGCCAAAATGCCTGTCATGCGGGTCATGAAGTTACCGGAACCACTCGAACCGAACAATGTGCCAGAAGCACCTGCTCCGAAAGAGGCTCCCATATCAGCGCCTTTACCCTGTTGCAGCATAACCAGAGCCACAAGGCCGATTGCTACGATAAGGAAAATCACCAGAAGAGCGTCGTACATAGTAGTACCTGTATCCTCGCGGGTTCACCGCATGCCAATTGCTTCTCACCAATTTAGCAGGTCATTCAAGGACCCACTGAAGCGGGTGTGAATACTAACCAAAGCCGTATTACCGCGCAAGGGCAATTTTCATCAGATTGTTCGTTTGCGGAAAAAATCGTCAAATATCCGTCAAAACAACCAAAGTGATTCATTTTACGCCGCTACCAAAAAAAAGCGGCGGCGAAAAAATGAAAATTCACCGTTTTTTATCGGCTTACGGCTTACGGCTTCACGGCTTTTACGGCATCGGCGATACGATTCGCCAGTTTTTCGACCAGTGCCGCGTCTTCGCCTTCAACCATCACGCGCAGCAATGGTTCGGTGCCAGATTTACGTAACAGCACACGGCCGCGACCACCCAGCTCTTTTTCCACTTCGGCAGTCACTTTTTTGACGTCGTCGGATTCCAGCGGATCGTGTTCCCCGGCAAAACGAACATTCACCAAAATTTGCGGCAATAACTTCATGCCACTGCAAAGATCGTGAAGGCTCATATGGTTGCGAACCATCGCAGTGAGCACTTGCAAACCGGCTACGATGCCATCGCCTGTAGTGGTTTTATCCAGCAGGATAATGTGACCTGAGTTTTCCGCGCCGATACGCCAGCCTTTCTCCTGCATTTTTTCCAGCACGTAGCGGTCGCCGACTTTAGCGCGGGTGAACGGAATGCCCAGCTGTTTGAGCGCCAGTTCCAGCCCCATATTGCTCATCAGCGTGCCCACGGCGCCGCCTTTCAGCTGCCCCTGGCGCAAACCTTCGCGCGCAATGATGTAAAGGATCTGGTCGCCATCGACCTTGTTGCCTTCGTGGTCAACCATGATCAAACGGTCACCGTCGCCATCAAATGCCAGACCGAGGTCAGCTTTTTCTGCCAGAACGCGTTTTTGCAACTGACGTACATCTGTCGCACCGCATTCTTCATTGATGTTCATGCCGTCAGGCTCGCAGCCGATCGCAATCACTTTAGCACCCAGTTCGCGCAGCACGCTTGGGGCAATGTGATAGGTTGCGCCATTGGCACAGTCGACCACAATTTTGAGGCTATTCAGGCTCAGTTCGCTCGGGAATGTACCTTTGCAAAATTCGATATAACGGCCTGCTGCGTCAACGATACGGCTGGCTTTGCCCAATTCGGCAGATTCTACACAGGTCAGGGGTTTTTCCAGCTCGGCTTCAATAGCCTCTTCAACTTCATCCGGCAGTTTCGTCCCGTCGATGGTGAAAAACTTGATGCCGTTGTCGTAGTAAGGGTTATGCGATGCAGAGATAACAATCCCCGCCTCTGCACGGAATGTTCTTGTGAGGTAAGCAACCGCTGGCGTTGGCATAGGCCCGGTGAAAGAAGCCGACAGCCCGGCCGCAGCCAGCCCGGCTTCCAGTGCAGATTCCAGCATATAACCGGAAATGCGGGTGTCTTTGCCGATGATGACTTTGCGCGAACCGTGTCGTGCCAGCACTTTACCGGCAGCCCAGCCGAGTTTCAGAACAAAATCAGGTGTAATCGGGCTATCGCCTACTTTTCCACGAATGCCATCTGTCCCAAAGTATTTACGGTTGCTCATAGTTATTTTTTATTCCTTGCAGAAAGTGTGGCTTCAACGATACGCATCGCTTCAACGGTTTCTTTTACATCATGTACCCGGATTATCTGAGCGCCCTGCATGGCCGCGATGACGGCACAGGCGACACTTCCGGTAACCCGCTTCTCAGGAGACACATGCAGCAGTTGCCCCACCATGGATTTTCGCGACATACCCACCAGGAGCGGTAATCCCAGATGATGGAATTCTGCCAGTCGGGCGAGCATCTGGTAATTGTGTTCCAGATTTTTACCGAAACCGAAGCCGGGGTCGAGTAACAATTTATTTTTAGGAATACCGGCGTTCACACAACGCGTAATTTGCCCGGCAAGATACAGCTCAACTTCAGCAACCACATCCCCGTAGTGCGGAGAATGCTGCATCGTTTTCGGGTCACCCTGCATATGCATCAGGCAAACGGGCAAACCAGTTTCCGCCGCTGCCGCCAGGGCTCCCGGTTCCTGCAACGAACGAATATCGTTGATCAAATGCATGCCCGCATTAGCAGATTCGCGGATCACTGCAGCCTTCGAGGTATCGACTGAGATCCAAACATCAAAACGCCGGGCAATCGCCTCGACGACCGGCACCACGCGGGCCAGTTCTTCATCTTCGCTCACTTCAGCTGCACCCGGACGTGTTGATTCGCCGCCGATATCAAGGAGCGTGGCACCTGCATCTACCATCATCTGCGCGTGCCGGATGGCCAGTTCCAGCGTGTTATGGCGGCCACCATCCGAAAAGGAATCAGGAGTAACATTCAGGATCCCCATTACCTGGGGAAAGGTGAGGTCCAGCGTCGACTCTCTGGCGGTGAGGTGCATAAGTCATGTCCCTTCTGGTCAATCAGTAATAGCAGGATCTAAATTCCGGGGGAAAGAATGCACGCATAAAAAACCCCGGGCAAGCCCGGGGTTTGAGAGTTATGCATTATTTGCTAACCAGCAGCTTATTTGCCGCTGAATTGCTCAAACATCGTGTTGCCTGGATTTGGCGTACGAGGTTCGTCAACTGGCGTTGGGGCTTTTGGCGCACCACCGTCGTTAGAATTGCCGTTACCGTTTTTACCGTTTGCATCGTCCCAGCCTGCTGGCGGGCGAACTTCTGTACGGTTCATCAGGTCGTCAATTTGTGGTGCATCGATGGTTTCATATTTCATCAGGGCATCTTTCATTGAATGAAGGATATCCATGTTTTCCATCAGCAAAGTACGTGCACGCACATAGTTACGCTCAACCAGTGATTTTACTTCCTGGTCGATGATACGGGCTGTTTCATCAGACATATGTTTAGCTTTCGCCACTGAACGACCGAGGAAGACTTCGCCTTCTTCTTCTGCATACAGTAACGGACCTAATTTCTCTGAGAAACCCCACTGCGTCACCATGTTACGGGCAATCGACGTTGCAACTTTAATGTCGTTAGACGCACCGGTAGACACTTTTTCCACGCCGTAGATGATCTCTTCAGCAAGACGGCCACCGTACAAGGTAGAAATCTGGCTTTCGAGTTTCTGACGGCTGGCGCTGATAGCATCGCCTTCAGGCAGGAAGAAGGTCACACCTAATGCACGTCCGCGAGGAATAATCGTCACTTTATGTACCGGGTCGTGTTCAGGAACCAGACGGCCAATAATGGCGTGGCCTGCTTCATGATACGCGGTCGATTCTTTCTGCGATTCTGTCATCACCATGGAGCGACGTTCTGCACCCATCATGATTTTGTCTTTGGCTTTTTCGAACTCAACCATAGACACCACGCGTTTGTTACCACGTGCGGAGAACAGCGCAGCTTCGTTGACCAGGTTTGCCAGGTCAGCACCGGAGAAGCCAGGTGTACCACGGGCAATCACAGAAGCATCAACATCAGTGGCTAAAGGAACGCGACGCATGTGAACTTTCAGAATCTGTTCACGGCCACGAACGTCTGGCAAGCCAACCACAACCTGACGGTCGAAACGACCTGGACGCAGCAATGCCGGGTCAAGAACGTCCGGACGGTTGGTCGCGGCAATGACAATAATACCTTCGTTACCTTCGAAGCCATCCATCTCAACCAACATCTGGTTCAGCGTTTGTTCACGTTCATCGTGACCACCGCCTAAACCTGCACCACGCTGACGGCCAACGGCGTCAATTTCATCGATGAAGATGATACATGGAGCGGCTTTCTTCGCCTGTTCGAACATGTCACGCACACGAGATGCACCCACACCCACGAACATTTCGACGAAGTCTGAACCGGAAATAGTAAAGAACGGAACTTTCGCTTCACCTGCAATGGCTTTAGCCAGCAAGGTTTTACCGGTACCCGGAGGACCGACCATCAGAACGCCTTTAGGAATTTTACCGCCCAGTTTCTGGAAACGGCTCGGCTCGCGCAGGTAATCTACCAGTTCGCTCACTTCTTCCTTCGCTTCGTCGCAACCTGCAACATCAGCGAATGTGGTTTTGATTTGGTCTTCCGTCAGCATGCGGGCTTTGCTTTTGCCAAAGGACATTGCACCTTTGCCACCGCCACCCTGCATTTGTCGCATAAAGAATATCCAGACGCCAATCAGGAGCAGCATCGGGAACCATGAAATAAAGATAGTTGCGAGGAAACTCTGCTGTTCAGGCGGTTCGCCAACAACTTTCACGTTTTTGCTCAGCAGCGTATCCAGTAATTTAGGGTCATTTACCGGGATATAGGTTGTGTACTTGCTGCTGTCTTTTTTGGTTACGTCAATCGCACGCCCATTGATACGTACTTCACGAACCTGGTCTTGGGCCACTTCGGTAGTAAAGGTAGTGTAATCCACCTTACTGCCATTCGACTCGCTGGGCCCAAAACTCTGAAATACAGACATCAATACAACCGCGATGACTAACCAGAGGATCAGGTTCTTCGCCATGTCACTCAAGGGATTAACCTCATATTACAACTGTGTTAACAAACAGCGTTAGGGTACTACTCTTTCCGCCCTGTCGCTACGATGTACACTTCTCGCGAACGTGCTCGGGAAGCGTCTGGCTTACGAATCTTCACCTTCGTAAACAGGGAGCGAATTTCCCGCAGGTATTCATCAAAGCCATCTCCCTGAAACACCTTCACCAGGAAACTTCCGCCTGGTGCTAATACATCCCGACACATATCCAGCGCTAACTCAACCAGATACATCGATTTTGGAATATCGACTGCCGGAGTACCGCTCATATTCGGGGCCATATCGGACATGACCACCTGAACTTTGTTTTCTCCCACGCGTTCGAGCAGCGCTTTGAGAACTAATTCATCACGAAAATCCCCCTGAAGGAAATCGACTCCAACAATAGGATCCATAGGTAAAAGGTCCAGGGCAATAATTCGCCCTTTGTTGCCGATTTGGGTCGCCGCAAACTGCGACCAACCGCCCGGTGCGGCACCTAAATCGACGACTGTCATACCCGGTTTAAACAGCTTATCGCCTTGCTGGATTTCATCAAGTTTAAACCAGGCACGGGAACGCAGGCCTTTTTTCTGTGCTTGTAGCACATATTTATCGCTAAAGTGTTCCTGCAACCAGCGACTGGAACTTGCAGAACGCTTCTTATTAGACATTATTTAATAACCATATAGTTTTCCAACCACCCTGAGTTAGAGCTTTTGGAACAAGCTGTTAGCATCATGACGTCTATGGCTAAGTCAGTATAATTCCCTTCCCGGAGCAGTCCGGGTTGGTGATATACATGAGATGGCGGTAGAATGACCCGTTTTCAATCCCAACTTAAGCAAAAAAGACGATGAATCTTAACAATAAACAAAAACAGTACCTGAAAGGTCTGGCACATCCACTAAAACCGGTTGTCATGCTGGGTAACAACGGCCTGACTGAAGGCGTGCTGGCCGAAATTGAACAGGCGCTGCAGCATCACGAGCTGATCAAGGTAAAAGTCGCGGCAGAAGAACGCGAAACGAAGACCTTGATCGTAGACGCAATTGTGCGTGAAACCAAGGCGTGTAATGTGCAAGTCATCGGCAATATGCTGGTACTTTATCGCCCTTCTACCGAAGACCGCAAAATTATCTTACCGCGTTAATCCGTTAAGGTTTAACGAAAAGCGCTTTAGATTTTCGGAAAGGTGCCACGAAATCACGTTCAGGGAAAGGCCTCAGGTGGCCTTTTTACTTTAGTTTTCAATTTACTGTGAAGCAATTCACTGCATGAATGTGAGATTTACAGGGCGAAACAACGCGTTTCGCCCTTTTTAATGCAGATTTTTAGAGATATTCGACCTTCAGGACTTCGAACTCAACATCACCGCCAGGCGTTTTGATAACGACCACATCATCCTGTTCTTTACCGATCAAACCACGTGCAATCGGTGAGTTCACAGAAATCAGATTCTGCTTAAAATCAGCTTCGTCATCACCCACAATGCGGTAAGACTGTTCTTCTTCTGTATCCAGGTTCAGCACCTTCACTGTTGCGCCAAAAATGACACGACCGGTTGCCGGCATTTTAGTGACATCAATAACCTGGGCATTTGAAAGCTTGGCTTCAATTTCCTGGATGCGACCTTCACAAAAACCTTGCTGCTCACGGGCGGCATGGTATTCAGCATTTTCTTTCAGGTCGCCATGCTCACGTGCAGTGGCAATATCTGCGATGATTTTCGGACGACGGACACCCTTTAGATGGTCCAGTTCTTCACGTAATCTTTCTGCGCCACGCAACGTCATCGGAATCGGTTTCATATATTATTACCTCTAACTTTGTCCTTTCGGTAAACACCGTCCTGATTGAATCAGGTAAGAAATTAAGCCAGCTCTTCTGACCGACTCTCTCTGGCGAAAAACAAAAAAAACCTCACCCGGGGTTGCCACCAGGCCAGGATTCATTTTGCATTATGATTCGTATTTTAACGTAGAGTTCCTTGAGGATCATTGTTTACTTTCAGCCACGTTGCGCCTTGGTTCGTAGCATCGTAGTATGGCACCACTTTATCCTGCCGTTACCCAGAGCCTTTACTCAAAATAATGCGTTTTTTACGAATTGTCAGTGGATTAGCATGCGCGTTTGTTCTGAATACAAATGCGGCCCAGATCGAGAATTACACAGAATATCTGCCGGACGGCACGAATCTGGCTGTGCTGGTACAGAAAATCGGCGCCCCTGCACCCGTGCTTGATTATCACGGTTCGCAGATGGCTCTGCCTGCCAGTACAATGAAGATTCTCACGGCGTTGGCAGCTCTTTTGCAGCTCGGCCCCGATTTCCGCTTCACCACCACACTCGAAACTCCGGGTTCAGTTTCTGATGGCGTTCTGAAAGGTGATTTGGTTGCTCGTTTTTCCGGCGATCCGACACTGAAACGTCAGAATATTCGGAATATGGTCGCGGTGCTAAAAAAACAGGGTATCAAAGAGATCAGTGGCGATGTGGTTATTAACACCTCTGTGTTTGCCAGCCACGATAAAGCTCCCGGCTGGCCCTGGAACGACATTACCCAGTGCTTCAGCGCACCACCGGCGGCGGCAATAGTCGACAGAAACTGTTTCTCTGTTTCCCTCTACAGCGCCCCGAAACCGGACGAAAATGCCTTTATCCGCGTGGCATCTTATTACCCTGTTCATATGTTTAGCGAAGTGCGCACTCTGGCAAAAGGCTCGCCAGATGCCCAGTACTGTGAGCTGGACGTCGTGCCGGGCGAGCTTAACCGTTATACCCTGACAGGTTGTCTGACCCAGCGCAGCGAGCCTTTGCCGTTGGCTTTCGCCATTCAGGATGGGGCCAGCTATGCGGGCGCAATTCTGAAAGACGAATTGCTGCAAGCCGATATCCAGATTGATGGCACGCTAAAACGCCAGACTCAGCAAACGCCTGCCGGAACCGTGCTCGCTCAAACGCAGTCCGTTCCGCTGCATGATTTACTGCATCAGATGCTGAAAAAATCTGACAACATGATCGCCGATACTGTTTTCCGTACAATCGGTCATCAGCGCTTTGGCGTTCCGGGAACCTGGCGTGCGGGTTCTGATGCAGTTCGTCAGATTCTGCGTCAGAAAGCAGGCGTGGATTTGGGTAACTCAATTCAGGTTGATGGCTCCGGCCTTTCCCGCCATGACTTGTTGTCTCCGGCTACCATGATGCAGGTGCTGCAATACATCGCGCAGCACGATAAAGAGTTAGACTTTATCTCTATGCTGCCTTTAGCGGGCCATGACGGAACCTTGCAATATCGCGGCGGTCTTCATGAAGCGGGCGTAGATGGCAAAGTGTCGGCGAAAACCGGTTCACTGGCTGGCGTATATAATCTGGCGGGCTTTATCACCACGGCCAGCGGACAGCGCATGGCATTTGTCCAGTTCCTCTCCGGTTACGCGGTTCCGCCTGAAGACCAGCGCACAAGACGTGCTCCGCTGGTGCGCTTTGAGAGCCGTCTCTACAGGGACATTTACCAAAATAATTAACCACGGAGCCGTGCCAGACGATGAAACTGCTGATAGTTGAAGATGATGAACTTTTACGGCAGGGATTATCTCTGGCACTTACCAGTGATAATTATGTTTGCGACTGCGCTTCTACAGCCGCTGAAGCGCAAAGTCTGATTCAAACCAGCCAGTACAGTCTGGTGATCCTGGATTTAGGATTGCCGGATAAAGATGGCGCAACGCTGCTGCGCCAGTGGCGACGTCAAAATATTTCCCTTCCCGTACTGATTCTCACTGCCCGCGATGCGCTGGAAGACCGTGTTGATGGTCTCGATGCCGGTGCGGATGACTATCTGATCAAACCTTTTGCTCTGGTGGAATTACAGGCCCGCGTCCGGGCACTCATCCGCCGTTATCAGGGGCAAAGCGACAATCAGATAACTGTCGGGAACCTGACCATCAACCTTTCGTCTCAGCAGGCCTATCTGGGCGATTCACCGGTAGAAGTCACACCTAAAGAGTTCGCCATTTTATCCCGTCTGATGATGCGCGCCGGGCAGACCGTCAATCGCGAATTGCTTCAGCAAGATCTCTACACCTGGCAGGACGATTTAGGATCCAATACGCTGGAAGTTCATGTGCATAATCTGCGGCGGAAATTGGGTAAAGAGCTGATTCGCACAGTTCGCGGCATTGGTTATCGGCTGGAAGTTTTACCATGACCAGTATGCGCCGCCGCCTGCTGGTTATGCTGGCCCTGATCCTTTTCGTCACCCAGCTCACCAGCGTTTTCTGGCTCTGGCATGAAAGCCAGGAGCAGATCAACCTGCTGGTGAATGACACGCTTTCCGCAAAAGTCCGCAATGCTCACGTTGAGAAAGAGATTGCGGAAGCTATCGCGTCCCTGATTGCGCCCTCTTTGCTGATGATGACGATTACCCTGGTTTTATCTTTCTGGGCCATCAGCTGGATTATCAGGCCACTTAATCAGTTGCAAAAGCGTCTGGAAACCCGTTCTGCGGATAACCTGACACCCCTGCCACTCAATACAGAAATCCGTGAAGTGGTGGCGGTGACCAACACGCTCAACCAGCTATTTTCCCGTCTTTCCAATACCATACAGCAGGAACGGCTGTTCACCGCCGATGCTGCACATGAGCTGAGAACTCCGCTGGCTGGCGTCCGGCTGCATCTTGAAATCATGCAAAAAAATGGTGTCGATGGCAGCGATACGCTGATAAGCCGTATCGATCTGTTAATGCACACCATTGAACAATTGCTGATGCTTTCGCGCGCCGGGCAAAATTTTGCAAAAGGTGAATACCAGCAGGTCGATCTGGTGAGTAACGTCGTCGAACCTCTCCGGGAAGAGCTGAGTGAGATGCTTGCCGATCGTCAGCAGCAACTGATTGTACAGATGCCTTCCCGTGCTGAGATTCAGGGTGATGCAGTACTACTCCGGCTAATGGTGCGTAATCTGGTGGAAAATGCTTACCGTTACGGGCCGGAGAGCAGCGAAATTACCATCGTGATTGAGCCGCAGAACAACGGCTTTCTGATACAGATTAATGATGAAGGTCCGGGGATTGATGAAGCCAAAGCCAGTGAACTGACGCAAGCCTTCAAACGAGGTGATCAGCGGTATGGTGGCAGTGGATTAGGGCTAAATATCGTTATACGCATTGCGAATTTACATGGCGGTACTCTGGCGCTCCGCAATCGTGTGGCGGAAAAAGGGCTCAGCGCGCAATGCTGGTTGCCACATGTGGCAATACAGAATTCGCTCACGCTCCCTTCTCTTTAAAAAACCATTAAAAAAGGCTGCCATATCAGGCAGCCTTTTCGCTATACGCACAACGCCAGGCAGGGATTAACGTTCGTAAATGATTTCAACGCCTTCGTCGTCATCTTCATCCCAGTCATCATCCCAGTCGTCGTCGGCTTCAGATTCAACTTCAGCCAGCTGTTCACGGTGATAATCATCCCACATGAACTCAACTTTCTCAGGCACAGCAGCTTCAACAGCCATGTGCTTAGGATTTTCATTGATGAATTTCATTACATCCCAGCACAGTGCGTTAACGCCTTCGCGGTTAGCGGCGGAAATCAGGTAGTAATTACCTTCCCAGCCCAAAGCCTCAGCGATCGTTTTAGCACGTGCTTCTGCTTCTTCTTTTTCGATCAGATCAACTTTGTTGAATACTAACCAACGCGGCTTTTCAGCCAGTTTGGCGTTGTATTGCTTCAGTTCGTTGATGATAACTTTAGCATTTTCGATCGGATCAGATTCGTCGATTGGCGCAATGTCAATCAGGTGCAGCAGAACGCGGCAACGCTCAAGGTGCTTCAGGAAGCGGATACCGAGGCCGGCACCTTCAGAAGCGCCTTCGATCAACCCCGGAATGTCGGCAACCACGAAGCTTTGTTCGTGATCCATACGCACAACGCCCAGGCTTGGAACCAAAGTCGTAAACGGATAGTCAGCAACTTTCGGTTTTGCAGCAGACACTGAGCGGATAAATGTAGATTTGCCCGCATTTGGCAAGCCCAACATCCCCACATCGGCTAACAACATCAGCTCGAGTGCGATATCACGTTCTTCACCTTTGGTACCCATGGTTTTCTGGCGCGGTGAACGGTTCACGGAAGACTTGAAACGGGTGTTACCCAAACCGTGGAAACCGCCTTTAGCGACCATATTGATCTGACCATTTTGGGTCATATCTGCCAGCACTTCACCAGTGCTTTGGTCCAGAACACGCGTTCCGACAGGCACTTTAATGGTGATATCTTTACCGCGTTTACCGGTACAGTCGCTGCTCTGACCGTTGGTGCCGCGCTCAGCACGATAAGATTTCACAAAACGGAAATCGATCAGCGTATTGAGGTTTTCATCAGCCAGCAGGTAAACGTCACCGCCGTCACCGCCGTCACCGCCATCAGGGCCGCCACGAGGGATGTATTTTTCGCGGCGGAAGCTGACGCACCCGTTACCGCCATCTCCGGCCACAACCAGAATCGTGGCTTCATCAACAAACTTCATTTGTACCGTCTCCGTAAATCATTCGCCGGGAAGCTAGTGTTTAGCTGCCAGGTTTTGCTCTGTCCGACGTGGCCACCAGCGATGGCCAACTGCGGAAAACATTGCCCCCGCCACCACCACAATTGCCCCGATATAACCAATAAAATTGAGCACGGGTGCAGCAAAAAAGTCGGGCCAGGCAAGTGCCAGTAAATCTGAAAATAGCAGGGTAAACAGCGGAGTCAGCGTCACAATTGCACTAACCTGGGCCGCCTGCCATCTCGCCATCGCTTCCGCTAAGGCGCCATATCCTACTAAGGTATTCGCGCCGCAAAACAACAGACAGGCAAACTGCCAGCCGCTGAGCTGTGAAAGCACCGCCGGGCTAGCCAGCGGGAGCAATGCGATAGAACATAAAGTGTACAGCAAAAACAGGATCTGCGGTGAAGCGAGTTGGCGCAGCAATACTTTCTGTGCCACACCATAAATCACCCAAACCGAGGCTGCCCCGACACCAAAAATCACACCCAAAGTGTAATCCGTGAGGCGGGTAAAAATTTCGATCAAGCTGGTATTAAAGAACAATACCAGCCCGAAAATCAGCATAATGGCGCCAATAACCTGCGTGATCCGCATCCTTTCTTTCAGGATTATTACACTCGCAAACATCATACCGACCGGCGAAAGCTGGCCGATAACCTGCGAGGCTGTCGGGCTTAGGAATTGCAGGGAGGAACTAAAAAGGACGAAGTTCCCCAGTAATCCACACGTGGCGATCAATACTAAAACCAGCCAGCGTGGACGATTAAAAATCGTTCTGGGCGGCAATCTGCGCTTCACAGCCAGAATGCACCCCAGCACAATTGCTGCCAGAGAAAACCGATACCAAACCACAGTAAAGGGATCCATTACCACCAGCACCTGCTTCATGGCGATGGGTAAAGAACCCCAACTCATAGCAGTAATCAGTGCTAACAGAATACCAACAGACGCCTGTGATTTTGTGTCCATATCCCGCCAGAATGGGCTAACCAGAATGTAAAAAGCCCCGCAACGAATTGCGGGGCTTACATCTATTTACTAAGACGCGAAAAACTTATTCAGCTTCGATGCTGATGTACTTACGGTTTTTCGGGCCTTTAACTTCGAACTTGACTTTACCGTCAGCCAAAGCAAACAGAGTGTGGTCCTTGCCGCAACCCACGTTGATACCAGCGTGGAATTTGGTGCCGCGCTGACGAACGATGATGCTGCCTGCCAGTACTGCTTCGCCGCCAAAGCGTTTTACGCCCAGACGTTTAGCTTCTGAATCGCGACCGTTACGTGTGGAGCCGCCAGCCTTTTTGTGTGCCATTGTTCCGCTCTCCTAATCTTAAGCGCTGATGCCGGTGATTTTAACGTCAGTGAACCACTGACGGTGGCCCTGCTGCTTACGATAGTGTTTACGACGACGAAACTTAACGATTTTGACCTTTTCGCCACGACCGTGAGCAACGACTTCAGCTTTGATTACACCGCCAGCAACTAATGGCAGGCCGATGTTGATTTCTTCACCGTTTGCAATCATCAGAACCTGATCGAATTCGATAGCTTCGCCAGTTGCAACGTCCAGCTTCTCGAGACGAATAGTCTGCCCTTCGCTGACACGGTGTTGTTTACCACCACTTTGGAAAACCGCGTACATATAAAACTCCGCTTTCCGCGCACTCAACTTTGTATAGTCCAGAGGGCGCTATAAATATTCACAATAGGGCGCGAATTCTACGCAAAAAATCAGCATAAGACAAGAGCACAATGACGACAAAAGAAGAAAAAAAGCGCAGTTCTTTCGATATCATTTATCTACACTGTTTTTCAAGTACAATCCCCATTACAGTTAGCGCCATGTGCCAATGTGAGCCAGACCTCATTGCGGCGAAGAGAAAAACAGCCGAAAAAACACAATGAACCTAGAACAGATTATCGATCTTACCCAGGATGACATGGCTGCGGTCAACGCATCCATCCTTGAGCAGTTGAATTCAGAGGTTTCTCTCATCAATCAGCTGGGATACTACATCATCAGTGGCGGCGGCAAACGTATCCGTCCGATGATAGCAGTACTGGCAGCCAAAGCACTATCCTACGACGGTGATAAACACATAAAAGTCGCCGCTCTGATTGAGTTCATTCATACCGCGACATTACTGCACGATGACGTGGTTGATGAGTCTGATATGCGCCGTGGAAAAGCAACGGCCAACGCCGCTTTCGGAAACGCCGCCAGCGTGCTGGTCGGTGATTTTATCTACACCCGCGCTTTCCAGATGATGACAGATTTGGAATCACTGCCGGTTCTGGCTCTGATGGCCAAAGCGGTGAATGTGATTGCAGAAGGTGAAGTACAGCAGCTTATTAACTGCAATGACCCCGACATCACCGAAGAAAGCTACATGCAGGTCATTTACAGCAAAACCGCCCGTCTTTTCGAAGCGGCATCACAATCTTCTGCCATGCTGGCTGGCGGGAACACCGAACAAATAACGGCGTTGCAAGATTATGGTCGCTATTTGGGCACGGCATTCCAGCTGATTGATGATTTGCTCGATTATGACGCCGATGGCGAAACGCTGGGCAAAAATACCGGTGACGATCTCGATGAAGGCAAACCGACTTTGCCTCTGCTGCATGCCATGCAACACGGCGACGCTGAGCAGTCAGCAATGATCCGTAAAGCTATCGAAGAAGGCAACGGGCGCCATTTACTGGAGCCAGTTTTGGCCGCCATGCATCAGTGGGGTTCTCTGGCTTATACTCGTCAGCGTGCTGAAGAAGAAGCTGACAAAGCGATTCAGGCTCTTCAGGTACTGCCTGAATCTGAATATCGCTCCGCGCTGGAAGGTTTGGCGCATCTGGCCGTCAAACGCGATTTCTGATGTTTCCTGACGTGCCTGTCTGCACAGGCGCGTCAGTTCTGGCAAATCTATGAATCGTCAGACTTACGCAGCCTGTTTAGTATTTCCGATACCCCTTCCCTCACGATAAAAGAGATCATCGTTTCGCGCTCAGGCTCCTTGAGTTGCTTATAACTCTCGATCCAGATCGCCAGCAGATCCTGATGTGACGTGTAAACATATTCAGCAGAATGTTCATTCATTGCCAGACTGGCGACGGTATTACCCGGCAGGCTGTCAATGTGATATTCCACTGCACGTCCCTGAACGCCACGTCTGCGCCGTTTGATCCAACATAATCTGCGCGCCATGCCGTGCACGCCCTGTGTTGAGGTAGGAAGGCCATCTTTTCCGGTCAGTTCCTTTGCTGCAAACCACTCTTTTTTCATAACGATCCTTGTCTTTCTCATATAATCCAATAAGAAAGGTTGCTGTTATAAATCCATGAGAATTCTGCGGATGCTTTCCTTGTTCGCTGCAAGCCCATTTTAGAGAAGATATTAAAACAGACTATTTAGGAAAACGCCTATTTAACGGAAAGAAGATATTCAATTTTTCGGAATGAGTCTACTGTTGCCGCACAATGTTTCCATGAAATATGTTTATCAACAACAGAATATCTCCCTTGAAAGTCTTTTTTAGAAAGTTATGTAATCAGATTGACGGGCAGCACGCCTAATTAAACAAAAAACCTATTACAAACAAATAGTAATGATATTTTTACCTTATGTAATGCGCATATCTCCCTCATCATTCATTAACTAAGATCGTTATTTCATTCTTTTAAATCATTCAGATCTATAATTGCGTTCAAATTATCAACACTTCAATAACGTGTTCGTATTAAATGAACTCGAAATATAGGATAAAAAAAGACTATCAGGCCAAAAAGCAAACTGAATTTACTTGTTTGTTTTAATTCTAATAAGAATGTATTTTCTTAATCCGAGCAGAAAATATTTTTTAGGAAACATTGATAGGATTGAACTGGGCGCAACCAAGCAATCATTGAATATATGTTTTCAAAGAAAGTCTTATAAAAGCGATTTAAAAATAAGGAAAATACCATGATGACAAGGAATGATGACTGGCATCAGGCTGATATTATCGCAGCCCTGAGAAAGAAAGGGACGACACTCGCCGCGGTGTCACGATCCGCCGGACTGAGCTCTTCAACGCTTTCTAATGCACTTTCCAGGCCCTGGCCAAAAGGAGAATTGCTCATTGCCGGGGCGCTGGGCGTTCACCCGTCAATTATCTGGCCAAGCCGTTACTTTGATGCCACCACGTTTCAGGTCATCGAGCGCAGGTGCCGCATTCCCAATGAGAATAAATGATGCCAATAAAGAAAGCCGCCGGAGATACCCGGCGGCTTCACTTAAGGCTTATCAGTGATTGATAAACTGTTCGCCCAGTTCGATATCTTTACGCAGGATATCCAGCATCGAATCCAGTGACTGCTGTTCAAAAGCGCTGAGCTTGCCAATATCAATGAGCTCAGTGATGCCCTTTTTACCCAACAGAACAGGCTGTGCGAAGAAACGGGCATAGTCGCCCTTTCCTTCTACATAGGCGCATTCAATAACGTTGATTTCACCTTGCAGAGCACGAACCAGTGAAAGCCCGAAGCGTGCGGCCGCCTGCCCCATAGACAAAGTAGCAGAACCGCCGCCTGCTTTGGCTTCTACCACTTCAGTTCCCGCATTCTGGATACGCTTTGTCAGCGCAGCGATTTCACTGTCGCTAAATACCACGCCAGGCACCTGAGACAATAAAGGAAGAATTGTCACCCCTGAGTGCCCGCCAATCACGGGCACATCAATTTCTTCAGGCTGCTTGTCTTTTAGTTCAGCCACGAACGTGTTCGAGCGGATTGCATCGAGCGTGGTGACGCCAAACAGTTTGTTCTTGTCGTACACACCTGCATTTTTCAAAACTTCGGCAGCTATAGCGACGGTAGTATTGACCGGGTTGGTGATAATGCCGATTAACGCTTGCGGACAGGTTTTCGCAACCTGCTGAATCAGATTACGTACAATACCGGCGTTAACATTAAAGAGGTCGGAACGATCCATACCCGGTTTGCGCGCCACACCGGCAGAGATCAAAACGATATCCGCGCCTTCCAGAGCTGGCGTTGCGTCTTCGCCACAGAAGCCTTTGATTTTGACTGCGGTAGGGATATGGCTCAGATCGACGGCGACACCCGGAGTAACAGGTGCGATATCGTATAATGACAGTTCGGAACCGGAAGGTAGCTGGGTCTTGAGCAGAAGCGCGAGGGCCTGACCGATACCGCCCGCAGCACCTAGAACTGCAACTTTCATCCTATACTCCTTTTTTATCACTAACTTATAAGTGTCGTGGAATTATTTTGGGTGTGACCTTAATCACTTATACAGCTAAAAACAATCGCTCAACTGCTGGAAAACTGAGCTTGGTCGTTAAGAAAGTAAAAAAACACCGCTTAGCGCCATTTTTCCGGTCTTTTATGACTTTTTATCGGAAAGCTACACCTTAAAAGTAGCACCACAAAACCTGCCAGGTTAAAAAATGGTTAAATTCAATTCAATGTGAGAGCTGAATCGAGATCATAGGATTAACAGCAATCCGGCTAATCATTTCACCACAATGCACTATTTCGGCATATTCATGACGCCCAGATATATACTCCGGCGCAGTCATTCCCGTCTGAGTGCACAATTCTGATGTTACCTGTCGACCCCGTGTTGCATAAAAATGCAAATATCTGCATAATCAACGAAACGATGATACAGAGACCAGGGTGCAAAATGCGTAATCCTGCTAAACAGGAAGATTTGATCAAAGCCTTCAAAGCACTGTTGAAGGAAGAGAAATTCAGTTCTCAGGGCGAAATTGTCGTCGCACTTCAGGAAGACGGTTTCGAAAATATCAATCAGTCAAAAGTCTCACGGATGCTGACAAAATTCGGCGCGGTGCGGACCCGCAACGCAAAGATGGAGATGGTTTATTGCCTGCCTGCCGAAATCGGCGTGCCGACAACGACCAGCCCACTGAAGAATTTGGTCTTAGATATTGACCATAACGATGCCGTCGTCGTTATCCGCACCAGTCCGGGTGCGGCACAGCTGATTGCGCGCCTGCTCGATTCTCTGGGCAAATCCGAAGGGATACTGGGCACCATTGCCGGCGATGACACAATTTTTACCACGCCCGCACGGGGTTTCAGCGTCAGACAGCTTCACGACGCAATCCTCGGTTTGTTTGAACAGGAACTTTGATACGGCGATATGTTGCGCTGTTTCCTGCTTCAGTTCTGTGCCTGAGGTCAGAAGAAAACAATTTCTGGCCTCAGCCTGCCTTTCCTTATCCGTCTATCACTTACCCTTCTTTAACGTTGTACCGCCGTTTTAAAAACACGCCTCAGGTCGTTATCCCTGTTAACTCTGTTCACACGAAGCACTTTCCCGTCACATAAACATTTCGATGGTGTGATTGACTGCAAAATTAAGCACAAATAGTCAAATTCACTCAATCCGTTGATTTTACGAAAAATTAACACAAAAAGATCGATTTTCACGCAATTTTTATTCCTTTTTGTTATTAAAAATTCAAATAGCCCCCACATAACCACAAAAATAACTATTAGCAAACTATTAATATTCCGAGTGACTAGATGTATACTCATTTCCGTGGTGTGAAGCACCAGTTGTTGGAAACATAATAAAATCGACGAGGTCAAAATCATGAACGTTAAAACTACAATTGCAACATTAAGCATTCTCTCTGCTCTGTCATTCGGCGCTTTTGCAGCACAACCTGTTTCTCAGGATCAGGCCGCAAATCTTCAGTCACGCGGGATGATCAGCGTAAGCGGCGTTGCCGGTGCACCTTCTGATATCCGTCAGGCATTGTCTGATAAAGCGGATGCCAAAGGGGCTAAAGCATTTCGTGTTATCGAAGTGCGTGAAGAAGGTAATTACCACGCTACCGCAGAAATTTACCAATAAGCCTGGGTAAACGAAGCGAAGGGGCCTGAATGATTCAGGCCCGCGCGAAGCGCATCAAGACGGATTTGTCTCTGCCATCATCAATGTTCCTCCACGCTTTTCGCGTTGCCGGACTCAGATATTCCAGAACTGATGAATCCAAATCTCAACCGGCGTTGCTCTCTCATCGTTAGCATCAACGTCTATGAAATTAGGAAATTATCATGAAAATCATGACCACTATTGCCGCCCTTAGCCTGCTGTCTGCTGTTTCTTTCGGCGCGTCTGCCGCACAACTGGTTTCTAGTCAGCAGGCAGAAAATCTTCAGCCTATGGGCACTATCAGCGTCAGCGGCGTCAATGGCGTCCCGACAGACATTCGCCAGGAGTTGTCCGATAAAGCCGACAGCAAGGGCGCAAAATCTTATCGTGTGATCGAAGCACATAACGATGGTGCTTATCACGCAACAGCAGAAATCTATCAATAAGATTTCTGAGTCAGTCCCTCATACAAAGCCACTGTTTGAGTACTTGAATTAGCGTTACCGGGTTTCAACAGCCATATACCAGCGAAAATTAATGCGCTGTTGAGGCTGGGAAGAGAGAAGACACTGCCACTGCCGCTCTCTTGCTAACGTAACCCTCGTCGTCCTGTCCGACGACACCCTTTGGCCCTCAAATTTTTTGAGGGCCTTTTTTTGTCTGCAAATCGCCGCATGGCCAAATCCCAGGCAAAAAAAAAGCACAGCCATCGCTGTGCTTTCCGTTTATCCGCTGCGGTATGACTGTTACTGAGCGGCTTCCGCTTTAGCAGCCAGCGCCGTCAGTAACTTCCCGTGAATGCCACCAAAACCGCCATTACTCATCACCAGAATATGATCGCCTGGCTGCGAAGCCTTGATCACCATATCGACCAGCGAATCGACGTCCGCACTCCAGTGCGCGGGCTGGATGCAGCGCTCTGCCACTTCAGCAACCTGCCACGGAATATGCTGCGGCTGAAGCAGGAACACTTCATCGGCGCGACCGAGGGAAGGCGCCAGCTCATTTTTACTCATGCCCATTTTCATGGTATTTGAGCGCGGTTCGAGAACAGCCAGAATGCGTGCCGTCCCGCCAACTTTGCTGCGCAATGCAGAAAGCGTTGCCAGAATGGCCGTCGGGTGATGCGCAAAATCGTCATATACGCTGACGCCATTTTCCACGCCACGCAGTTCAAGACGACGGCGGGCATTGATAAAATCACCCAGCGCCTTGCAGGCATCTTCAGGTTTCACGCCAACATGACGCGCAGCGGCAATCGCCATCAGCGCATTATGCATATTGTGTTCGCCCACCAGATTCCAGTTCACCTGACCGGCCACTTCGCCATGAAGATAAACCTCGAAAGAGCTGGCATCTGGTGTCAGTTTTTTCGCATCCCAGGCGCAGTTTTCTGCTTCACCGGCAAATTCCTGTTCGCTCCAGCAGCCCATCGCCATCACTTGTTTCAGCGGCGTGTCATGCTCAGGAAGGATAATTTTACCTTTACCCGGCACGAGGCGAACAAGGTGGTGAAACTGTTTCTGGATTGCTTTCAGATCATCGAAAATATCCGCGTGATCGAATTCGAGATTGTTCAGGATCAGCGTCCGCGGGCTGTAGTGAACGAATTTGGAGCGCTTATCAAAGAACGCGCAGTCATATTCGTCCGCTTCCAGAACCATAAACGGGCTGTTTCCAAGACGTGCAGAAACCTCGAAGTTCCCCGGCACGCCGCCAATGACGTAGCCTGGCTCGTAGCCGCAGGCTTCAAGGATCCACGTGACCATTCCGGCAGTCGTCGTTTTACCGTGCGTACCCGCGACAGCAATAACCCAGCGCTCCGGCAGAACATGATCGTGCAGCCACTGCGGGCCGGAGACATACGGGATCCCCAGCTCGAGCACGGCTTCGACACACGGGTTTCCGCGCGTCATCGCGTTACCGATAATCACCAGATCCGGTTGAGGATCTAACTGAGCCGGATCGTAACCCTGGATCAGCGCGATCCCCTGCTTTTCCAGCAGCGTACTCATCGGTGGATAAACGTTGTCGTCCGAACCGGTTACCTGATGCCCTTGTGCACGTGCCAGCATCGCCAGCCCGCCCATAAACGTGCCGCAAATCCCAAGAATATGAATGCGCATAAATTTTTCCATTAATGCCTTTAAGTCAGCCGCTATTCTACCGCTCAGAATCGCCCAGAAGAAATGGATTTGCCTATGATTCGTCCATATATTTGGGCTAAACTGCCCATGCTCTTGTGAAGGTTTTATTAACGAACCGTTATCCATCCTAGATTCAGGGAACGTGTTATGAAAACGTTAGGCGAATTTATTGTTGAAAAACAGCAAGACTTTCCTCATGCAACCGGTGAGCTCACCGCCTTGCTGTCAGCAATAAAACTCGGCGCTAAAATCATTCACCGCGATATCAACAAAGCGGGTCTGGTTGACATTCTCGGCACCAGCGGTGCAGAAAATGTGCAGGGTGAAGTACAGATGAAGCTCGATCTGTATGCAAATGAAAAATTAAAAGCGGCGATGAAAGCACGTGGAGAAATTGCCGGTATCGCGTCTGAAGAAGAAGATGAAATTGTCATTTTCGATGGCGAACGCGCTGAAAATGCGAAATACGTGATTTTGATGGATCCGCTGGACGGCTCTTCAAACATCGACGTGAACGTTTCAGTCGGGACCATCTTCTCGATTTACCGCCGGACTTCTCCGCTCGGCCAGCCCGTAACGGAAGCAGACTTCCTGCAACCGGGGAACCGTCAGGTTGCCGCAGGTTACGTAGTCTACGGCTCTTCCACCATGCTGGTTTACACCACCGGCGCAGGCGTTCATGCCTTTACTTATGATCCTTCACTCGGTGTATTCTGCCTCTCTCACGAAAAAGTCCGTTTCCCTGCAAAGGGCAACATGTACTCCATTAATGAAGGCAACTACATCAAATTCCCTCTCGGCGTTAAAAAATACATTAAGTATTGCCAGGAACAGGATGAAGCGACGCAACGCCCTTACACCTCACGTTATATCGGTTCACTGGTTGCAGATTTTCACCGTAACCTGCTGAAAGGCGGCATCTATATTTATCCGAGCACTGCCAGCCATCCGAACGGAAAACTGCGTTTGTTGTACGAATGCAACCCGATGGCATTCCTGGCCGAACAGGCTGGTGGTAAAGCCAGTGACGGTAAAAACCGCATTCTGGACATCATTCCGCAAAAACTGCACGAACGCGCGCCGTTCTTCGTCGGTAACAGTTCAATGGTTGAAGATGCAGAACGCTTTATCGCCCAATTCCCCGATGAATAAACCGGTACCCGACTCAAAAATCATCAAAGAATGAACGTGATACCTCTGTAACTTAGCGTTTCCCAAACGCAAAAAAGGTGGCTTTTAAAAGCCACCTTTTTATTATCTTCCACTTCAGACTCAACGTATTAGTAATGCTCAGCGCGGTTCAGCTTAAACACCGCCATGCTTTCCGCCAGAAGTTGCGCCTGCTCTTCCAGAGAACGCGTGGCCGCCGTGGCCTGCTCGACCAGTGCCGCATTCTGCTGCGCAACCTGATCCATCTGCGTAATCGCCACATTCACCTGTTCAATCCCGTGCGTTTGCTCAGTAGTTGCGATGGAAATTTCGCGCATCAGGCTGGTCACCCGCGTCACTTCGCTGGAAATCTCAACCATCGTATCCGCCGCAGATTTCACCATCACCGAACCTTCCGACACGCGGCTTTCTGAATCACCGATCAGCTCTTTGATTTCGCGGGCGGATTGCGCACTGCGCTGCGCCAGACTGCGAACTTCACCGGCCACCACCGCGAAACCGCGCCCCTGCTCACCGGCGCGGGCAGCTTCCACTGCGGCATTCAGTGCCAGAATGTTGGTCTGGAACGCAATGCCGTCAATCACGCTGATAATGTCACCGATACGTTTCGAACTGTCGGTAATACCCTGCATTTTATCCATCACCTGATGGACAACTTCGCTGCCTTTATCGGCAATCACGGATACGCTTTGCGCCAGCTGATTAGCCTGCTCAGAATTTGCCGCGTTCATGCGCACCGTTGATGTCAGCTGTTCCATACTGGCGGCGGTTTCTTCAAGTGAGGCGGCGGATTCTTCCGTGCGTTGCGCCAGATGAACGTTACCGGCGGCCAGTTCGCGGGAGCCGACATCAATCTGATTCCCGGCATCGCGGACGCGCCCGACCGAGAGCACCAGCGAATCCTGCATTTGTTTCATGGCCTTCAGCAGGCGTCCCATTTCATTATTACGTGAATCATCGATTTCATGCGTCAGATCGCCTTTGGCAATAAATTCGAGCTGTGCGATAGAGAAATTCAGCGGATGCATAATAATTTTTTGCAGGGCAAACCAGGCGATCAGCGCAATCGCCAGAGCGATAAGGAAACCGACAACAATCACGGTCACCTGAATGCGGGCATTTGTGCGTGCCTGTTCAATTCTTTGGGCCGTGTTATCCGTGGCATACGCCCGGAAATCGGCCAGCGCTTTGTCGTAAGCATTACTGTAAGGCGTGATTTTATTTTCCAGTACGTCGTAATAACCGTCGGCGCTTTGCGCCTGGAGCGCAGCCAGAAGTGGCACCAGGCCGTTAGCCTTATACGCCTCGTAGCTTTTACTGACCGCCGCCGATAATTCGCGGCCTCGCACGGTGTCATCCTGAATACCGTTGAATTTCGTCAGGTCTGCATCGGCCTGTTTGATGTATCCGGCAATCCGGTCGGTGGTGGATTTGGCGTCGTCCATCATGCCGATTTCAAGCTGACGAACCGCAACACCGCTGGCAACACGCGTGCGCAACGAAAAACTGTAGCTGTCTGCCAGCGATCCCAGTTCATCTCCCTGAAGCTGGTTAATTTTCTGTAGTGAAGTGGCACTTTGCCGGATGGCATTGGCGCCAAGGACACTCACCAGCAACAAAATCAACGTCATCACGACCAGTAAGCCAATCAGACCGGCTTTTACGCTCAACTTATTCAACATACGGTGTTATCCAGCTATTCAGGTGAAAAGGAGAAACTGCGAATGAGGTAGGGATCAGGTTTGCCTGATTTTTTGTATAAATATTGTTATCGGCAATCCATCGAATCTCTTGATAAGAAAAGCAAAAACAGGCAGTTACACGGCAAAGCAGTGCATGCGTAAATTTTACTGCCGATTCTGGAGATTTTGCCGATCTTCTGCAGCAGGTCATGCCGGAAATTAGGCAAAGGCGATACGACGAAAAGGGCGGGAAATCACGGGAGAGTTGGCTATAATGTGCGGCACTCTATTCCTGGTTCAATGAAGGAAACCAACAATGAGCTTACTGAACGTGCCGGCAGGCAAAGAACTGCCAGAAGATATCTATGTTGTTATCGAAATCCCGGCAAACGCGGATCCTATCAAATACGAAGTTGATAAAGACACCGGTGCACTGTTCGTAGACCGTTTCATGTCTACCGCAATGTTCTACCCTGCGAACTACGGTTACATCAACCACACCCTGTCTCTGGACGGCGACCCGGTTGACGTACTGGTTCCAACACCATACCCGCTGCAACCAGGTTCTGTGATCCGCTGCCGTCCGGTTGGCGTTCTGAAAATGACTGACGAATCTGGTGAAGATGCGAAAGTTGTTGCGGTTCCGCACACCAAACTGAGCAAAGAATACGATCACATCAAAGATGTGAACGACCTGCCAGAGCTTCTGCGCGGCCAGATCACTCACTTCTTCGAGCAATACAAAGCGCTGGAAAAAGGCAAATGGGTGAAAGTTGAAGGTTGGGCTGATGCCGCTGCTGCAAAAGCTGAAATCGTGAGCTCCTTCGAGCGCGCTAAAAACAAGTAATTGTTTTCTGCGACACGAAAAAAAACACCGTCCACTGGACGGTGTTTTTTTATGTATAACGCGTTGGCTAGCAACGACTATTTCTGACGACCTTGCTCAGATTACTCGCTGACCGGTTCGTTACGCTTCACCCAGTCGCCACCCTCAATTCTCGGCACACCATCCAGTGAGCGAATGTAGAGGTAAATCCAGGCACTGCCGTAAGGCGTCGAGATCAGCTCGCGACGATAATCTTTCGTATTACTTTTCAGCTCATCCAACTCAGCCATGATTGACGAGTTAATGCGGTAAACTTCGCAATAGACCTTCCCGTCCCCTGGAATGACTGCCGGATAGTGCCCCAGATTATAAAGCGCATACCCTTCCAGCTCATGGTCACCCAACCATTGAGCATTCGTCATCCAATGACTGTTGCCTTGCTTGCGTCGCAGACTACCGTAAACAATTATTCGCATGTTTATATTCGTATAGTAAAAGTCACATGAATTAAAACTCAAACTGATAGAGCAAATCCAATGCCTGATCGATGCCCGATACAGCCTGCAGGTAAAGCTTCGGCATCAACCGATAGCGCAATGTCAGGGTTGCCAGCGAGTCAAATATCCCGACACCATATTTCACCTGTAAACCCGGTAAAACATAGCCACTGACCACGACCTGAGAACTGTCTCCCACGCCCTGAGTATCCAGCGCCAGATTGCTGACGCCAAATGCCTCGCCGATTTTACCCACAAGTTTACCACTTTGCGCAACCCCTAACCCGATAAGAGCTGAGGTCATTGCGCCGCTGTCACCGCCAGAATTGTCTAATCCTTGCCCGCGAAGCAGGTAGGACAAGGCTTCCTGCTGCGACATCGCCGGATCTGAGAATATTTCAAGTTTAGGTGCATCGGCCTCGCCGGTAACGCGTAAACCGGCCACAACGTCATTTTCTGTCGCTTCAGGGTTACGGATAGCTTCCAGATTCAGCAGTGGCTGGTCCGCCGGTCCGGAGAATAACAGCTGACCCTTGCGCACAATTAAGTCCTGACCGTACGCATGGAAACGCCCGGACGGAATATTAATTTGCCCGTTCAGACCTAACCCGCGACTGTCCTGCGCCACTTTCAGCGCGCCTTCCAGACGCGCTTTCAGGCCAAACGCGTCCAGACGCACATCCGGGCCGATATTGACCATCAGATTGCTGTTGATAGGAATCGAAGCCGAAACCGGCGCGATAGGCTGACGCTGATCGTTAAGCATCACTTCATCCGACGAAACGCCCACGGCGCTTTCCGGCAGTTCCTGCACGGTAATGCGCGCCCACGGAATATCGACGGTGCCGTTGAGGGAGAACAATTGCGGCGTGGCGTCAAACACCAGGTCCGGCGAAACATCCAGCCGCACCATCGGCGGAACCGAAACGCGGACTTTATTCCCGCGCGCGGCAATACGGGCGCGCCAGGCGTTGATTTCGCTCCAGTCGGCGTTACCGTTCAGCTCCAGCTGACCCTGAGCGGTTTTGATGACGCCTTCCATAATCGACGACATGCCGTTGAAGTTGATGTTGATATTGGCATCCGTGATATCAAACGGCATAAATTGCCCGTCGAAATCGACGCCAGTCAGCGCCAGTTTGCCGAAGACCTGCGGTTTTTGCGCATCACCGCCCAACCGCAGATTCGCATTCAGGATGCCGGAGGCTTTCTCGCCATCCATCAGAGCGGGTTGCAGCAATGCCATAGAAACACGGGCGATATTCACGTTCCCGCTGAGATTACGTTTCCCTTGCGGATCGGCGATCTGGATATTGCCGTCGAGCTGGCCGTTGTTGGCAATTTTGATCAGCCAGTCGAGATTTGCCCGCCCATTGTTCAGCCCGGCATTCAGATTCAGCGTATCGAACGCGACCGGCAGCGGATTTCCCTGCACCAGTTGCTGCACTTTGACGCCTTTGCCCACCAGCGAAACGCTGGCCTGCGGCAGACCGCCTTCGGCTTTCCAGCTCACGTCGGCTTTTCCGCTGAATGTTCCGCTCAGTTGCGTATCGTCAGTGAGGAAAGGTTTGATCATCGCCAGATCAAAGCGGTTTAGCACCACGCTGGCCTGCCCGCTGGCACCGGCATCAATGGTTTTCGGTACACACAGATCTGCATTAGGATTCTGCCAGCAGTGTGGCCCGACGGTGATCCGCTGCTCTTTATTGAAATAATCCAGCGCGATAGAACGGTTCAGACGCCATTGCCCGACGGGTGTATCAAACGACGTATTGTTGATATTGCCTTTCCATTCTTCGGTTGCCCGGTCAAAACTGCCGGTCAGCGCCAGGCGCCCCGAGACCGGTTTGCCCTCCACTTTCAGCGTCAGCTGATGTTGCTTTTCATTGCCTTTGGCTTCCAGATTGATATCCGAAATATCCAGCGCATCCTGTTTAAGCTGCTGGACGCGCACGGCAAGATTGCCCTGAATCTGATCGGTAGAACTGACGTCGCCCTTCACATCCACGCGATTCACCGTCAGCGCCTGCCATTTCAGGCCAGTGGCAGTCAAATCGGCCAGCAACTTCGGCGCTTTCAGATCACCGCGCAGTTGCAGCATCCCTTTCACCACGCCGCCCAGCCCCGGCAATGCGCCATCAAGATGCGGCGCATCCACTTTAGCGTCCAGATTCCAGGTATCGCTGAGCTTGCCTTTCACGTCCAGATTATTGCGACCCAGCTCAAGGTGCAACTGAGGAATATCCCACTGGCCATAACTGTTTCCGCGTACGTTGCCCTGCGCTTTGACTGCGTTTTGTTTGACGTTACCGGTCAGATCCAGCAACGGAACCTGCATCTGCCACGTGCCGCCATACAGGCTGCCGCGCGTGGTAATTTTACCCTGCAACTTCGCAGGCCAGTCCGGCCACTGTCTGGCGGTGTTAATCCCCGTCAGCTTCAGTTCGCTGTTCCAGCTTATTGCTTTGCTCCAGTCGACGACGCCGGTCAGGTCTGTATTCCCTTCCAGCGCCGTCAGGCGCAGCAAGGTCAGTTTGAATTGCTCCACGTTCCCTTTACCGTCAACGGTCAGCGTGGCGGGCGGGATCTGATCGCCTTTGAAATCAGAACGCAGCGAAAGCGCATAATCCGTCGCTTTGCCGCTGAAATTCAGTTTGAAGCCTTTCACCTGATACTGCGGCGTGCCGGTCAGCGGCCACTGCAACGCATCGCTGCTGAGTTTCAGATCCAGCGGCAGTCCGGCTTCCGCCAGCTGAGTCTGCAACGCCAGCTGAGCACGCACCGGGCCGGAAAGGTTCAGCCCAACATCGAGTTTGTCGCGCAGACCACCGGCGATTTTGAGTTTGATCTTCTCGCCTTTGAGGGGATCGAGATTCACGGCGGTGTTGACCGTCATATCCACCGGCCAGTTTTGATTCAGCGTTGCCTGCCCGATGCCGTCCAGCGAACCCTGTGGCGACCGCACCTGCAATTTATCGAGCTTAACGATCTGATTTTGCGTACTGGCTTTCAGTTCGAAACGGGTGATGAGCACATCGGTGTCACCGGTCAGGCGCAGGTTTTCACCGAGAATTTGCTGAATTTCGAGATCGACTGGCAGACGGAAATCCGGTAATTCAGGCAGCAGCGGTTTGGCAAACAGCTCCTGTAAGGTTTCACCCAGTGGCTTTTCAGGTACGACAACGGCCGGTTCTGCCGGTTTTCCGGTGGCCTTTTCGACCGCTTTGTCCTGCGCCGCCTGAACAACTTCCGGTAACGGATTGACCGGCGTTTTCGGCAAGGCAATCAGCAACCCACCGATGTGCGTTGGCATCAGCTGAATCGCCCGCCCTTCCCAGTGCGCGCCGGTGCGGAATGACGCCAGAGAAATCGCCCGGTCATCGAGCGTCACGTTGATATTATCCAGCGTCAGCACGCGCAGCGTAATCGGATATGGCGTACTGAGATTGGTCAGCGGCTCGCTGTTTTCTGGCTGAGGTTGCTCTGCCGCCGGCGTCATTTCTTTGGTGTTCACCACCACATTGACGTCTTTCACGCGGAGCGCGTTCACGCACAGCGCGCTGTTTTTCAGGCACGAAAAATCGAGCGAAAGATGGAATTCTCCCGCTTTCACGTCAACACCCGGCATTTCGTAATGCACGCCTTTAAGGGTCAGATCGCGCCATCCGCCTTCGGTGCTGGCGATATTCAGCCCCGGCACGAAGCGGTTCGCGCCATTGATCATCAGATGCAGACCGGTTTGCGTACCGACTAAAAACGCCACCAGACTGATGATCAGCAGCAGGAAGATCAGGAAACCCAGGCAGATTTTCTTAAATAAACTCATAATTCCGGACCTAAACCGATGTAGAACTGCAATCCATGCTCATCTTTGTCGCCAACGGGGGCGGCAACGTCTAATTTCACCGGGCCGATCGGTGAAGCCCAGCGCACGCCTACGCCCGCACCGGTTTTGAAATCATTCTGCGTGATGTCGTTCACCGCTTCGCCGGAATCGACAAACACCGCGCCCCACCATTTTCCGGTCACGTTGTACTGATATTCCACCGAACCGGTGCCCAGATACGAGGCGCCCGTCAGTTTGCCGTCATCATCGCGCGGGGAAATGGATTTGTATTTGTAACCACGAATGCTGCGGTCGCCACCGGCGAAGAATCGCAGGGACGGCGGCACGCGCTCGAAGTCATTAGTTTCAATCCAGCCCAGATTGCCGCGGAATACGAAACGATGTTTTTCGGCCAGCGTGCGGATCCAGACGTTCTGCGCCTGAATCACGGCGAAATCGACGTCCGAGCCCCAGGTAGTATCCGAGACATCCAGAGAATAACGTTGGGAATCGCCCCAGGTCGGCATCAGTCCGCCGCGCTGACGCGTACGGTTCAGGCTCACACCCGGATAAATCAGCATCGTCGTGTTGGTGACGCTACCTTGGGTAAAGTGGTCGAGGCTCCAGCGCAGGTTAACAGCGTGCTGCCAGCCGCTGGACAAATCCCAGTAACGGGCCAGATTCACCGTGGTGGAATCGGAGTTGGTGTCGTTCAGGTCTTCACGTTTGAAGCCGCCCTGAACCAGGTAATACTGTTCGAGCGGAGATTTCAGCAGCGGGATTTTATAGCTAAGATCCAGCGACTGTTCAGGGCCGGAAAGCGTCGTGGAGGTTTCAAAGCTCTGACCGCGATCGTTAACCCACGGTTTTTTCCAGTTAGCCGTCAGACGCGGACCGATATCCGTGGAAAAGCCGACACCGGTTTCGATCGTATTTTCGGTACGCGGTGACACCAGCGCATTCAGCGGCAGCGTTTTTGTGGCTTTGGCATCAGTAAAATCTGGTGACACAACGACTGAGTTAAACCAGCCGGTAGCGGACAAGCGGCGGTTAAGCTCGGCCAGTTGCGCAGACGTGTAATAATCACCCGGCTTAAATGGCACCAGATTTTGCAGATATTCATCGCGGATTTGCGAGCCCTGATAATGAACGCCGCCAAAGCGATAGCGGTCACCGCTGTCGAACTGGATATCCCAGAACGCTTTGTGTTCATCTTCAATCACGCCCAGCTGGCTTTTGCGCATATTGGCATCGAAGTACCCTTTGCGCACGGCCTCGCCGGTCAGAGAACTTTTAAAACTGTCGTAGGTGCCGTGGTTCAGAATGGTGCCTACCGCAGGAACCTGCTCTTTCTTCAGTTTCTCAAACTCATCATCTTTGGCCGCCTGCCCTTCAATGACGACATTCGTGCCAGCGATTTTTACCGGCGTACCCGGTGTCACTTTGGCAATCAATACCGGGCGGCCCGGCGGAGGGGTTTCGCGGTAATCGAAATCGATTGTTGGCGAATAATAGCCTAATGGCCGCAACCCCTGCTCAATGGCGGCGCTGACACGCGCGCGAAACCGCCCGTTAGCCCCGACTTCATCACTTTGAATTGAAGATAAGCGAACGCGAACGTTCCTTTCCAAATCGCCATCCAGGCCTTCCAGCTGCAAACGCACTTTCGCTGCCATGGAGAGTGAGGGGGCCAGCAGTACACATAACAAACCCAGTTCACGATATCGTGGCACACGCACTCCTGCTAATTTTGCTTTCCTGTTAAAAAATTCGTTACCCGTCGGGGTTGTTCTGCTCGTTCCTGGCAGATTCATCTTTCCAAAGTCAGATGACAGCATTTTAGTGCTAATCCTCTGAAAATGTTCAACGACGAAGCAACGTTCCCCGTATTGTGTGCAAAGACGCAATCAGATACAACTAAGAGTGGCCTGTTGGTCACTGATATTCACTAAGACCTTTTGTTACAAACCTTGTTCATTAAAGCAACAACTGGAGTTTTCCGTGGTGCAACTTTCCGATAAAGCGCAGCCCGTCAGTCATGAGGATGCGTTACCTGGCCGTACAACCCCGATGCCGGTTGCAACGATTCACGCAGTAAACGGTCATTCAATGACGCATGTGCCTGATAATATGGAAGTCGCCATCTTTGCGATGGGCTGTTTCTGGGGCGTTGAGCGTTTATTCTGGCAGCAGGATGGGGTTTACAGCACAGCCTCCGGTTACAGCGGCGGTTTCACACCGAACCCGACATACCGCGAAGTATGTACCGGCCAGACCGGCCATGCCGAAGTTGTCCGCGTGGTGTTTGATCCGGCGGTTATCAGCTACGCGAAGCTGCTGCAAATTTTCTGGGAGAATCACGATCCGGCTCAGGGAATGCGTCAGGGCGGCGATATCGGGACACAATATCGCTCTGCTTTGTATGTGCTGAGCGCAGACCAGCAGGATCAGGCGCTGGCCAGTCTGGCGAGCTTCCAGCAGGCGATGGATGACGCGAACGATAAGCGCACCATCACCACGGAAATTGCCGAAGCCCTGCCGTTTTATTATGCAGAAGACGATCATCAGCAATATCTGTATAAAAACCCGGAAGGCTATTGCGGATTAGGCGGCATCGGCGTCTGTTTACCGCCGCAATAATGCGGGATTTTTAAGCGCTGGCGGCAGTCTCAGTGCTGCTGCTATACTATGCGGGTCACAAATGTGGCCCTTTAAAACTATTTCTGGCAATTATCTTTGTTTTTCATCCTTACGCTTTTTTCTTATGAACTGCTTTTTACGGCTTCATTTAAAAAGATGTTCTTTTAAGCAACAAAAATAATGAGAGCCTTTCCCTGCCGGTTTACCCCGGTGTTAAACGGATAGATTATGTTAAACAGTATTTTACTGATTCTTTTACTCATCGCGATCAGTGCATTTTTCTCGCTGTCAGAGATATCGCTGGCGGCTTCCCGCAAAATCAAACTTAAACAGTTGGCAGACGAAGGAGACGTCAATGCCGCACGCGTAATGAAATTACAGGAAACCCCTGGCCTGTTCTTTACGGTGGTTCAGATCGGCCTGAATGCCGTCGCCATCCTCGGTGGTATCGTCGGCGATGCCGCGTTCTCCCCCGCTTTCCAGACTTTCTTTGTTCGCTTTATGTCGCCTGAACTGGCGGATCAAATCAGTTTCATCTGCTCATTCGCACTGGTCACCAGCCTGTTTATTCTGTTTGCTGACCTTACGCCGAAGCGCATCGGTATGATTTCACCTGAGTCGGTTGCCGTCCGTATAGTCAACCCGATGCGTTTCTGTCTGATGATTTGCCGCCCGATGGTCTGGTTCTTTAACGGCATGGCGAACATGATTTTCCGTCTGTTCAAACTGCCGATGGTGCGTAATGACGACATTACGACTGACGACATTTATGCCGTGTTTGAAGCTGGTGCGCTGGCTGGTGTGCTGCGTAAACAGGAACATGAGCTGATTGAAAACGTATTTGAACTCGAATCGCGTACCGTTCCGTCGTCCATGACCTCGCGTGAAAGCGTGATCTATTTTGACCTGCGCGAAAGCGAAGAAAGTATTAAAGAGAAAATCGCCACGCATCCGCATTCCAAATTTTTGGTCTGCGATGGTCATATCGATCAGGTCGTCGGCTACGTCGATTCCAAAGATTTACTGAACCGCGTGCTGGGCAATCAGAGCCTGATGCTGAGCAGCGGCGTGCAAATCCGTAATGCGCTGATTGTGCCGGATACCCTGACGCTTTCCGAAGCGCTGGAAAGCTTCAAAGCGGCGGGCGAAGATTTCGCGGTGATCCTCAACGAATACGCGCTGGTGGTGGGCATTATCACCCTCAATGACGTGATGACTACGCTGATGGGCGACCTTGTGGGTCAGGGCATGGAAGAACAGATTGTGGCCCGTGACGAGCATTCATGGCTGATTGAAGGCGGTACGCCAATTGAAGATGTCATGCGCGTGCTGCATATCGAAGAATTCCCGCAGTCCGGCAACTATGAAACCATCGGGGGCTTCATGATGTTCATGTTGCGTAAAATTCCAAAGCGTACGGATTTTGTGAAATTTGCCGGTTATAAATTTGAAGTGGTGGATATCGACAGCTACAAAATTGATCAGTTGCTGGTGACCCGGATTATCGATCAGCCTGCTGCTCCGCTGCTGCCAAAAACGCCGCAGGAAATTAAAGACGAGAAGAAAGCACAGGCGTAGCGCCATTCGTTCTTTGTTCTCCGGAAAGACAAACGGCCCCAAAAGGGGCCGTTGTTGTTTGCGCAAGCTGCTCGCAAAAGGCGGCAGCGACAACGCGCAGGGCTGTCAGCCCATTTCCGCCTGCAGGTGCGTCACCTGGCGGTTAACTTCAGACATCACGCTGAAATGGCGCTTATCCCGGACCTTTGGCAACAGAATTTTGCCTTGGTCAAACTCGAACGCGCCGACGTCTTTAATATACAAACGCCCACGAAACAGTGTCTTGACGTACTTTGCGACTTTCATCGGATTGTAACGCTGGAAGATTCTCATTTTTCTACTTTTCTCCGTTAAATCACTGCATGCACCAGCCACGTCGCAAGGCGACAGATACTGGGGCAGAAAAAGGTCGATTGCAGTGAAGAGACCTATAACATAGCAGGGCAGTCAGGTATTGCCAGTGTATTTAACTGCTTTTACATTGCTTTTCAGTATTGTCTTAAGTCTTGACGCTAAATGGCAGTATAACCCTGCTTTATGTGGCAATTTTGTAACCAGCAACACAAATTTAACAACCCAACAGGACAGACCACTTGGGCGATCCTATGATGGAGTGGACTGTTCTTTTGCGCCCCGGAGAATCTATGCTTTTAAGAAGTCTTTTAGTGATCACTTTTATGACATTTTCGCTTTTTGCATCCGCCCACAATTTCACTGTCGGGCAGCGCGTGGCTCCCGTCGGCGTAGACGATAAAGGCGAGCTTAATGACGTCAATGACCAGTTCAGCTACAGCAAATGGAACAGCGCGAAATTGCCGGGCAAAGTCCGCATCGTGCAGCACATGGCGGGCAGAAGCAGCGCCAAAGCGCTCAATGAACCGCTGATCACCGCCATCCGCGCCGCAAACTTGCCGCACGATCGTTACCAGACCACCACTATCGTTAACACTGACGACGCAATCATCGGCACAGGCCTGTTCGTGCGTAAAAGCATTGAAAGCGGCAAGCGTGAATTCCCGTGGTCACAGGTGATTGTCGACAGCAACGGAGCGGTGAAAAAAGCATGGGAGCTGCAACCGGAAAGTTCAGCGGTTGTCGTGCTGGATAAAAATGGCGTGATCAAATTTGCCAAAGACGGGCAACTGACGCCGCAGGAAGTGCAGCAGGTGATTACTCTGGTGGATCAGCTGGTGAAAGCGTAATAAAGAAAACCCCGGCGTAAAACCGGGGTTTTAATATCAGAAGAGAGAAACCCGGAAGCCCGGATTCAGGAAAGACTCACGCGGTGTATACGTCAGCGTCTGCCCTTTCCAGTCATGCACCTGCGCACCGGCGGCCAGCGCCACGGCGTGCCCGGCGCCAGTATCCCAAATATTGGTCGGCCCGAAGCGCGGATAAAGCTGCGCAGAACCTTCAGCCACCAGGCAGAATTTCAGCGATGAGCCGATAGCCACGGTCTGATGTTCGCCCAGCTGCGCCAGATAGTCCTGCAATTCCGGGTCATTACTGAAATGCGAGCGACTCACAACCACCAGCGGCGGATGCGCTTCGAGCACCTGAATCTGCCGGCGTTCGCCCTGATCTTCCTTCCACGCCTTGCCTTCGGCTGCGCTGTACATCACCCGGGTCACCGGTACATACACCACGCCCAGCACCGGAACACCGTCTTCGATCAGCGCGATATTCACAGTGAATTCACCGTTACGCTTCAGGAATTCTTTGGTGCCGTCCAGCGGATCGACCAGCCAGTAACGCGTCCATGTCTGGCGCTCGCTCCAGCTTTGCGGATCCTCTTCCGACAACATAGGCGTTTGCGGATCCAGCTTTTGCAAACCGGCCTTAATCACGTTATGCGCCGCAATGTCAGCCGCCGTGACCGGTGAATCATCTTTTTTATGACGCGCATCGAGCGGCTGCTCGCCATCATAGACTGCCATAATGGCATCGCCCGCCTCGCGCGCTAACTGACAAATTTGCTCTAACATCATTTACCTCAATGCTTTGATTCTCATTTCTCAAGCCTAGTTTTTTTTACCATGAATAGCCATCCCGTAATGTTACCGGGCCAGCGTATTGACGGTGTAAAGACGTCATAAAGTTGTTACAACTCACATTTATTTATGACAACTGATTACATTCTCAGCAAATTTTGAGATATATATCCGGTTTTTCTTTTCCGGGCGTCGCCCGTTCTCTGGAGGCAAGGCAATGAATAAGCGTCATCTGACGTTATCCCTGTTGGCTACGCTGGTCGCAGCATCTGCGGGCGCGGCACAGGTGGATCTGCGCATCATGGAAACCACGGACCTGCACAGCAACATGATGGACTTCGATTACTACAAAGATAAGCCGACGGACAAATTCGGGTTAGTGCGCACTGCCAGCCTGATCCACGCCGCGCGAAACGAAGTGACCAACTCCGTGTTAGTCGATAATGGCGACATCATTCAGGGCAGCCCGCTGGGCGACTATATGGCAGCAAAAGGGCTGAAACAGGGCGATATTCATCCCGTTTATCTGGCCATGAACACGCTGGATTACGCGGTCGGCAACCTGGGGAATCACGAGTTTAACTACGGCCTTGATTATCTGAAAAAAGCGCTGGCCGGGGCGAAATTCCCTTACGTAAATGCCAACGTCATCGACGACAAAACCGGCAAACCGCTGTTCTCGCCTTTCCTGATTACCGACAACGCGGTAAAAGATCGCGACGGCAAAACGCATAATCTGCGCATCGGTTATATCGGGTTTGTTCCGCCGCAAATCATGGTCTGGGACAAAGCAAATTTGCAGGGCAAAGTCACCGTTGCGGATATTACCGAGACCGCCAAAAAATGGATCCCGGAGATGCGTAAACAGGGCGCGGACATCATTGTCGCCATCCCCCACTCCGGTCTGTCCGGCGATCCGTACAAAGCCATGGCTGAAAACTCGGTGTATTACCTGAGCCAGGTGAAAGGTATCGACGCCATTATGTTCGGTCACGCGCACGCCGTATTCCCGAGCGAAGAATTCGCCAATATTAAAGGCGCTGACATCAAACAGGGGACGCTGAATGGCATTCCTGCGGTGATGCCGGGCATGTGGGGCGACCATCTGGGCGTAGTCGATATGGTCTTAAATAACGACGGTGGCGGCTGGAAAGTGGAAACCGCAAAGGCAGAAGCGCGTCCGATCTATGACAAAGCGCAGAAGAAATCGCTGGCCGCTGAAGATCAGGATCTGGTGAAAGTCCTCGCGCCTTCACATGACGCGACACGAGAATTTGTCAGCAAGCCCATCGGCAAATCGAACGATAACATGTATAGCTATCTGGCGCTGGTACAGGACGATCCGACGGTGCAAATCGTCAACAATGCACAAAAAGCCTATACCGAACACTTCATTCAGGGCGATCCGGATTTAGCGAATCTGCCGGTATTATCCGCTGCCGCGCCGTTCAAAGTGGGCGGACGTAAAAACGATCCGGCCAGCTATGTCGAGGTGGAAAAGGGCGAACTGACCTTCCGTAATGCCGCAGATTTGTATCTTTATCCAAATACGCTGGTGGTGATGAAAGTCACCGGGCAGGAAGTGAAAGACTGGCTGGAATGCTCCGCCGGGCAGTTTAATCAGATTGATGTGAACAGCACTAAGCCACAGTCGCTGATTAACTGGGACGGATTCCGTACCTATAACTTCGACGTGATAGATGGCGTGAATTATCAGATTGATGTCAGCCAGCCGGCGAAATATGACGGCGAATGTACGCTCATCAACAAAGATGCTGAGCGCATTAAAAATCTGACGTTCAACGGTAAGCCTATCGATCTGAAAGCGACTTTCCTGGTCGCTACAAACAACTACCGTGCCTACGGCGGAAAATTCGCGGGCACCGGCGATAAACACATTGCCTTCGCGTCGCCGGATGAAAACCGGTCTGTGGTTGCAGCATATATCAGCGCGGAAACCAAAAAACACGGTGCGGTTACGCCAACAGCCGACAACAACTGGAAGCTGGCAACAATTAAAGCGCCGCAGCCGCTGGATATCCGCTTCGAGACATCGCCGGGCGAAAAGGCCGCGGCCTTCATTAAATCTCATGCGCAGTATCCGGTCACCGCCAAAGGGCCGGACGATATCGGCTTCGAGGTTTATCAGGTCGATTTGCAAAAATAGCCTTTCACTCAACGCTCCTCAGGGAGCGTTTTTTCTTTCTGTACTTCCTTTGAGCTATAGCCTTGCCTTAAACATGCATTTACAATGCATGTTATAAATACCTTCATTTAACGAGGCTTCATCATGGACTATCGCGACCAACCTCTTGGCGCTCTGGCCGTTGCCATTCCGCGCGCAACCCGTCTTTTTCGTCAGTATGATCTGGATTTCTGCTGTGGTGGCAAACAAACGCTTCTGCGCGCCGTAACCAAAAAAGAGCTGGATATTGATGCGATCGAACAGCAACTTGCTGAAATTGCACAGCAACCGGACACTTCTACAGACTGGAAAACCGCGCCGCTGGCAGAGATCATCGATTTCATTATTCCGCGTTATCACGATCGTCACCGTCAGGAATTGCCGGAGCTGGTGCTGATGGCGGATAAAGTCGAACGCGTTCACGGTGACAAACTGCCCTGCCCGCACGGTCTGGCAGTTCAGCTGCAACTGATCCTCGACGAACTGACCCAGCACATGATGAAAGAAGAACAGATCCTTTTCCCGATGATCCGCGGCGGTATGGGCCGTCAGGCCGCCGGTCCGATTTCAGTGATGGAACGTGAGCATGATGATGCGGGCGATATTCTGGAAGAGATCAAACGACTGACCAATAACGTGACGCCGCCGGAAGGCGCCTGTGTCACCTGGCGTGCGCTGTATGCCGGGATTAACGAGTTCATCACCGACCTGATGGAACATATTCATCTGGAAAATAATCTGCTGTTCCCGCGTGCATTACGCGGCGAGTAATTCCGATTTTCGAAAGCGACATTCCGTCAAAGTCAAAGATGAAAAAAGGGCGCAAATGCGCCCTTTTCGTTTCTGGTTTCCGCGAGGAATTACAGAATTTCTAACAGCTCAACTTCAAAGACCAGCGCGCTGTATGGAGGGATGGAAGCACCCGCACCACGTTCGCCGTAAGCCAGGTTATGAGGGATGTACAGTTCCCATTTAGAACCCACTGGCATCAGAGTCAGTGCTTCAATCCAGCCAGCAATCACGCCGTTAACCGGGAATTCAGCCGGCTCGCCACGCTGTACGGAGCTGTCGAACACAGTGCCGTCGATCAGTTTACCGGTGTAATGAACACGTACGCGGTCCTGACGGCCCGGGATAGTGCCTTCGCCCTGAGTAATCACAGAGAATTGCAGACCGGATTCGGTGCTGCTTACGCCTTCGCGCTGTGCATTGGCAGCCAGGAATTCCTGACCCTGAACGGCCAGGGCTTCCTGACGTTCACGACGAACAGCATCAGCACGTTCGTGGACTTCACGCAGTGCGCGGTGAACCACATCAACAGGAACGGCTGGCGTATTCCCTTCCAGCGCGTCACGTAAGCCTGCCAGCAGTGCGTCAGGCTCTAAGCCTTGCAAACCTGATTCCTGCAACTGTTGACCGACCTGCAGGCCGATACCGTAACTTGCCTGCGCTTCTACGCTGTCAAATGAAGGGGTAGTCATGAATTTTCCTTAGCTCTTAAAAATGTCGAACGCGCAGCATAGCAGCGCAACGCTTTTGGGTAAAATTCTCTGTGAGGCAACTTGACGCCTGACGCAGTTCCTTCCACTTTTCGATAAATTTTTCGTATTTGCCGCTATTTAACACATCGTTTGGGTGATATTTATGCTTTGCCCCTTTCCGCATCAAGCAGTTAAACGGCTATACTAGGCAGCAACAGGCAGTCGAAATTGTGACAGTGAAAAAGAGAGGTTGTCATGGGCAGAATCCCGCCCAGGAGAAGGAAAGCCGTCCGTATTTATCAACCCATGTTGAGATCCTGGATTGCCATTATGAAAAGGCCGATGCAAGACACGACAGCGCAAACTGAAAACGAAGAGGAAGAAAACGTCGGGCAAACCGGTCGCGCTTCTTCTGCGGTGGCGAAAAGCAAAACGCTGCTCAGCAAAATCTGGCATATGAGCGACGATTTCCACTGGATGTCGCCCCTGCCTTATGCGCACCGCCGTGGCATGATTATCAGTGTACTGGTGATCCTTCTGGCACTGCTCTGGCCTTATACGCCGGAAAATACTTACGCGCCTTCGCAACCGCAGCAGCCGACCAGCATTCCTATGCAGGCCGATTTGCGTAACGATCAGGGCCGGACCACGCAAATGGCGGAACCGGACCCGGTACAGCCGCAGGTGAACGACAGCACCGGCACCTGGCGCAATTATCAGGTTCAGTCAGGCCAGACGCTGGCTCAGCTGTTCCGCGATAATAATATGGCCGTGAATGATGTATTCGCGATGGCGCGCGTTGAAGGCGCTGATAAACCGCTGAGCACGCTCAAAACGGGTCAGCAGGTGAAGATTCAGCGCGATGCGCAGGGCGTGGTCACCGCATTACAGGTGACGACGGATCAGAATGTGACGGTGACGTTTACGCGTCAGCCGGACGGCAGTTTCCAGCGCGGCGGTTAAGTGTTGAGCTTTTCATGTAGAAACTCCCGCAGCACGACGGCCTGATTATGGTGTACGTCTTTGCTGCCAAACAGCAGGGTCAGTGAATGGCCTTGCTGCACTATCTCCAGTAATTCCTTCCAGTGCTCACTGGCTTCAAGCTGCTGACGATAACGTGCGGCGAACGCATCCCACTGGTCGGTGTGATGATGAAACCACTGGCGCAGCTCAGTTTCCGGTGCCACCTCTTTGAGCCAGACGACGCCCTGCAATCTTTCTTTGCTGATGCCCCGCGGCCATAAACGATCCGTCAGATAACAATATTGCTGTGCCGGACCGTGGAAATCGTAAACGCGCTGAAGAGTAATGTCTGCCATCGAATCGCTCCATGAATGAATGCCTTTTCAGACTAGCGTATTTTCCCGGACGCAGAAAAGCAAAACGCCGGCACAAGGCCGGCGTTTTACAGGTTAACTGCAGCGTTATTACGCTTCAGCAACCACAACTACGTTCAGTTTAGCGAATACGTCGCTGTGTACCTGGAACTCAACTTCGTGTTCACCAGTGGTACGCAGAACGCCATTCGGCAAACGAACTTCGCTTTTAGCAACTTCAACACCAGCAGCAGTTACTGCATCAGCGATATCGCGAGTACCGATAGAGCCGAACAGTTTGCCTTCGTCGCCTGATTTAGACGCGATGGTTACTGAACCCAGTTCGTTGATTTTAGTTGCGCGAGCTTCAGCAGCGGACAGAACGTCAGCCAGTTTAGCTTCCAGCTCTGCACGGCGTGCTTCGAAAAATTCAACGTTTTTCTTGGTAGCAGGAACAGCTTTGCCCTGTGGTACCAGGAAGTTACGAGCGTAGCCCGCTTTAACGTTAACTTGATCACCCAGGCTGCCCAGGTTTGCTACTTTATCAAGCAGAATAACTTGCATTACCTTATCCTCTCAGAGTCGTTAATTGACAGTTGCCGATTACTGATGACGATCAGTGTATGGCAACAGAGAAAGGTAGCGTGCGCGCTTGATGCAACGAGCGAGCTGACGCTGGTATTTTGCACGAGTACCGGTAATACGGCTCGGGACAATTTTACCGCTTTCGGTAATGTAGTTTTTCAGCGTAGCGATGTCTTTGTAATCAATCTCTACAACGCCTTCCGCGGTGAAACGGCAGAACTTGCGACGACGGAAATAACGTGCCATTAGGCTAGTCTCCAGAATCTATCAAATCAATCTGCTCGGCATGTAACACCACTTTATTCAGTCCATTGCGCCCTTGATGGCAACTAATGAATCCGGTAACAGTGAGTTGCGTGCCGACCGTTATACTGTGAGTTAATGCTTGTGACGCTTGTCCGCTGACAACGATGGGCATTCTGCACCATGCTTGTCGGCTAAATCCGGCTTCCTGCTGCTGCGAGCGGTGCTCAAGCACAAACTGGCAGTGAGGAATGCCCGAAGGACTGACTTTACGAATGGGGGTCTTGCACACAGTGCCTGACAACACCAGACGATTCGCCGTCACGGCAATTACTCTTCAGAATCCCCAGCTTCAGCATCATCGTTAGCTTCAGCAAAGTCTTCACGGCGATCACGACGTTCGTCTTTTGCTTTAACCATTGGAGATGCTTCAGTTACCGCGTGTTTAGTACGCATAACCATGCTACGGATAACGGCGTCGTTGAAGCGGAAGTTAGTTTCCAGCTCATCGATCGCTTCCTGCGGAGCTTCAACGTTCAGCAGAACGTAGTGAGCTTTGTGCAGTTTGTTGATCGGGTAAGCCAGTTGACGGCGGCCCCAGTCTTCCAGACGGTGAATCTGACCAGCAGCGTTAGTGATTACTGCACTGTAACGCTCGATCATGCCCGGAACCTGTTCGCTTTGGTCAGGGTGAACCATAAAAACGATTTCGTAATGACGCATCGAATTGCTCCTTACGGATTATTCAGCCTCCTGTCAGGGTCAACCGCGGCCCATGGAAGCAAGGAACGTGTTTGTTGTGCGGTCGAAAAAATGACGCGCAATTATATGTACAGCCTGTGGGAAACTCAAGGAGAAAGGTAGATTAATTTCTCTACAGCTTTGCGGTGAAGAATGCCGTACTCTTCGCCAGCGCATTAACCGACACTTTATGCTTCGCTTGCGCTTCAGAAATGAACGTCAGGTTCGCATCCGCACCATTCTCTGCAAGTTCCTGCCGCAGGCGCTGACTTTCGCCGAACGGGACGACATCATCCTGTTCGCCATGCCAGACAAACAACGGTTTACCGGCAATTAAAGCCGCTTTTCCGCTGAAATCCAGGCTGAGTAACGGTGCAAATTCGCGTTCAAACGCGTGGCGTTGCGCGGAGTCTTGCGTGTCATAAGCCGGAAAAAGAAAGTGCGATAATGTTGAAAAATAACCGGAACCCATCAGATTCGCCGCCACTTTCACCCACGGGAATTTGACCAGCGCGGCCATCGTCGTCATTCCGCCCATCGATACGCCGCCGACGCCTAATCTTTCAGGATCCGCCAGCCCTTTGCCGACAAAGTGATCTTTCAGCACGAGCAACTCTTCGACGTTGCCCTGCAAAATGCCCCAGAAATTCGCCAGCAGCCGGGCTTCATCGCCATCCGCGCGTGCGCCATGAAGGCGGGCGTCGGGCAAAATAACGCGAAAACCGGCCTTCGCCAGCGTGTAACCAAAATAGGAGTAAATTTCTTTCGACGAGGTAAAACCGTGATAGAAAAATATCGTCGGGAGCTTCTGCTGATATTGCCCGGCAGGAACGGCGTGAATAACCTGGATCCCGTCAATATTTTCTTCGTACATCTCAACCATCGGATACTCCCTTTACGCTTTTTGGCAAATGAGTTTGGCTTCCGTCTGCTTTTCATTTTACTGGCCTGCCGCCCGCCGGCCACAACCTTTTTCGTATGATTTATAACCATTTACCGGAGTGAAAGTAAAACCAGCCATTTTCACCTAATTCAAATTCACACATTGAGGATAATTTCATTGATTTAGATCAATTTTATATGAAATAACTGGTTACATTTGAACATTAATCCTTTCCCGTTTGCCGCCGTTAGTGCGCTATCAGAAGCAAACGGAAAAACACCATGAAAACGGCATCAAAACGCTCATTTCGCCGCTGGAGCATAGGCGCAAAACTGGCCAGTATCGCTTCGCTGCTGGTCGGCACCCTGTTTATTATTTTCACTTTGTCACTGACCCACTCTGCCGGCAGACAGGTCAACGCACTGGCCGTTAACGCCATTTCAGAACAGGTGACCGGCGTCGTTGACATGATTGAGATGTATAACGCCAGCCTGAATGCCGAAGTGGACAGCTACACGCGCCTGTTCAGCCATTTTCTGCCGGAGAATTTCGAGCTGGATACCGCCAGCCCGGTGATGATCGGCAGTGAGTCTGCCCCCGTGATTAAAGCAGGCGGCAATCCCCTGAACCTTGATACGCGGATCCCCGATGATTTCCTTGCGCGCACCGGCGCGATCTCTACGGTTTTCGCCCGCCGCGGCGACGACTTTATCCGCGTGACGACTTCGCTGAAAAAGCAGGATGGCACCCGTGCCATCGGGACGCTGCTCGACAACACCAGCCCGGCATATGCACGGATTATGGTCGGACAATCTTTCAGCGGCCTCGCGACGTTATTCGGCAAAAAATACATCACCAAATATCAGCCGGTGCGTGACGCTCAGGGCAGTGTGATTGGCATTTTGTTCGTCGGTGTGGATATCACGCAGGAGTACGCGGATATGCGCTCCAAAATTTCATCCAAACGCATCGGGGAGAAAGGTTATTTCTTTGTGCTCAACAGCGCGCCGGGGAAAGATCTCGGCAAGTATCTGGTGCACTCCACGGATGAAGGCAAAACCCCGGCGTGGCCGGACGGCGAGTTGCAGCAGGTGATGTCACAACCGCATGGAGAACGCGAGTACACCGATCCGGCCAGCCAGCATCAGCAATTTATTGTCTACGCCAATGTCCCGGCGTGGCATTGGGTCGTCGTGGGCAGTACCGACAAAGACAGTCTGATGGAACAGGTTAACAGCACGCGTAACCGTTTCCTGATGATCAGCCTTCTGGCGCTGGCGTTGTTCGCCGCGCTCTTTATCGGGCTGACGCGAAAACTGGTCAGCCGCCCGCTCAGCGACGTTGTGCTGATTGCCCAGCAATATGCCAGCGGTGATTTGCGTGCCCGCGCGCAGACGCAACGCGTCGATGAGATTGGTTCCCTGATGCACGCCATTGATGGTATCGGCCACGGCCTGGAGAAAATTGTCGGCGAAGTGCGCCAGGTGTCTTCTGAAATTATGACCAATACGCACGGGCTGGCGCACGACAGCGATCAGATCAATCAGCAGATTGGCACGCAGGCGAGCAGTCTTGAAGAAACCTCGGCCAGTATGGAGCAAATTACCGCCACCGTGCAGAACACCGCAGACAACGCCTCACAGGCAACGCAACTGGTGCAACAAACAGATAAAGCCGCCACGATTGGCGCGGATGCGGTGAATCAGTCCGTCGAAAGCATGGAAGCCATCAAACATGCCTCAACGCGTATCGCGGATATCACCACGGTCATCGAAGGCATCGCTTTCCAGACCAACATTCTGGCGCTGAACGCCGCCGTGGAAGCCGCCAGAGCCGGTGAACACGGGCGCGGATTTGCAGTGGTTGCCGCCGAAGTCCGGGCGCTGGCACAACGCAGTTCGAATGCAGTAAAAGAGATTGAAAATCTGGTCGCCGATTCCCTGAGCAAAGTCGAAGACGGCCATCAGAGCGCAGCCAAAACGCAGGCCAATATGAGCGATATTCTTGCCGGGATCCGTCAGGTCAAAGTACTGATGAGTGACATTGACGTGGCTTCGCACGAGCAGTCTTCAGGGATTTCGCAGGTCAATATTGCCATCATGCAGATTGGTAAAGCGACGCAGGAGAACGCCACGCTGGTGGAAAATTCCCGCCAAACCGCTGCGGCGCTCAGCGAACAGGGGCGTCACCTTTCGCAGCTGGTGAGCGTGTTTAAAATTTCCGAAAGATAAGACGTGCGTCGCGCGGTAATAAACTCCGCACAGACTCGCCAGCACACCGGTGAAAGGGCTACACTCAGACTATCGCCCTTTTACCGGATATCACGATGAAATCCCTCCGAATCTCCGCCGCGCTGCTGTTGCTGGCTGCGCTCAGCGGTTGCAGCAACGTCATGCAAACAACGCCTGTTCCTCCGCCCGCGCCGACGGCAAAAGCACAGGAAATTACCCGCGCCCAGACGTCAACGCTGACCAAAATCGGCAGCATTACTGCCGAAGCTATTGGCAGCCCGATGGACGTCGAAGCGGAAATCCGGCGCAAAGCCACCGCGGCGGGCGCACATTATTACGTCATCATGTTTAACAGCGAAACCATTGTGCCCGGCCGCTGGTATTCTCAGGCCACGCTTTACCGCTAATTATTCAGCGCCGATCGCGCGATTGATCAGCAACTGACACAGACGTTCCGGCAGCAATGTTTCACCGCGTGGATCCAGCACCATCCGGCACCACGCGTCTGCCATTGGCGGCGAAGCGAATTCCAGCATCTGCGTGGCCGCCAGCAGGTTAAACAATTGCCCTGTCAGCCAGCGCCCCTGCGCTTCTTCCGGTGTCCGCAGCCGTTGCAGAAACTGGCGTGAAGCGCGGTCGAAAATCCGGTTTTGTCCGCGCGCCTGATGCAGCAGGTGTTGCAGCATTTCTCCGCTGGCGGGCAGCTTTTTGAGGGTTCTCAGCATGTCGAGGCACATCACGTTCCCGGAACCTTCCCAGATGCTGTTTACCGGCATTTCGCGGTACAAACGCGGCAACTCGCTGTCTTCGCAATACCCGATCCCGCCCAGCGCCTCCATCGCTTCCGCCACAAAAGGCATGCCCTGACGGCATACTTCAAACTTCGCGGCGGGCGTCAGCAGGCGGCACAAAACCTGCTCAGTTGGATTATCGCGGGCACCGGTCGCAGCGCCCAGGCGCATCAGTAGCATGGTTTGCCCTTCCAGATGCAGGGCCATCCGGCTCAGCGTCTGGCGCATCAGCGGCTGTTCAATCAGCGGCTTGCCGAAAACCTGCCGCTGGAAGGCGTGATACAGCGCCACGGATAAAGCCCGGCGCATCATGGCGTGGCTGCCCAGCGCGCAGTCAAAACGCGTATGCCCGCCCATTTTCAGGATATGGCGGATCCCTTCGCCCTCTTCGCCCAGCAGCCAGCCCGTCGCATCCTGAAACTCTACTTCGCTGCTGGCATTCGAGCGGTTACCAAGTTTGTCTTTCAGGCGTTCAATACGGATGGCATTTCGCGAGCCGTCCGGCAAAACCCGTGGCAGAAAGAAGCAGGAAAGCCCGCCGCCGGCCTGCGCCAGCACCAGATGCGCATCGCTTTGCGGCATAGAGAAAAACCATTTATGGCCGGTCAGATGATACGGTTTTCCACTGCCACGGCCTTCCGGCGCAACCGCCCGCGTGGTGTTGCTGAGCACGTCAGAACCGCCCTGCTTTTCGGTCATGCCCATGCCAATCAGCACACCTTTTTTCTGATCGCCGGGCTGCAAATGCGGATCATAACGGTCAGACAACAGTGGTTTCAGCCAGCTGCGAAATTCCGCAGGCAGATATTGTTGTAAAAGAGGAATTGAACCGAAAGTCATCGTCACCGGGCAAAGTGTTCCGGCCTCAACCTGAGCATGCAGGATAAATCGCGCCGCCCGCGCCACGGCGGAACCGATACGGGCATCTTCCTGCCACGGTAAATTATGCACGCGGTTGGCAACCAGCCCCTGCATCAGCAAGTGCCAGGCCGGGTGGAAACGGACATCGTCAAGCCGCTCCCCTGTGGTGTCATAACGCAGAAGATCGGGTGGATTCGCATTCGCCAGCCGTCCGAGCTCCAGCGATTCGGCAGAGCCCAGCTGCTGCCCTAAAGAGGCCAGCACGTCATTGTCCCAGCCCGCCTGCTGACGTGAAACAGCTTCGCGCAGCGGCGTATCGGAGAGGAATAAATTGCTGTTACTCAACGGTTTGGGCTGATTGAAAACCCGGTGTGTTTCCCAGTTCATCGCCTGCTCCCTTTCAAAAGGATGAGGTATCAGTATGGTAAAAAGCGGGGAATTAACAGGCGCGCAGATCACAAAGGCAGAAATGCAAACGGGAGCCCGAAGGCTCCCGTTTTATGGCATGAAATCAGAAACTGAAATCAGCTTTTTTTCAAACCGCGCTGACGTACCGCTTCGAACAAACAAACGCCGGTCGCGACAGACACGTTCAGGGAAGACACGCTGCCCGCCATCGGAATGCTGATCAGTTCGTCGCAATGTTCACGGGTCAGACGGCGCATACCTTCGCCCTCTGCGCCCATCACCAGCGCCATCGGGCCGGTCATTTTGCTCTGGAACAGGTCATGATCCGCTTCGCCAGCCGTGCCGACGATCCAGACGTTATGTTCCTGCAATACACGTAAAGTACGCGCCAGATTGGTCACGTTGATCAACGGCACATTTTCTGCTGCGCCGCTGGCCACTTTTTTGGCTGTCGCGTTCAGTTTTGCAGAACGGTCACGCGGAACGATAACGGCATGAACACCGGCCGCATCAGCGGTACGCAGGCAGGCACCGAGGTTATGCGGGTCAGTTACGCCGTCCAGCACCAGCAGGAACGGGCAATCGAGGCTTTCCAGCAGCGCAGGCAGATCGTTTTCCTGATACTGGCGGCCTTCGCGCACGCGGGCAATAATTCCCTGATGCACGGCACCTTCGGATTTCTCATCCAGCCACTGGCGGCTCGCCACCTGGATAACAATGCCGCTGGCTTCCAGCTCGTCGATCAGCGGTTTCAGACGTTTGTCGTCACGACCTTTCAGGATGAAGACTTCCAGAAAGCGCTGGGGATCGTTGTCGAGTAAAGCTTTAACGGAATGAATACCGTAGATAATTTCGCTCATGATGCTCTTTAAAATAGACTTGCGGACAGCATGCTGTCCGCAATTTAATAAGGTTACGGGCGATTCTACCATAGAAGAATCGCCGGGAAGGATTAGCTGTCAGTCGACTTTTTCTTCGCGCGCTTGGCTTTGGTGGCCGCTGCGATTTTCGCCGTTTTGTCAGAAGGCTTTTTGGCTTTCTTTGGTTTGCCGTCTTTGCCGACTGCACCAACAACCTTTTCTTTCTTCGGCTTGGCCGGTTTCGCGTCGTCTTTACGGAAAGCGCTGTCCGGCTCGAAGTTCACGTTTTTCTTGCCGGTACGGCGACGCCCTGCATTGGCAGGCGCAGTAGAACGCATGGAACGTTCGCCCCCTTTTTTCGCGCGATCGCGGGCTGTTTTACCTTCACCACGTGCTTTACGGGTGCTGGAAACCAGTGCGAAATCGATTTTGCGTTCATCCATATGCACGGCTTCAACGCGGATTTCTACCGTATCGCCCAGGCGGTAAACCGCGCCGGAAGATTCACCCACCAGGCGCTGCCCGATGTTGTCGTAACGGTAGTAGTCGTTGTCCAGCGAGGACACATGTACCAGACCGTCGATGAACAAATCGTTCAGGCGCACGAAGAAACCGAAGCCGGTAACGCTGGCGATAATACCGGTGAAGACTTCACCGACGTGATCCTGCATGAAGTCACATTTCAGCCAGTCAGCCACGTTACGGGTCGCTTCATCCGCACGGCGTTCTGCCATGGAACAATGCTCGCCGAGCTGCAACATGTCTTCGTAGTCGCTGTGCCAGCCGCCGGTTGGCGTCCAGCGGTCTTTCAGCGTGCCGTGCTCTTTCGCCAGCAGATATTTGATGGCGCGGTGTAAGGCCAGATCCGGATAACGACGGATTGGGGACGTAAAGTGCCCGTAGGACTGCAACGCCAGACCAAAGTGACCGCGGTTTTCCGGGTCATAAATCGCCTGTTTCATCGAACGCAGCAACATCGTTTGCAGCATTTCGCGGTCAGGACGATCCGCCAGTTCATCCATAATCTGAGCATAATCTTTCGGCTCAGGTTTCAGACCGCCGCCCATGACCAGACCCAGTTCACCCAGCACGCTTCGCAGCGCGGAAATATGGTCATCGCTTGGACGGTCATGAACACGGAACAATGCCGGTTCGTTATGTTTTTCAACAAAACGCGCCGCCGCGATGTTCGCGAGGATCATGCACTCTTCAATCAGTTTGTGCGCGTCGTTACGGACGGTCGGTTCGACACGTTCGATACGGCGCTCAGCGTTGAAGATGAATTTCGCTTCTTCCGTTTCAAAGGCGATACCACCGCGTTCTGCACGCGCCTGATCCAGCACTTTGTACATGGTGTGCAGTTCAAGCAGATGCTTAACCAGCGGGCTGTACTGCTCACGCAGCTCAGGATCGCCTTCTATGATGCGCCAGACTTTGTTGTACGTCAGACGCGCGTGGGAGCTCATCACTGCTTCGTAGAATTTAGAGCTGGTCAGTTTGCCCTGCGCGGAGATCGTCATCTCACAGACCATACACAGACGGTCAACCTGCGGGTTCAGGGAACACAGGCCGTTCGACAGGACTTCCGGCAGCATCGGGACAACCTGCGACGGGAAGTAAACAGATGTCGCGCGGCTGCGTGCTTCGTCGTCCAGCGCTGTGCCGTGGCGAACGTAATAACTCACGTCAGCGATAGCCACCCATAAGCGCCAGCCGCCACCGCGTTTTTTCTCGCAATATACGGCGTCATCAAAGTCGCGGGCGTCTTCACCATCGATAGTGACTAACGGCAGGCTGCGTAAATCGACGCGGCCTTTTTTAGCTTCTTCCGGAACCTGCTCACTCAGGTCTTCGACCTGTTTCAAAACCTGTGGCGGCCAGACGTGCGGGATTTCGTGAGTACGCAGCGCGATATCCACCGCCATGCTGGTGCCCATTTTATCGCCCAGCACTTCCACTATTTTGCCCACGGCTTTGGTACGGCGGGTCGGACGCTGTGTCAGCTCCACCACCACCATATAGCCCATGCGCGCGCCGTTAATGGCATCGGCCGGGATCAGAATATCGAAGCTCAGGCGGCTGTCGTCAGGTACGACAAAACCCGCACCCGCGTCGGTAAAGTAACGGCCGACAATCTGGCTGGTTTTCGGCACCAGAACGCGCACGATACGCGCTTCACGGCGGCCTTTACGGTCGGTGCCGACCGGTTGTGCAAGCACCACGTCGCCGTGGATGCACATTTTCATTTGTTCAGCAGAAAGGTATACGTCGTCTTTCTTAACGCCTTCAAGACGCAGGAAACCGTAGCCATCGCGATGGCCAATGACGGTCCCTTTCAGTAAGTCCAGACGTTCCGGCAGCGCGTAACACTGACGGCGGGTGAAGACGAGCTGTCCGTCACGCTCCATCGCGCGCAGACGACGGCGCAGGGCTTCCAGCGCCTCTTCTCCGGAAAGATTCAGCTCATTCCCAATCTCTTCCCGGCTGGCGGGCGTTTCACGTTTGGCGAGATGTTCAAGAATAAATTCACGGCTGGGAATAGGTGATTCGTATTTTTCTGCTTCTCGTTCCAGGAATGGATCTTGTGACATAGCGGTTCCTCCGTTGTCATCAGCAGTTTGTTGAAAGTCTTTCATTCAACAAGCAATAATTTGTAGAGCGTAGAGTTATCTTTGACCATATCGGCCAGAGTGTACTGATTCAGCTCATCAAGAAAATGTTCTACAGCAGTGTGCAGGACTTGTTTTAGCCGGCAAGCGGGCGTGATATGGCAAAAATCACTGTCACAATTAACCAGTGAAAGCGGCTCGAGTTCGCGAACCACATCGCCAATGCGGATTGTTTCCGCGGGTTTCCCCAGTTTAATGCCCCCGTTTTTTCCACGGACAGCGGTGACCAGGCCCGCACGGCTCAACTGATTAATTATTTTCACCATGTGGTTGCGCGATACACCATAAACTTCGGTGACCTGCGAAATGTTGGTCATCTGATCGCCTGGCAGGGATGCCATATAAATCAACGCTCTCAAACCATAATCAGTAAAACTCGTTAACTGCACACATACCTCTGGGTAGTTGTTTACCCGGTCTTTCCACGTCAGCAATGACAACAGGGTGAAGATGATTGTTTATTATGACACTTTGATGATAAACCAGCCGCGAACTTTGCAGCTAATCATTTAGATAGTGGATGCTTCGCGGGAAGTAAACAAGCGTGGACGGTCAGAAAAAAATAAACCGGGCAAATTTGCCCGGTTATGACGTTTTTACGCAATCAGCTCAGGCTGTTATGCGTCAAACGGGTCGCGCAGGATCATGGTTTCGCTACGATCCGGGCCAGTCGAAATGATATCAACCGGAACTTCAGTCAGCTCTTCGATACGTTTGATGTAGTTCAGTGCTGCTTGTGGCAGATTTTCGACTTCTTTCACGCCAAAGGTGGTTTCGCTCCAGCCTGGCATGATTTCGTAGATTGGCTCGATACCTTCCCAGCCTTCTGCTGCCAGCGGGGTGGTCGTCATTTCGCGGCCATCAGGCATGCGGTAGCCAACACACAGTTTCACTTCTTTCAGACCGTCCAGCACGTCCAGTTTGGTCAGACAGAAACCAGACAGGGAGTTGATCTGCACAGAACGACGTACGGCAACGATGTCCAGCCAGCCGCAACGACGGCTACGACCGGTGGTCGCACCAAATTCGTTACCTTGCTTACGCAGGAATTCGCCGGTTTCGTCGAACAGTTCAGTCGGGAACGGACCTGCACCCACGCGAGTGGAATAGGCTTTTACGATACCCAGAACGTAATCAACATAACGTGGACCAATACCAGAACCGGTAGCGACGCCGCCTGCTGTGGTGTTGGAAGACGTTACATACGGATAAGTCCCGTGGTCGATGTCCAGAAGCGTACCTTGTGCGCCTTCGAACATGATCAGATCGCCACGCTTACGCGCGCCATCCAGCAGCTCAGACACGTCAACAACCATAGCTGTCAGGATGTCGGCGATAGCCATGACATCATCCAACGTTTTCTGGAAATCAACGGCTTCTACTTTGTAGTAGTTGACCAGCTGGAAGTTATGATAATCGATGATTTCTTTCAGCTTGATAGCGAAAGTTTCTTTGTTGAAGAGATCGCCAACGCGCAGACCGCGACGGGCAACTTTATCTTCATAAGCCGGGCCGATGCCGCGACCGGTGGTGCCGATAGCTTTATCGCCACGCGCTTTTTCGCGCGCCATGTCCAGTGCGACATGGTAAGGCAGGATCAGCGGGCAAGCTTCAGAGAGTAACAGACGTTCGCGTACAGGGATGCCACGAGCTTCAAGTTCGCCCATTTCTTTCATTAAAGCGTCAGGTGCCAGAACAACACCGTTGCCGATGATGCTGATCACGTTCTCACGCAGAATGCCAGACGGAATTAAATGAAGAACGGTTTTTTCACCGTTGATAACCAGAGTGTGACCGGCGTTGTGACCGCCCTGATAGCGCACAACATATTTAGCCCGTTCAGTAAGCAGGTCTACGACCTTGCCTTTCCCTTCATCACCCCATTGTGTGCCGAGTACGACGACGTTCTTACCCATCTCAAGAATCACCAGGTTGCTTAAAAAAGGATTCTAACATCTCATTCTGTGCTTTCCAGTACTTTTAGCACACGTTTGCGGGAAAAATTTTAATTGCGTGCTACCGGTCTCAGCAGGACGTGACACGCTGAACGTAACAAAACCTCAACCACCCAGACGACCACGCAACATGTAGTAAATTACGAAGCCTGCGACCACAAGACCCCCGCCAAAACGACGTAAAACGGAGTCCGGAAGATTCGCCAGTGTGAGGATCATTTTTCTCCACGATTTTGGATAAAGCATCGGCCCCAGGCCTTCCAGAACCAAAACTAAGGCCAGCGCCAGCCAGATTGTCGAATTCATGGTGAATGTGTCTCAGTGATTCCCTTCAACAGGAAAAGGAGTTTCAGAAATGACAAAAGGCCCGCGAAGGGCCTTTTGGAAATTGCATCAGCAATTATTTGTTTCTTAGCTGGTCAGGTGACTTCATGAAGCGGAAGAAGTCGCTGTCAGGGCTTAACACCATGACATCGTTACCGCTCTTGAAGCTGGCCTCATAAGCACGCAGGCTACGAATGAATGCGTAGAAGTCCGGATCCTGGCTGAATGCATCAGCAAACAGTTTCGCCGCTTCAGCATCGCCTTCACCGCGTGTGATACGGGCAGTACGTTCTGCTTCAGCCACTGTACGGGTTCTTTCGTAATCCGCCGCTGCCTGAATCTTAGTCGCCTCTTCTTTACCCTGAGAGATGTGGCGCAATGCCACCGCATTACGCTCAGCGCGCATACGGTCGAAAATCGCGCTGGACACTTCTTCCGGCAAGTTGATTTGTTTCAGACGAACGTCAACCACTTCAATACCCAGCGCCGCCATGCTGTTCGGGTTCACCGCAGGCTGTTTGCCCTTGGTTTCCTGCTCAACACGTTTCGCCGCAGACGCAATAGCATCATCAGCTTCGGTCGTCGCTTCCGGCTCATCACCTGCGCTACCTGTGTTCAGCGCGTCACGCACATCCAGCGTCAGACGACCGCGGGAATCGGTCACGATGTCTTTCACATCCAGACGACCAATTTCAGAACGCAGACGGTCACTGAATTTACGTTTCAGCAGAACTTCGGCCTGAGAGACGTCGCCGCCGCCCGTTGCCAGATAGTAACGGCTGAAATCGCTGATACGCCATTTCAGATAAGAATCGACGATCAGGTCTTTCTTCTCGCTGGTCACGAAACGGTCAGCCTGGTTGTCCATGGTCTGGATACGCGCGTCGAGCATTTTGATGGATTCCACAAACGGAACCTTGAAATGCAGACCCGGCGCATACACCAGAGGCTTGTTATCGCTGTCGCGCAGAACTTTACCGAAGCGCAGAACGATACCGCGCTGACCTTCCTGAACCACAAACAGTGAAGCATAAAGCGCCACCAGCACCACAACGACGATAAGTAAAAATGACTTACGCATTGTTATTCTCTCCCTACGCGAAGTGTATCGTCACGCTGTGCATTAGCACGACGCTGGTCCATGACACTGCCAGACGAACGGGAACTGCTGTTATCGGCACTGCTTTTGCCATTACTGCTGGTCAAACCCGGCACAGAAGGTAACAAACCTGTGTCATCATTTTTGCTGGTGTCGTTTGCTGCCGCGTTATTTCCGCGCAGCATCTGATCCAGTGGCAATACCATCAGGTTATTTCCTTTATCACTCACCAGAACTTTACGGGTGTGACTGAGGACTTTTTCCATGGTTTCGATATAAAGACGCTCACGGGTAATTTCCGGTGCGGCTTTATATTCTGGTAACAGTTTGGAGAACCGGGCCACTTCACCCTGCGCTTCCAGAACGGTACGGTCTTTATACGCTTTCGCGTCTTCCAGTAAGCGCTGTGCTTCACCGTTTGCCAGAGGCTGGATCTGGTTCGCGTAAGCTTCTGCTTCACGAATAGACTGTTGCTCTCTTTCACGGGCGGCAATCGCGTTATCGAAGGAAGCTTTCACTTCTTCCGGCGGACGCGCGGTCTGGAAGTTGACGTCCTGAATAGTGATACCCATTTTGTACGGACGAATGGTTTCTTCCAGTACACGCTGGGTGTCGCTACGCACGGTTGTACGGCCTTCAGTCAGGATTTTGTCCATCGTGTATTTGCCGATAACGCCGCGCAATGCGCTGTCTGTTGCCTGGCTCAGGCTGTCGTCAGGGTTAGCGACGCTGAACAGGTAAGCTTCAGGATTGGTCACGCGATACTGCACGTTCATTTCAACGCGTACCACGTTCTCATCAGACGTCAGCATCACACCAGACGCGGCCAGTTCACGTACCGATTCGACGTTCACTGCGCGAACCTGATCGATGAAGGTCGGTTTCCAGTTCAGGCCAGGCTCAACCAGATGGCTGAACTTACCAAAACGGGTGACCACGCCACGCTCCGCTTCTTTAATGGTATAGAAGCCCGTCGCCGCCCAAATCACAACCACCGCGGCAACCGCGATGCCCGCAATCCGGGTGCCACTCATTCCGTGACCAGAACCGGTTGGCGCGCCATTGTTGTTATTGTTGTTGCCTGAACCTTTTCCGCCGAATCCACCCAGCTTTTTGCTGAGTTTACGGAAGATATCGTCCAGGTCAGGTGGCCCCTGATTGCGGCCGCCTTTGTTGTCATTATTTCCACCAGAATTTCCACCAGAGTTGCCGCTATTATTGCTGCTGCCCCAGGGGTCGCGGTCCTGTCCGTTATTACCGGGCTGATTCCACGCCATGTTATAGCTCCATTATTCTATGATTGGTGTTCTTCAGGCCAAATCAGACAGGCTCTGGTTGCGGACATAGCTGGCCAGTTCCTGCTCTTGTTTGCAGAGGCGACGCCAGTCAACAATGGGCATTCGCACCATCAGACCGATACTGCCATCCTCTTCAATCCATTCTTTTTCAATGGCCTGAAGCTGGTAAAAACGGCTACGAAGGCGGCCAGCTTCCGGCGGCAGGCACAATTCATGCTGCGCAATTTCGCCAGATAACCGCTCCGTTAACGCCTGAAAGAGCAACGGAATACCTTCACCTGTCACGGCTGAGAGCCAGACCCTGACCGGCAAATTCTCCTCGTTGCGATCGATACGCGGGACAAAATCATCCAGCATATCTATTTTGTTCATCACTAACAGCGCAGGAATTTCATCTGCTTCAATCTCTGCCAGCACCGTATTCACCGCGTCAATATTTTCTTGAACCCGGATGTCCGCTGCATCAATCACATGTAATAACAGAGATGCCTGTCGGGTTTCCTGCAACGTTGCCTTAAAGGCGGCAACTAAATCATGGGGCAGGTGACGAATAAACCCTACGGTGTCCGCCAAAACTGTTTCCCCGACATCTGCCACCATAATGCGGCGCAGCGTAGGATCCAGCGTAGCAAACAACTGATTGGCCACGTAAACATCGGCCTGAGTGATACGGTTAAAGAGTGTAGATTTTCCGGCGTTGGTATACCCCACCAAAGACACCGTCGGAATATCCGCACGAACGCGCGAACGGCGACCTTGTTCACGCTGCTTAGCCACTTTTTCAAGACGGCTGAGAATTAGAGTAATCCGGTCCCGCAGTAAACGGCGGTCCGTTTCGAGCTGGGTTTCACCCGGGCCACGTGCACCAATGCCGCCGCCCTGACGCTCAAGGTGTGTCCAGCCGCGAACCAGTCGGGTAGCAATGTGGCGTAATTGCGCCAGTTCTACTTGTAACTTACCTTCGTGAGTTCGTGCCCGCTGGGCAAAAATATCTAAAATCAAACCGGTGCGGTCGACAACGCGACATTCGCATAAGGCTTCCAGGTTTCGTTCCTGGCCGGGGGACAAAGCGTGATCGAACAGGATGACAGAAGCGCCCGTTGCTTTGACGGCATCTGCGATTTCTTGGGCCTTTCCTTCACCGACAAAGTATTTAGGGTGCGGTGCCTTGCGGCTCCCGGTGACGACTTGCAACGCCTCTACACCTGCAGAAGATACCAGCGATTCAAATTCGCTCAGGTCTTCCGTGTCTTTGTCTTGCGAGAAATAGATATGAACCAGTACGGCCTGCTCACCGGCTTCATAACGGTCAAACAAGCTTGCGACCTCTCATTTGGGAAAAATTCGCCAGCCGGGGGTGCATAAGCATAATCGGAATACTTATGAACCCCTTCGTGGTTGACCAACGTTGCGCTTTATTCAGCGTCATCGTTTTCCTGCTGCGGCTGCTGCGCAGACGGAGTGCTACCATGGTGATAATTGCTGCTGGTGCTGCCCGTACCTGGATTATTGCTATGATGTGACACCGGGCGGGAAGGCACTACGGTGGAGATAGCGTGTTTATACACCATCTGGCTTACCGTATTTTTTAACAGAATGACAAACTGGTCAAAAGACTCAATCTGGCCTTGCAGCTTAATACCATTCACCAAGTAAATAGAAACCGGAACACGTTCACGACGCAATGCGTTCAGGAACGGATCTTGCAAAGATTGCCCCTTAGCCATTCTATCTTTTCCTTATTAGTTTGTTGTTTGTAACTTTGAGCCTATCGGCTCGAAAATAAATCACATAAAAAATTTGCGCGCTGAGTACTCATCAATTGTACACAATCACCCAACCTATGCACTAACAACCTGAATTACACGGTTTAAGGCCTCTTCTGGCTTCTCAGAATCAAGCCATTGGACTCCCTCCCAACCCCGCAACCAGGTCATCTGACGCTTGGCCAGCTGTCGTGTCGCGCAAACACCACGATAAACCATTTCATCGTAATCGAATTCACCGGACAAATATGACCACATCTGGCGGTATCCGACGCAACGAATGGAAGGCAAATCCGTATGCAAATCGCCCCGAGCTATCAGCGTTCTGACTTCGTCTTCAAAACCATTGGACAACATCTGACTAAAACGTTCCTCGATCCGCGCATGTAATGTTTCACGGCGGGTCGGGGCAATCGCAAACTGATGAACGTGATAAGGCAACGTTTCACCCGAAATTTTAGTCAGTTCCGTTAAAGTTTTACCCGAAATATAAAAAACTTCCAGTGCTCTGGACAGTCTCTGCGGATCATTCGGATGAATTCGCATAGCCGCGACGGGATCAATCTCGCTCAGCTGGCTATGAAGCGCTTCCCAACCCTGCTCTGCGGCCTGTTTTTCAATGTGCTCGCGCACAGCCGGATCGGCGGGCGGCAACGGTGAAAGTCCTTCGAGCAATGCCTTGAAATAAAGCATAGTCCCACCCACCAATAACGGGATCTTATTGCGTGAGGTTATTTCTGCCATTTCGCGTAAAGCATCCGCACGAAAGTCAGCGGCAGAATACGCGCGGGTCGGGTCAAGAATATCAATCAGACGATGTGGTGCTTGCGCCAGTTCTTCCGCCGTCGGTTTCGCGGTGCCGATGTCCATTCCACGGTAGATCAGTGCGGAATCCACACTGATTAACTCAACGGGCAGATGTTTCATCAGCGACATCGCCAGTGCAGTTTTACCGGATGCGGTCGGCCCCATAATAAAGATCGCCGGGGGAGCGGAGTGTTTTTCAGAATCAGTCATGCTTAAAAGCCGCCAGCGCGGACTGTAAATCAAGAGGTTGCAGAAGTCCGGAAGGAGGCGCTTTAACCAAATGTGGGCAAAGTCGCTCAACGTCCGTGAGTAATTGTATGGCTTGTGAAACCGACCAGACCTCGTGCTCGCAGCCACAGTGGCGGGCAAACCACATAGCTACCGCATCAGAAGTCACCTCCTGCTGAACAGCAAGGTAACCTAACAGATCAGGTATCAACTTTTGTAAATTTTGTTGGCGTAATGGTAAAGGTACCGCGCGAACCGTCACACGCTGTGACTCGCTGAGCATTTCTAAACCAAAATGCTGTAATAACGTCTGAAATCGCGCCAGCACGGCGATTTCTTCTTTACTCACCGTCAGCTTCAGCGGGATCAGCAAAGGCTGCGGACGAAGCCCTTCTTCCGGCGGTGTCAGCTGTGCCCACTTCAGCCAGCGATCGGCCACCGGCAGCGATAAAAGCACCAACTGCTTTCCGCGTTCCAGCAACGCATATTCCGCCGAACAGACCGTCAGTACGCGCCCGAAACTCTGGCTGTGCGCTTCAAGCGCCGGTTCAGCCAGTGTACGGGCGGTGGATGGTGCAGGCTTAGCGGCCTGTGCCACAGCCGGAGCCGGTTCCTGTAAAGAGAAATCCCCGGCTGCGGGCTGCAAAAGCTGCTGATAGGGCTTTGCTTCACTGCGGTTGTATGCCGGTTCAGAACTCCGGAATACTGGTTCGCGCGGCGCGCTGCTTCGGGCAGTTTCAGGAAACACATTTTCCCGCACGGGCTGAGCCGGTTTTTTATCTGCGGGCTGTGAGAAATGATTTCCCCCTGCCGCCTGCCGGTTTTCCGGCTGCCAGCGCGGCGTTTCTCCCTGCAACTCCGCTTCTTCAAGCACCGGATTGCCTGCCTGTTGCAAAACAGACATCACGGCCTGATAGATGAAATCATGAACCAGCCGCGACTGATGGAAACGCACTTCGTGTTTCGCCGGATGCACGTTGACATCCACCTGATGCGGATCGACATCCAGATACAACACATACGCAGGCTGCTGGTCGTCTTTTAACTGATCCTGATACGCCTGGCGGATCGCATGATTAATCAGACGATCTTTCATCATGCGGTTATTCACGTAGCAATATTGCATGTCAGTCAGGCTGCGCGAACCCGCGGGGTCAGCTACCCAGCCGCGGATCGCCAGATCGCCATGGCTCCATTCAACTTCCAGCGCATGTTCAACGAACGTCGGGCTGCAAATACTGGCCAGACGGCGGGAAGACTGCGACGGATCTTTCACGGCGCGGTACTGCCGGATCAGTTTGCCGTTATGGCTGAGATTGACGGAAACGTCAAAGCGCGCCAGCGCAATGCGACGGACGACTTCATCAATATGGGTAAATTCGGTCTTTTCGGTGCGCATAAATTTGCGCCGGGCTGGCGTGTTGTAAAACAGATCCAGCACTTCAACGGTAGAACCCTGCGGATGCGCGGCCGGTTTGACGGTTACTGCCATGTCGCGGCCTTCGGCGTACGCCTGCCAGGCTTCCTGTTGTTCTGCGGTGCGTGAAGTCAGGATCAGGCGCGATACCGAGCTGATACTGGCCAGCGCTTCGCCACGAAAACCGAGGCTGAGAATGGCCTCCAGATCATCGAGGCAGGTAATTTTACTGGTGGCGTGTCGTGCCAGCGCAAGAGCCAGATCGTCTTTACCAATCCCGCAGCCGTTATCACGAATACGGATGAGCTTGGCGCCGCCACGATCGATATCAATATCGATGCGCGTCGCACCGGCATCCAGACTGTTTTCCACCAGTTCTTTCACCACGGAAGCCGGTCTTTCGACAACTTCACCGGCCGCTATCTGATTAGCAAGCTGCGGCGGCAATACCTTGATCGGCATATCGGCTCCTGTGGCTGGCGTCTATAAACCGCCGTTATGACTGTGGAATCGTTAAGGTTTGGCCGAGCTGCACCTCGCCAGACTTCATGTGATTCGCCGTTTTGATGTCATTCATGCTGACACCGTATTTGCTCGCTATCGCGGAAAGCGTGTCACCGCGTTTCACCGTATGTTTCGCCGGTTTCTTCGTTGCTTTGGCCGTCGTGGCAGAAGCGTGCGATGAAGATGATGCTGTAGAAGTGCGGGTGCCAGCCGGTACTTTCAATCTCTGGCCGACCCAGACGCCATCTTTTTTCAATTTATTCAGGTCACGCAGCGCCGCGTTGGTCGTTCCGTAGCTACTGGCAATGCCGGTCAGCGTCTCACCACGGGTGACCTTATGGATTTGCGTTGCCCCGCCGGAAGCCGCAGTGGCTTCAATCGGGCCGGGCTGACTGACGGAAGAACTGGCTGATGTATCGCTTCCCGCTGCGCTATCACTTGCCGCCGATGCTGATGCCAGCAGCGGACGGTTTTCGACCTTTGGGCCGTTTTGTATCGGATGCGACTGGAAATAATTACGCAGGCCAATGTGAATGGCTCGTGCAATTTTATCCTGGTACGCGCTGCTGCCCAGCAGCCGCTCCTCGGTTGAGTTACTGATAAAGCCGGTTTCTACCAGCAGAGACGGGATATCCGGAGAACGGAGTACGCCTAAACTGGCGTGTTCCGGTTTGGCTTTGTGCAGCGAGCCGACCGAGCGAAGTTCCCGTAAAACACGGGTCGCCACGTCATAACCCACGCGCTGGGAATGGCCGAACTGTAAATCCAGAACCGCCTGGCTCAGGTAAGGGTCAGACGCGGTATTCGCCAGCACATCGCCTGCACCGCCGAGCAATTCTGATTGTTTCTCATGTTGCTCCAGCCAGTTACCCATTTCGCTGTTCGCGCGACGGTTGGACAGAACCCACACCGACGCCCCGCGCGCACTACGGCTTGGCGCCGCATCGGCGTGAATGGAGACCAGAACGTTGGCGTTTTTCTTGCGCGCCACATCAGAACGTCCCATGACGGAAATGAAATAGTCACCGTCGCGGGTCAGCACGGGTTTGAACATCGGGTCGGCATTGAGCAATGTCTGAAGCTTACGGGCAATGGCGATAGTGACATTTTTTTCTTTCAGACCGCCGCCGCCAATAGCGCCCGGATCCTGCCCGCCGTGACCGGCGTCGATCGCGACAATGATTTTACTGTCGCTGGTAGAAACAGTGGAAGAACGTGAGTTGTCCGGCGCGACGGTGGTAGCGACAACTTTCGTCTGATCATTGGTAAACGGATTCGATTTTTGAGAGGCGGCTGGCGTGGCGGTGGCATTCGGCGACGGCGTATTGGTGACCGTGGAAACCGGCGCATTGCGGCGCGGCGCGGCCGATGCATTCATGGTCAGCACAACGGTGTACAGGCTGCCGTCTTTTTGTTTCGTCGCGTTGGTTCTGACTTTCTGATTCAGTTCAAAAACCAGACGCTGGCTTTGCGCATTCGGCGGCGTACTCGCGCGCACGCGGGTCACCAGATTCTGGCCGTTAAAGGTCAGCGGCAACCCTTTCATCACGCCATCCTGACGGATATCCATGACAACGCGTTCGGGGTTATGCAGCGGAAAAAAAGAATAATCCGGCGAGCCGTCAAAGGTAATCGTCACCGTCGACTGCGTTGCGCCATTGGAAACGTTGATGTTCTTCATACCGGCCGCTAACGCTGCGGACGGAATCAAAACAACAAAAAGCATCAGCGCCGACAAAAGCATCGCCGCCGAATGGAAAAGAGAGGTGAAGCGTGAGTTCATCGCGCGGTCATCCTTGCTGTTGAACACGATGCAATAACGTAACACCGGCTTCCGACACTGCGACCAGTTTCGCCGTGCGCGCCAGAGGCTGCTCTTGCGACGAGTAATCCAGCGTCAGTTCAATATCCGGCTCGGGTAAAACACCTGCGCCTTTCTGCGGCCATTCCACCAGACAAATGGAATCCTGCGCGAAATAATCGCGGATCCCCATAAATTCCAGTTCTTCCGGATCCGCAAGGCGATATAAATCAAAATGATAAACAGCAATATTGTCCAGCTGATAAGGCTCAACCAGCGTGTAGGTCGGGCTTTTCACGTTGCCCTGATGCCCTAATGCCTGAAGAAAACCCCGGCTAAAGGTCGTTTTACCGGCGCCCAGATCACCATAAAGATGGATAACCGCAGAGCCTTCGCAGGCTTTCGCCAGAGAAGCACCTAATTGCAGCGTCGCTGCTTCGTCGGGTAAAGAGATATTAAGTTGATTCATTCAGATATCTGTTTCTTCAGGTCTGGATTAACTAACGGGGGAATCACCGCTAAAAGATCAGTCGCCAGCATACCGCGCGTTCCCTGCCGGTGGGCGATTTCGTCCGCAGCCGCGCCATGAACCACTGTGCCCGCGCAGGCCGCATCATATACTTCGAGTTTTTGAGCCAGTAATCCGCCGATAATACCAGAAAGTACGTCGCCCATGCCGCCCGATGCCATTCCGGCATTACCGACGTCGGCAACGGCGAGCTCGCCGCGTTCACTGGCAATCAGCGTGCCTGCACCTTTCAGGACGATCACACCGCCGTAGCGTTCAGTGAGTTTTCTGGCTGAAAGTAAGCGATCACTCTCAATCTCCTCCACACTGCACCCGAGTAAACGAGCTGCTTCGCCGGGATGCGGTGTCAGTACGCGATTTTGCCGTTTCCCGGGATTGATTGCCAGCAGGTTAAGCGCATCGGCGTCCCATAAGGCCGGTTTATCCGATTTTTCAGCTTGTTCTACCGCCTGCCTGCCCCAGTCGCGTTGTCCGAGCCCCGGACCGATGACCAGAACGTCTGCCCATTTCAGGCCTTCTTCCAGTGATTTCGCCGTGAGTTCCTGCACCATCAGTTCAGGTCTTGCCGTCAGCAATGGCCCGGCGTTTTCAATGTGAGTAAGTACTCGCACCAGACCTGCACCGCTTCGCAGCGCGGCTTCAGACGCCATGCGGATAGCGCCGGCAAATCCCGTGTCGCCGCCAACCACCAGCAAACGTCCATGATCGCCTTTGTGCGAACAGGGGCGACGCGGAGGCAACCATTGCGCCAGCTGCGTTGTGTCCAGCCGTTGCAGGTGCGGAAGATGTCCGCCCAGCCAGCTTTGCAGCCCGAGCGGATCGCAATGCAATTTCCCGACGTAATCTCGCGCCTGGCCAGTCAGTAAGCCGGGTTTCAGGGCAATAAAGCTGAGCGTGTGCGTGGCGTGAACCGCCTGACCGGGAACCTGCCCGGTTTGGGCATCCAGACCCGAAGGGATATCTAAAGAAAGAACCGGAACCGGCGTCGCGTTAATGTTTTCGATGAGCCCGTCGTAAGGCGCGCGCGGTGCAGACGTCAGGCCGGTGCCCAGCAAACCATCGATAATGAGATCAATATCCTGCGGCCATTGCGTTTCAGCAGCGCCAATTTCTCCGCCCGCTTTCTCCCAGCCCAGGCGCGCTGATTCTGCTTCATCAGGCAGCGGCTTGTGGCTGTCGACCGCCAGTAGCGTCACCCGAATTCCGGCCAGCTTAGCCAGACGGGCAACTTCATAACCATCGCCGCCATTATTGCCATGCCCGCAAAATATCAGCCAGTGACGCGCGTCAGGAAACTTGTGCTGAGCCAGCAAAAAAGCGGCTTTGGCCGCACGCTGCATCAGGGTAAACAGAGAAATCCCTGTTTCCTGCGCCGCCTGGCGCTCCGCTTTTCGCAGCCAGTCAGCAGAAAACACGGAATGTGGTAAACTCGCCTCGTTTCGTTTTTCACGTTGGTTCGTCATGACACTCCCTCTCGATCTCGTTCAACTGGCTCAACATATCAAGCAATGGGGCCAATCGCTAGGCTTCCAGCAGGTCGGCATCTGCGATACAGACTTATCCGCAGAAGAGCCCAAACTCCAGGACTGGCTTGATAAACAATATCATGGCGAGATGGAATGGATGGCGCGCCACGGCATGTTACGCGCACGCCCTCATGAGCTTTTGCCCGGCACATTGCGGGTGATCAGCGTGCGCATGAACTATTTGCCCGCCAAAGCCGCTTTCGCCAAAACCCTGAATAATCCGCAGCTCGGCTATGTCAGCCGGTATGCGCTTGGGCGCGACTATCACAAAGTGTTGCGCCAGCGGCTGAAAAAGCTCGGCGATATGATTCAGGCGTATTGCACCGAACAGCAGCCCGATCACACCGTCACGTTCCGGCCATTTGTCGACTCAGCGCCCGTTATGGAACGTCCCCTTGCAGCTAAAGCAGGCCTTGGCTGGGTTGGTAAACACTCACTCATCCTTAACCGGGGATCCGGCTCCTGGTTCTTTCTCGGCGAACTGCTGATTGATCTGCCGTTGCCGGTTGATCAGCCACAGGAAGAAAAGTGCGGCAAATGCGTGGCCTGCATCACCACCTGCCCGACCGGTGCCATTGTCGCGCCTTACACCGTCGATGCACGTCGCTGCATTTCTTACCTGACGATTGAGCTGGAAGGCGCGATACCGGAAGAATTCCGGCCCATGATGGGTAACCGCATCTATGGCTGTGACGATTGCCAGCTGATTTGTCCGTGGAACCGTTATTCACAACTGACGGATGAAGAGGATTTCAGCCCGCGCGCCGCATTGCATTCGCCGGAGCTGATCGCGCTGTTTGGCTGGACGGAAGAAAAGTTTCTGCGCATCACCGAAGGCTCGCCAATCCGCCGCATCGGTCATTTGCGCTGGCTGCGTAATATTTCGGTGGCGCTGGGCAATGCGCCCTGGTCGGAAGAAGTGCTGAATGCGCTGAATTCACGCGCAGGCGAAAATCCGCTGCTGGATGAACATATTGAATGGGCAATCCGGCAACAAACCGAAAGAAGAAATGAACATCGTATTGAAGTGCAAACTTCGCAGCAGAAACGGCTGATCCGCGCTGTTGAAAAAGGTTTGCCGAGGGATGCATAACAAATCCCAAATCACATTACTAGAAAAGCTATATTTTCTGTGCATAAAAATAAAAATGCTTTGCCAATCAATTGCAAAAAAAAGAGCAAGTGATCGTCATAACGTTTTGTTATAAATTTATTTTCAATAAAATCAAACAATTATGAATTGGCAATATGTGCAGTGCAAAAAACGGACAGTGTAAAAAAACAGCTAAACCTGTGGATAAGTCTGTTTAAAAAATTACTACAAACCGTGTAATGATCGTCTGAATCACGCACGATATATGCATGAAAACGCTGCTGAGAAATGAAAGTAAACTGAAGAAGAAAATTGGAGCGGGAAACGAGACTCGAACTCGCGACCCCGACCTTGGCAAGGTCGTGCTCTACCAACTGAGCTATTCCCGCATTGAGATGCTGATTGCATCCGCTGTAAATTTACAGCTTTTGAAATTTTGGAGCGGGAAACGAGACTCGAACTCGCGACCCCGACCTTGGCAAGGTCGTGCTCTACCAACTGAGCTATTCCCGCGTCGCATGGCACTGCATGTTTTACATCTACATGATAAATCTAAAACACTTAAAACAAACACTTAAAAATTTGGAGCGGGAAACGAGACTCGAACTCGCGACCCCGACCTTGGCAAGGTCGTGCTCTACCAACTGAGCTATTCCCGCTCTGCGCACTCAACGAAATTCTTCATCGGTACGGGGTGCGCATTATACGAGAAATCCTTTTAGCCGCAAGCCCCTGAAAGCAAAAAAACGTTTTTTTTGTTCAAGTGCCGATTAAAACAGCAAACCGGCGATTTAAGCAGCGAAACACGGTGATTTCATGCTCCGTGCGCTTTTATAAAGATTTTTAAAATAAATCGCCTGAATCATTCGAGGTGCAGGAAGGCGGCAAATTCCCGAATCCTGATGAGCTGACATCGATCAGTGATTCGGGTGAGAGAGTGCAGCTAACGCATCTGCAACTTGAAGGATGACGGAGATTAGAGATTAATAAAATGCTCGCGGTAATACGCCAGCTCAGCCACGGATTCACGAATGTCGTCCAGAGCCTGATGCGTGTTTTGCTTCTTAAAGCCGCTCAGCACTTCCGGTTTCCAGCGACGCGCCAGTTCTTTCAGGGTGCTGACATCCAGATAACGGTAGTGGAAGTACGCCTCAAGCTCCGGCATGTACTTAAACAGGAAACGACGATCCTGCCCGACGCTGTTGCCACAAATTGGCGATTTGCCTTCCGGCACCCACTCGCGCAGAAATTCGATCGTCTTTTGCTGTGCGGCATTATCGTCAAACGGACTGGCTTTCACGCGATCAACCAGACCACTGCCGGTGTGCGTACGGACATTCCAGTCGTCCATCAGCGCCAGCTGCGCGTCAGACTGATGAACCGCCATCACCGGGCCTTCAGCCAGAATGTTCAGATGCGCGTCGGTGACCAGCGTCGCAATCTCAATAATGCGGTCGCGCTCAGGATCCAGACCGGTCATCTCCAGGTCGATCCAAATCAAATTCGAGTCATTTGCAGCCATAATGTGTCCTATTACAATGAAAGAGATATAGCTGGTATCATAGACGTTTTGGTCGCACCGAGCGATTAAAGCCAGTCAAGTGAGGCGCAGTGACTAAGTCAAAACTGTCTAAAGGGCAACAACGTCGCGTTCAGACTAACCACCAGCGTCGTCTGACACAGACCGACAAACGGAAAGAGCTGGACGATTCTCTGCACGGCGAACCGCAGGACGGCATCGTCATCAGCCGTTTCGGAATGCATGCGGACGTTGAAGCGGCCGACGGCAGCCAGCACCGTTGCAACATCCGCCGTACCATCCGATCACTGGTCACCGGTGACCGCGTCGTCTGGCGCAAAGGCGAAAACGACAGCGTTAAAGGTATCGTTGAGGCGGTACATGAGCGCACGTCCGTCCTGACGCGTCCTGATTTCTACGACGGCGTGAAACCTATCGCCGCCAACATCGACCAGATCGTCATTGTTTCCGCCATTCTGCCAGAGCTGTCCCTGAACATTATCGACCGCTATCTGGTGGCCTGCGAAACCGTAGAAGTTGAGCCCCTGATTGTGCTCAATAAAATTGACCTGCTCGACGACGAAGGCCGTAAATTCGTCGAAGGCATGATGGACATCTACCGCAAGATTAATTACCGCGTGCTTGAAGTTTCAAGCCAGACCGGCGAAGGCATGCCGGCGTTTGAAACAGCGCTGACGGATCGCATCAGTATCTTTGCCGGTCAGTCAGGCGTGGGGAAATCCAGCCTGCTGAATGCCCTGCTTCCGCCGGAAGAAAAACAGATCGTGGTGAATGAAGTCTCCGACAACTCCGGTCTGGGCCAGCACACGACGACCGCAGCCCGCCTTTACCACTTCCAGCGCGGCGGCGATGTTATCGATTCCCCTGGGGTGCGTGAGTTTGGTCTGTGGCATCTCGCGCCAGAGCAAATCACACAAGGCTTTGTCGAATTCCGCCCTTTCCTCGGTTATTGCAAATTCCGCGACTGCAAACACGGCAGCGATCCGGGCTGTGCAATCCGTGATGCGGTCGATCGCGGCGAAATCGCCGAAGAGCGTTTCGACAACTACCACCGCATTCTGGAAAGTATGGAAGACGTAAAAACGCGTAAAAACTTCGACGCGCTTTAATGTTAAGCCATTGAGCTAAAAGGTTAAGGGCAAACGGGTGAAGTTAACGGAAGTTGAACCGATGATTTCACCCCGTTACAATCCCCCACCTTAAAACACTGTGGGGCCGTCAAAAGACGGCCTCCTGCAAAATGGCCGGTTCAAACCGGTCATTCATACCATCCAAGAGGTTTTCCCGTGCTGGACAGTATCAAAATCAAACTCCAATATTTACTTCCTAAACAAGGATTAACCCGTCTGGCAGGCTGGGGCGCAGATAAACGCGCAGCCACGCTGACGCATTGGGTCATCAAAGCTTTCGCCCGTTTCTACAGCGTGGACATGAAAGAAGCGCAGAACCCGGATCTCAAATCGTACGCCACCTTCAATGAATTCTTTGTCCGTCCGCTGCGTGATGGCGCGCGTCCGGTGATCAGCGGCCTGGACATGCTTTGCCTGCCCGCCGATGGCGCAGTCAGCCAGTTAGGCGCGATTACCGATGGCAAACTGTTCCAGGCAAAAGGCCATTTCTACAGCCTCGAAGCATTGCTGGCCGGAAATTATCTGCTGGCTGAAAAATTCAAAGAAGGCCAGTTCGCCACGATTTATCTGGCGCCGCGCGACTACCACCGCGTACATATGCCGTGCGGCGGCGTGCTGCGCGAAATGATTTACGTGCCCGGCGATCTGTTCTCCGTGAACCCGCTGACGGCGGCCAACGTCCCGAATCTGTTCGCTCGTAACGAACGCGTCATCTGCGTATTTGATACTGAATTTGGCCCGATGGTGCAGATTCTGGTCGGCGCGACCATCGTTGGCAGCATTGAAACCGTCTGGGCAGGCTGCGTTACGCCGCCGCGCGAAGGCATCATTAAACGCTGGACATACCCGGCCGCTGACGAAGAAGGCGCGATTGCGCTGGAAAAAGGCCAGGAAATGGGACGTTTCAAACTGGGCTCAACCGTGATCAACTTGTTTGCTGCAAACCAGATCCGCTTTATGCCACAACTGAGCAACGGCACTGTTACCCGCATGGGTGAACCATTTGCTGAAGCGCTGCGTACACCGGCAGCTGCAACGGCGGAACCTGCGGTACCAGAAGCAATTGTCACTCCGGAAGCACCTGTCATCGCAGAAACGCCGGCTGGTGTGGCCACAGCTGAACCACAAGCGCCTAAAGACTACTGAGTACGCGTTAAACCACTGAAAAGGAATTGACCAAGTGCGCCTGATCCCCGCCCTGCTGATGAGTTTATTGCTGGCTCTGCCTCTGGCGGCGACAGCAACCTCGACCGAAGATCAGCTCAAACAAGAGCTGAAACAGGCGGAAGCCAATAAAGAAATGGCCAATCAGACGCAGGTGGTTGAGGCGCTGCAAAGTGCGCTCAACTGGCTGAATGAGATGAATGTTTCGGCCGGGCGCACCACGCAATACCAGACGGTCATCGATGATTTTCCAAAACTGACACAGGCGCTGCGCCTCGAGTTGCAAAATCAGCCCGAAAAGCCGCCTGCCGTTGATGACAGCATCCCTGCCGCGCAGCTAGAGCAGCAGATTTTGCAGGTCAGCAGTCAGCAGTTGGAAGAAACCCGCCAGTTGCGCCAGGAGCAGGACCGCTTCCGCGATATCAGCGATTCGGTCAGCCAGATCCCCCAACAACAAACCGAAGCCCGGAATGCGCTCAGCGATATTGAGCAGCGCATGCAGGCGGCGGCGGCGGCATCTTCACCGCTGGCGCAGGCTCAGCTCAGCGCGCTTCAGGCAGAATCGGCGGCGCGCAAAGCCAAGGTTGATGAACTGGAACTGGCGCAGCTTTCTGCCAATAACCGGCAGGAACTGTCACGACTCCGCGCTGATCTCTACAAAAAACGCGCCGATTTTCTCGACCAGCAGTTGCAGGCATTGCGCAACATGCTCAACAACCAGCGCCAGCGCGAAGCGGAACAGGCGCTGGAAAAAACCGAGCTGTTAGCCGAACAAAGCGGTGAGCTTCCACATTCCATCAGCCAGCAGTTGCAGTCGAACCGCGAGCTGTCGCTGGCGCTGAACCAGCAGGCGCAGCGCATGGATCTGATTTCCTCGCAGCAGCGTCAGGCTGCCGCGCAGACACAACAGGTTCGTCAGGCAATTAACACTATCCGCGAACAGGCGCAGTGGCTGGGCGCGTCGAATCTGCTGGGCGAAACGCTCAGGGCGCAGGTTTCACGCCTGCCGGACATGCCTAAACCGCAACAGCTTGACCGCGATATGGCGCAGCTGCGCGTCCAGCGTCTGCACTATGAAGATTTACTGGATAAGCAGGCAATTTACCGTCAGGGACGTCAGGACGACGGCAAACCGCTGACGGCGGCGCAGCAAAAAATCCTTGATGCTCAGCTGCGGACGCAGCGTGATTTGCTCAATTCGCTGCTCTCGGGTTGCGATACGCAAATTCTTGAACTGACCAAACTGAAAGTCGCCAACAGCCAGCTGGTGGAAGCGCTGAATGACGTGCATGACGCTGCGCACCGTTATCTGTTCTGGGTCGCCGACGTCAGCCCGATTGGTTTTTCTTATCCGGTGCAGGTCGCACATGACCTGAAACGTCTGGTGTCGCTCGATTCACTGAGCCAGCTCGGCGGTGCATCGATGATGATGATCACCAGCAAAGAAACGCTGCTGCCGCTGTTTGGCGCGCTGATCCTGGTGATTGTCAGCATCAGCTCCCGCAAACACTATTACGCGTTTCTGGCGCGTGCCAGCAGCAAGGTCGGCAAAGTCACCCAGGACCATTTCTCGCTGACGATGCGCACGGTGTTCTGGTCAATTCTGGTCGCCATGCCGTTGCCCGTACTTTGGGCGGCGCTGGGCTTCGGGCTGCAAAGTGCGTGGCCTTATCCGATTGCGGTCGCCATTGGCGATGGCGTGACAGCAACGCTGCCGATCCTCTGGGCGTTTATGGTCAGCGCCGCGCTTGCCCATCCTCAGGGGCTGTTTGTCGCGCACTTTGGCTGGCCTCAGCGCGCCGTTTCGCGGGCTTTACGCTATTACGCCCTGTCAATTTGGGTACTGGTGCCGCTGATTATGGCGCTGATTACCTTCGATAATCTCAATGACCGCGAGTTCTCCAATACGCTGGGTCGCCTGTGTTTCGTTATTCTCTGTCTGGTGGTTGCGCTGGTGACGCACAGCCTGAAACGCGCGGGCATTCCGCTGTACCACGATAAACACGGCAACAGCGAGAACGTCCTCAATAACACGCTGTGGTGGATGTTGCTGGGCGCGCCGGTTGTGGCCGCGCTGGCCTCGCTGATGGGCTTCCTCGCCACATCACAGGCTTTGCTGGCGCGTCTGGAAACCTCGGTTGCCATCTGGTTTGTTCTGCTGGTGATTTATCACATTATCCGCCGCTGGATGCTCATTCAGCGCCGCCGTATCGCTTTTGAGCGTGCAAAACAGCGGCGTGCGGAAATGCTGAACCAGCGCGCCCGCGGTGAAGAAGACGGACATCACGCCAGCAGCAGTAACGAAGGCACGGTGGAAATCGAAGAACCGGTGGTCGATCTGGATGCGATCTCCGCGCAGTCATTGCGGCTGGTGCGATCCCTGCTGACGCTGATCGCGCTGATCTCGGTGATTTTCCTGTGGTCAGAAATTCATTCCGCGTTTTCTTTCCTGGAAAATATTCATCTATGGCAGGTTTCCTCGACCGTTCAGGGCGTGGAAAGCATGCAGCCGATCACCCTCGGATCCGTGTTGATCGCCATTCTGGTGCTGATTATTACCACGCAGCTGGTGCGTAATTTACCCGCCCTGCTGGAACTGGCGCTGCTGCAACATCTGGAGCTGACGCCGGGCACCGGTTACGCCGTGCTGACTATCACCAAGTACGTTTTGCTGCTGATTGGCGGGCTGGTGGGCTTTTCGCTTATCGGAATCGAATGGGCAAAACTGCAATGGCTGGTCGCCGCGCTGGGTGTCGGGCTGGGCTTTGGTTTGCAGGAAATTTTCGCTAACTTCATTTCCGGCCTGATTATTCTGTTCGAAAAACCGATCCGAATCGGCGATACCGTCACCATCCGCAACCTGACCGGCAGCATTACGAAAATCAATACGCGCGCCACGACGATTGCCGACTGGGACCGCAAAGAAATTATCGTGCCGAACAAGGCCTTTATCACCGAGCAGTTCATCAACTGGTCGCTTTCAGATTCCGTCACGCGTGTTGTACTGACCGTTCCGGCGCCATCGGAAGCCAACAGTGAAGAAGTGACACAAATCCTGCTTAACGCCGCGCACCGCTGTTCGCTGGTGCTGGATATGCCTGCGCCGGAAGCATACCTCGTGGATTTACAACAAGGGATTCAGATCTTCGAGCTGCGTATGCATGCCGCCGAAATGGCGCACCGTATGCCGCTTCGCCACGAAATCCATCAGCTGATTCTGGCCGGGTTCCGCGAGCACGGCATCACGCTGCCGTTCCCTCCGTTCCAGGTCCGTATGGAAACGCTGCACCGTGCGCAGAATGGCAATAATGCGACGTTTACCAGCAGCAGCGGCAGTGGTCGCAGCGGTAACAGTTCACGTTCTCCGGGCGATTTGTAATACCGGTTTTGAAATAACGATATTTAATAGAAAACCAGGGGCAGATTTTCTCTGCCCCTGAATCCATTGTTTTACAGATCTGCAATCAGCGCCGCCGCTGCTTTACGGTGCCGAGAAATCAGCGATTTGATATCCATCCCGACAATCTGTCCGTCAATCACCCGCCATTTTCCGCCAACCATCACGCGGTCAGCCCGTTCTGCTCCGCACAACAGCAGCGCGGCAACCGGGTCATGGCTGCCGCTGAAACGTAATTCATCCAGCCGGAAAAGCGCCAGATCCGCCTGCTTCCCGACCGCGATTTGCCCGATATCATTACGCCCGATAAGCTTCGCCGAACCGCGCGTTGCCCAGCCTAAAACTCTTTCCGGCGTGACGTATTCCGCGCCATATTTCAGACGTTGCAGGTAAAGCGCCTGACGCGCTTCGTACATCAGATTCGACGCATCGTTGGACGCAGAACCGTCCACGCCCAAACCGATGGGAACGCCTGCCGCTTCAAGGTCGCGCGTCGGACACATGCCGGACGCCAGGCGCATATTCGACACCGGACAATGGCAGATCCCGGTTCCGGCAGCGCCAAGCCGCTGAATTTCGTCCGCATTGAAATGAATGCCGTGTGCCAGCCACGTCCGGTCATTCAGCCAGCCGACGCTTTCGAGATAATCCACCGTGCGCAGCCCGAACATTTTCAGGCAGAACGCTTCTTCATCCAGCGTTTCCGCCAGATGAGTGTGCAGCCGGACGTCTTCACGCTGCGCCATAGCGGCGCTTTCGCGCATGATGTCCGTAGTCACGGAAAACGGCGAGCACGGCGCCAGCGCAATCTGCATCCACGCCCCGTCACCGCGCTGGTGATAACGGTCGATCAGCCGCTGGCTGTCGCGCAAAATCGTATCTCCCGATTGCACCGTCTGCTCTGGCGGTAAACCTCCCTGCTCTTCTCCGAGGCTCATCGAACCGCGCGTCAGCAGAGCACGCATCCCCAGTTCGCGGACGACCTCAACCTGCACATCAATCGCCTCTTCCATTCCCTGCGGGAACAGATAATGGTGGTCAGTCGTGGTGGTACAGCCGGAAAGCAACAGTTCGGCCATCGCCACTCGGCTGGCGAGCCCCAGCGCTTCAGGCTGCAAACGCGCCCAGACCGGATACAGTTTTTTCAGCCACGGGAACAGCGGCACATTAACCACAGGCGCCCAGGCCCGGGTCAGCGTCTGATAGAAATGATGATGGGTGTTGATGAGGCCGGGCATAAGTATGCAGCCGGTGGCATCGGCAATCTGATCAACCGGCTGTGAGGGTAACTGGCCGGATGCCAGAACTTCGGCGATCGTGGAGCCTTCGACGACGATACCGCCGCGGGCATCGAGTTCATTGGCGGTAAATACCGCCAGCGGATTTTTAATCCAGGTGCGTTGCAAAGACATAACTGACTTCCTCTTCATGAATTCAAAAGTGAGTCAGCTCAGTTATGCCCTGTCTGCTGATCCAGGGGCGCGCGCGCGGAGAACGTTAGTGAACTTTCACCTCTTCTGCCACGGCGATAGCGCGCTCTGCCGGCATCAGCAGATTCAGCAGGATGGCGATCACGCCGCCGCTGGTGACTGCGTGGCCGAAGATATTCCCCACAATCGGCGGGAACTGCGCAAGAACATCGGGCACCGCTTCAATGCCCAGACCGATGCCAAAGGAAATCGCGATAATTAACATTTCGCGGCGGCCAACCGGCGACTGCGTCATGATGCGAATGCCTGCGGCGACCACGCTGCCAAACATCACCAGCGTCGCGCCACCCAGCACCGGCGCAGGGATTTGCTGCAAGACTTCGCCGATAAACGGGAACAGCCCGAGCAACACCAGAACGCCCCCGATGTACATCCCGACATAACGGCTGGCGACGCCGGTCATCTGGATCACGCCGTTGTTCTGCGCAAAAGTGGTATTCGGGAAGGAGGAAAACGCCGCAGCGATAATGCAGCTGACGCCATCGGCCAGGATCCCGCCCTTCAGGCGCTTGCGGAAACTTTCCCCTTCAATGGGCTGCTGCGACAACATGCAGTTCGCCGTCAAATCGCCGACCGCTTCCAGAATACTGATAAACGACACCAGCGCGATTGGCACGAAGATGATCCAGTCAAACTTGAAGCCAAAACGGAACAACTGCGGCAGCGCAAACCAGTCGCCCTGCAACGGTTTAAGCGGCAAATGTCCGGTCAGGGCAGCCGCGATACACCCGACAATAATCCCTAATACTATCGATGAAAGGCGCAGCCAGCGGACATTAATGCGGTTACATGCGACGATCACCAGCAGCGTCAGCGCGCCCAGCGCCAGATTGACCGGCGCACCGAAATTCGCCGCACCGTGCCCGCCTGCCCAGTCTGTAATACTGACTTTAATCAGGCTGATGCCAATCAGGGCAATCACCGTGCCGCTGACCAGCGGAGTAAACACGCGGCGCATCTGCCCGATAAACCGGCTGACCAGAAGCGGAATAAACGCCGCGACAAAGTTCACACCAAAAATCATCGCCATGATGTCTTCAGGCGATCCCCCGCGGCTTTTCACCAGCATTCCTCCGGACAGAATCACACCCAGAAATGCAAAACTGGTGCCTTGAAGGCAAATCATCCCCGCGCCCACCGACATAAACCGGCGCGCCTGAATGAACGTCCCGATGCCGGAAGCCAGCAGCGACATACTGATGAGATAAGGGAGATACGCATTCAGCCCGAGCACCGAACCGATAATCAGCGGCGGAGTAATAATCCCCACCACGCTCGCGAGGACATGCTGGATGGCCGTGAAAAATGCCGGTGCCGGTGCAATGCGCGCCTCCAGACCATAAAGAAGTTCTTTGTCGCCAGATTCAGACATAACGGGATCCCAGAGCTGATTGAGTAGTTATCCTGTAATGCATAAATCAGGCCAGCGGAGAGAAAATTTGCGTTAAATCGTTGAGGAGCCAGCAGGATTGCGGGTTCGCGCCGGGGTGTCATCTCTGAAACTTTAAAATCAGTGTTACGTGCTTTAGGTACTTTTGTTTCACAACAGGAGCAATTTTAATGTTATTGCACAATCACAGGGCAGGGAAAGAAGGCATGACGGGAAAGAAAGAGAATCCTGACCCGAGGGCCAGGATTGGGGAAAACCGACTCAGGCGCGTGTGACCGGGAAGGCCAGCACTTCGCTCAGGCTGCTCGCGCCCAGCGCAATCATAATCAGACGATCAACGCCCAGCGCCACACCGGAACATTCCGGCATTCCGTGTTCCAGAGCATCCAGCAGATTGTTATCGATAGGATGCTGAGGCAAACCGCGCGCGGCGCGTTTACGGTTATCCTGCTCGAAACGCTGACGCTGTTCGCGACCATCGGTCAGTTCGCGGAAACCGTTCGCCAGTTCGATGCCTTTGTAATACACCTCAAAACGCTCAGCAACACGGTGATCTTCGGTGCTGATTTCCGCCAGAGATGCCTGCGTCGCCGGGAAGTGATACACGAAAGTCGGCTTGTCGCGGCCAATATGCGGTTCAACACCCATCGTAAACAGCAACTGCAATAAGGTATCGCGGTCTTCTTCGGTATCCGCGATGTTTGATAAATCCAGCTTCGCGGCAACTTCACGCAGTTCGGTTTTATCCGCAGACAACGGATCCACGCCCAGATGGCGCGTAAATGCCTGCTGATAGGACAGGGTTTCTGCCGTATCGCAATCGAGGACCTGTTGCAGCAGATCATCCACTTCATTCATCAGGCGGTACATGTCATAACGCGGACGATACCATTCCAGCATGGTGAATTCAGGGTTGTGATGGATACCGGCTTCTTCGTTACGGAAGCTGCGGCCCATCTGGTAAATCGGCCCGCTGCCCGCAGCCAGCAAACGTTTCATGTGATATTCCGGGCTGGTCATCAGATACAACGTCATGCCGTCAGCCGCACCCGGCCCGACAAAACGTGTGTCAAAAGGCACCAGATGGATGTCGGTCACCGTGGCCTGGCTCATGGCCGGCGTTTCGACTTCCAGCACGCCGCGATCGGCAAAGAAACGTCGGATCTCAGCGAGAATAGCCGCACGCTTCAACAAATTGGCGACAGGAGCACTGGGTTGCCAGCTTGCCGTTTCGCTCATGGTGATTTACTCCGAATTCAGAAAAGTCATGCAGTCTACCTGCAACCCTCAGGGCAAACAAATATCTCATTTTGCGAAGCAAAATACAGAGAAAGCCTAAACCTGCATTCACATCAAATTACCACTACTCCTCATTAGGTATAATAATTCCCTTACAAATAATAAGAATATTAGCCTCTGGGACAGCGCCTGTATGTCATCAGCGGTGGTTAAGCCTCAGATTCAAAAACATTTTTCGCGGGTGTTTCAAACCCGATCTCATTGATGATAGTGGAGGAATGCAGTGCAAACCTTTAACGCCGACATTGCAATTATAGGTGCAGGTGGGGCGGGTTTACGCGCAGCAATAGCCGCAGCGGAAGCCAATCCCAACCTGAATATCGCGTTGATTTCGAAAGTGTACCCTATGCGCAGCCACACGGTGGCCGCCGAAGGCGGTTCTGCCGCAGTGACGCAAGATCACGACAGCTTTGATTTTCACTTCCAGGATACCGTTTCCGGAGGCGACTGGCTGTGTGAGCAGGACGTAGTGGACCATTTCGTTCATCAATGCCCGACTGAAATGGCGCAGCTTGAACTCTGGGGTTGTCCGTGGAGCCGTAAGGAAGATGGTTCAGTCAACGTCCGCCGTTTTGGCGGGATGAAGATCGAACGCACCTGGTTTGCCGCGGATAAAACCGGTTTCCACATGCTGCATACCCTGTTCCAGACCTCGCTGAAATACCCGCAAATCAAACGATTCGACGAGCATTTCGTTCTCGATATTCTGGTCGATGACGGCCAGGTTCGCGGCGTCGTCGCCATCAATATGATGGAAGGCACCCGCGTACAAATCCGCGCTAACGCTGTCGTAATGGCGACCGGCGGCGCAGGCCGCGTTTACCGCTACAACACCAACGGCGGGATTGTCACCGGCGACGGCATGGGCATGGCGTTCCGTCATGGCATTCCGCTGCGTGATATGGAGTTCGTGCAATATCACCCGACCGGCCTGCCAGGCTCCGGCATTCTGATGACAGAAGGCTGTCGTGGTGAAGGCGGTATTCTGGTGAATAAAGACGGTTACCGTTATTTGCAGGATTACGGCATGGGGCCGGAAACCCCTCTCGGCGAACCGAAAAACAAATATATGGAACTCGGCCCGCGCGACAAAGTGTCGCAGGCGTTCTGGCACGAATGGCGCGCCGGTCGCACCATTTCCACTCCGCGTGGCGATGTGGTGTATCTGGATTTACGTCATCTCGGCGAGAAAAAGCTGCGCGAGCGTTTGCCGTTTATCTGTGAACTGGCGAAAGCTTACGTCGGCGTCGATCCGATCACCGATCCAATCCCGGTACGCCCTACCGCGCACTACACGATGGGCGGGATCGAAACGGATGCGCAGTGCGAAACCCGCATCAAAGGTCTGTTTGCCGTCGGTGAATGTTCATCGGTTGGCCTGCACGGCGCAAACCGTCTGGGCTCCAACTCACTGGCAGAACTGGTGGTGTTTGGCCGCATGGCCGGTGAAAAAGCGGCAGAACGCGCCGCCGAAGCCAAAGATTACGGCAATACCGAAGCCCTCGACGCACAGGTTCGTGATATCGAAAATCGCGTTGATGCGCTGATGAAGCAGGAAGGCGATGAGAGCTGGGCGGCCATCCGCGACGAAATGGGGCTGGCGATGGAAGAAGGCTGCGGGATTTACCGCACCACGGAGTTGATGCAAAAAACCATCGACAAGCTGACCGAGCTGAAAGAGCGTTTCAAACGCGTCAAAATCAAAGATACCTCCAGCGTTTTCAACACCGATTTGCTGTACACCATCGAGCTGGGACACGGGCTGGAAGTGGCCGAATGTATGGCGCACTCTGCCCTGCATCGCCGGGAATCCCGCGGTGCGCACCAGCGTCTGGATGAAGGCTGTACCGAACGCGATGACGTCAATTTCCTTAAGCATACGCTGGCCTTTTATCAGCCAGATTCCGCGCCACGTCTTGAATACGGCGATGTGAAAATCACCACATTGCCACCGGCAAAACGTATGTATGGCGGGGAAGCTGAGAATCACGATAAAAAAGATAAGGAGCAATCACGTGGCTAAAATGCGAAGCCTTAAGGTTGAAATCATGCGCTATAACCCGGAGACGGACAACGCACCGCATCCGGTGGTGTATGACGTGCCTTTCGACGAAACGACGTCGCTGCTCGACGCGCTGGGCTATATCAAAGACTATCTCGCCGCCGATCTTTCCTACCGCTGGTCGTGCCGTATGGCCATTTGCGGTTCCTGCGGCATGATGGTCAACCGTGTGCCAAAACTGGCCTGCAAAACGTTCCTGCGCGAATATCCGGACGGAATGCAGGTGGAGGCGCTGGCAAACTTCCCGGTCGAGCGCGATTTGGTGGTCGATATGACCCACTTTATCGAAAGCCTCGAATCCATTAAGCCGTACATTATTGGCAATACCCGAACTGTAGCGGAAGGCCCGGGCAAACAAACGCCGGCTCAAATGGAGAAATATCATCAGTTCTCCGGCTGTATCAACTGCGGTTTATGTTACGCCGCCTGCCCGCAATTCGGCCTGAACCCGGAATTTATCGGCCCGGCCGCCATTACGCTGGCGCACCGCTATAACCTGGATAACCGGGATCACGGCAAAGCCCAGCGTATGCCGCAGCTTAACGGCCAGAACGGCGTCTGGAGCTGTACGTTTGTCGGTTATTGTTCTGAAGTCTGTCCGAAACACGTCGACCCGGCCGCCGCGATTCAACAGGGCAAAGTCGAAAGTTCGAAAGACTTCATGATAGCGAGGCTGAGACCGCAATGAGGGAGGAAAATATGACGACTCGAACTCAGACCCCGGGCAGCAAACGTAAACCTTACGTGCGCGAAATGCCCGCCAGCTGGTGGCAACGTTCACCTTTCTACCGTTTCTATATGCTGCGTGAAGGCACGTCCGTTCCGGCAGTCTGGTTCAGTATCTTGCTGCTGGCCGGTATTTTTGCCTTACGCAACGGGCCGGAAAGCTGGGCAGGATTTGTACATTTCCTGCAAAACCCGGTGGTCATGCTGATCAACCTGATTGCGTTACTGGCCGCGCTGCTTCACACCAAAACCTGGTTTGAACTGGCACCGAAAGCCTCCATCGTCATTGTGAAAGGCAAGAAGATGGGGCCGGAGCCGGTGATTACCGGTTTCTGGTGCGTAACTGCCGTTGTGACGCTGGTGATCCTCGCCATCGCGCTGTTTCTTTGAGGAGGCGACATGAAAAATACTCTTCCTAAACGTTCAGATGAGCCGGTGTTCTGGGGGCTGTTTGGCGCGGGCGGCATGTGGAGTGCGATTTTTGCGCCGGTGATGATTCTGCTGGTGTGCTTCCTGCTGCCACTGGGGTTTTTCCCCGGTGATGCGCTGAGCTATCCGCGCGTACTGGCGTTCGCACAAAGCTGGATTGGCCGCCTGTTTCTGTTGCTGATGATCGTCCTGCCGTTGTGGTGCGGTCTGCACAGGATCCACCACGCCATGCATGACCTGAAAATCCACATTCCTGCCGGTAAATGGGTGTTCTACGGTCTGGCGATGATCTTAAGCGTTGTCACACTTATCGTGTTGATCCGCCTCTGATCTGAGAAGATCTCCTTCTTCAGCGGTCATTTTCGTGGCCGCTGATTTTTTCCTGCTTTCACCTTTTCTCTTTTCCTCAATTGTTACCTACACTTAGGTGATTACCTAAGGAAGGAACATATATGCGTATCTGGTCAAAACTCGGTGTGATTGTCACGGCACTTTTATCGGTCGCTTGCAGCGTGACGCCACCCAAAGACGTCAAAGTCGTCAGTAATTTCGAGCTTAACCGCTATCTGGGAACCTGGTATGAAGTGGCAAGGCTGGATCACAGCTTTGAAAGCGGGCTTGAACGCGTGACGGCCAATTACAGCTTGCGTGATGATGGCGGTGTGAAAGTTATTAACCGTGGCTTTAATCCTGAGAAAAACAAATGGCAGGAAAGTGAAGGCAAAGGGTATTTCACCGGTTCAACGTCACGTGCGGCGCTCAAAGTTTCGTTCTTTGGCCCGTTCTATGGCGGCTATAACGTCATCGAACTGGATAAAGATTACCGCTATGCGCTGGTTTGCGGGCCGGATAAAAGCTATCTGTGGATCCTCTCACGAACCCCGACGCTGGATGACAGCGTAAAACAGCAACTGCTGAAAACCGCACAAGGCTACGGCTTCGATACCAGCAAGCTGGTGTGGGTCAAACAGCCGTAAGTTTTCCGCCCTTCAGAAACAACACTGCCTGCATCAATGTGCAGGCAGACTTCAGCTTACTTCAACTCACACGCCCATTACTGAGCGCTTTTCTGAATTGCCTGGCCGCCGGCAGAGACATCTTCACCCACGCCACGCGTGGTATTGCAGGCAGTTAACGCAGAAGACAGAACAAGAACAGACAGGATTGCGAGGATACTTTTCTTCAACATATAAAATTCCTTCCTATAAGAGAATGTAAAGTAAGACTCACTAAGTGTAGTTAATTTTCTGAATACGGAAGGGAAAAGGCAGGATTTTAGGACAGTGGGTAAAACGAGGCTGAAGGAATCAGCCTGCTTTGGAAATCGCGCCACCCAGATGCTGGATGTCTTCACCAAAACCGTGAACCGTGTTGCAGCCGGATAACGAAGCCAGCAACATCACTGAAACCACGATAAACATCATCTTCTTCAACATGGAAAACACAATCCCATTCAACAGGTTGAGCCGGAAAGCTGCGACAGGCATTACCCTGTGGCAGCTTTCATCCAGCGTAATAAGAAACTTATTTAACGCGGGAAACGTATTCGCCAGAGCGGGTGTCACAACGGACGATTTCGCCAATCTGCACGAATAAAGGCACTTTAACCACTGCGCCGGTGCTCAGCGTTGCTGGCTTGCCGCCGGTACCTGCGGTATCACCTTTCAGGCCTGGGTCGGTATCAACAACTTCTGCTTCGATGAAGTTCGGTGGCTGGACAGCGATAGGACGACCGTCCCACAGAGTCACGATACATTCAGCGTTGTCTTGCAGCCATTTAGAGGCTTCAGAAACAGTTTTCGCTTCAACACCGTGCTGCTCGAAAGTCTCAGGGTGCATGAAGTGGTAGAACTCACCGTCGTTGTACAGGTAAGTCATGTTGGTATCTACAACGTCTGCGCCTTCGCAAGAGTCAGTAGATTTGAAGGTTTTTTCTACACGGGAGCCGGTCAGAAGACGGCGCATTTTCACACGTGCGAAAGCCTGGCCTTTGCCTGGTTTTACGAACACGCTGTCTTCGATTGCGAAAGGCTCGCCTTCGAACATGATTTTAAGACCCGGACGGAAATCGTTGCTAGAATAAGTCGCCATGATGGCCCTCTAATTTTAAACTGGTATTAGCCAAAAAAATGGCAAACATTGTAACCCTAAACACGCCATTTAGAGAAGATTGGTTGTATCAACTCGGCGATGTTATCACTGACCCGAATGAACTGCTTACTCTTCTGGCACTTAACGACAATGCAGATCTGCAAAGTGGCCATGAAGCCCGTCGTTTGTTCCCGCTTCGCGTGCCCCGTGCCTTTGTAGCACGTATGCAGCACGGCGATCCGCGGGATCCTTTGTTGCTCCAGGTATTGACCGCACGCGAAGAATTTATCGCCGCGCCGGGCTTTACCACCGACCCGCTTGATGAACAACGCAGCGTTGTTCCGGGTCTGTTGCACAAGTATAGCAATCGCGCCCTGTTGCTGGTGAAAGGCGGCTGTGCGGTGAATTGCCGCTACTGCTTCCGCCGCCATTTCCCGTATCAGGACAACCAGGGGAATAAGGCCAACTGGGTTCAGGCGCTGGATTATATCCGTACACAGCCCGAACTCGATGAAATTATTTTCTCCGGCGGTGATCCGCTGATGGCGAAAGATCACGAACTCGACTGGTTGATCGGTGAACTGGAAGGGATCGCGCACATCAAACGCCTGCGTATCCATACCCGTTTACCGGTGGTGATCCCTGCGCGTATCACGGACACGCTCTGTCAGCGCCTTGAACAGTCGCGTTTGCAGGTGCTGATGGTGACGCACATCAATCACGCCAATGAAATCGATGACGCGTTGCGCGCCAGCATGGCGAAACTGAAGCGTCATGGGGTCACGCTGCTCAATCAGAGCGTGCTGTTGCGTGACGTCAATGACTCTGCCGATGTGCTCGCCGCGCTCAGTAATGCGCTTTTTGATGCGGGAATTTTACCTTACTACATCCACGTGCTGGATAAAGTTCAGGGCGCGGCGCATTTCATGGTGAGCGACGATGAAGCGCGCATCATTATGAAAGGGCTGATGAGCAAAGTTTCCGGTTATATGGTGCCGAAACTGACCCGCGAGATTGGAGGCGAACCAAGTAAAACCATTTTGGATTTACGCCTTAAACAGTCGTAAACGCGAATGCCGAAATGCAAAAAGGGATGCCATCGGGCATCCCTTTCGTATTTCTGTGCAGGTTCACGCAGCTAAAGCGTAAACGGCCCGACTATGGGCACTTATAAACCTGGCCGACCATTTTGCTGTCAACCGGTGCAAAGCTGGACAGGAAATTTTGAGACGGGCTGTTGGCACCATAAATGGTATTGCCGCCCATCGCTGCTGCCTTGTTGCGCAGATCGTTGGCCGCACCACGCATTGAGCTACCATCGCCGCCGGTACCGGAGAACCAGTTGCTTTGGGCACCAGTGACTTCACCGAGGAGCTGACAATTTGCGCCTGGTTTGTCGTCCGTGAATTTCACCTGCTGTCCCGCTGCATCCAGTTGATGAGTGGTACTGCACCCGGCAAGCAGCGCGATAGCTGACAGGCCCAGTAACATTTTAATCCGCATCACTTTCCCCATTTGTTTTTGTAATCACATAAAGCCTATCAGAAAACACCTGGCTCTCTTAGGCATCCGTTGCCACGCATACCCAAGGTTCTGCGCTATCGGTATAAATCCGAAAACCACGCAGAAATGAGTCTACACGTTAAACCCGGAAGACATTGAGACTTATCTTACTGAACACGATAAAAAATGGTCAAATAAAAAAACCCGGCCTTTTCAGACCGGGTTTCTTCAGTACGTTAACTCAGACAACAAAACTGCCGCTGATTTGCCGTACCTGCGGATGAACGCAGGAGGATGATGATTACATCATGCCGCCCATACCGCCCATGCCACCCATACCGCCAGCGCCCATATCGACTTTATCGTCTTTAGGCAGGTCGGTGATCATGCACTCAGTGGTGATCATCAGGCCAGCTACAGAAGACGCGTACTGCAGAGCAGAACGGGTCACTTTAGTTGGATCCAGGATACCCATTGCGATCATGTCGCCGTACTGTTCAGTGTAAGCGTTGTAACCGAAGCTACCTTCGCCTGCTTTAACAGTGTTTGCGATTACAGAAGCTTCTTCGCCTGCGTTCACAACGATCTGACGCAGTGGAGCTTCCATTGCGCGCAGAGCAACGCGGATACCCACGTTCTGGTCATCGTTGTCGCCGGTCAGGTTAGCCAGAGTGTGAGCAACGCGAACCAGCGCAACACCACCACCAGCAACCACGCCTTCTTCTACAGCAGCACGGGTTGCGTGCAGCGCATCTTCAACGCGGGCTTTCTTCTCTTTCATTTCAACTTCAGTCGCTGCGCCAACTTTCAGAACAGCTACGCCGCCTGCCAGTTTAGCCACACGCTCTTGCAGTTTTTCACGGTCGTAATCAGAGGTCGCTTCTTCGATCTGCTGACGGATCTGAGATACACGGCCCTGGATGGTTGCTTCTTCGCCAACGCCATCGATGATGATGGTGGTGTCTTTGTTGATCACAACGCGTTTAGCCTGACCCATGTCTTCCAGAGTCGCTTTTTCCAGCTCCAGGCCAATCTCTTCAGAGATTACGGTACCGCCAGTCAGGGTTGCGATGTCCTGCAACATAGCTTTACGACGGTCGCCGAAGCCAGGTGCTTTAACCGCAGCCACTTTCACGATGCCACGCATGGTGTTCACAACCAGAGTCGCCAGGGCTTCGCCTTCAACGTCTTCAGCGATGATCAGCAGTGGTTTACCGGCTTTAGCAACGGCTTCCAGTACTGGCAGCATTTCGCGAATGTTAGAAATCTTTTTGTCAGCCAGCAAAATGAACGGGCTTTCCAGCTCGATTGAACCGGTTTCTGGTTTGTTGATGAAGTATGGAGACAGGTAACCGCGATCGAACTGCATACCTTCAACAACGTCCAGCTCGTCCTGCAAGCCAGTGCCTTCTTCAACAGTGATGACGCCTTCTTTGCCGACTTTTTCCATCGCTTCAGCGATCAGTTTACCGACAGTTTCGTCGGAGTTAGCAGAGATGGTACCAACCTGTGCAATCGCTTTAGAATCAGAGCAAGGTACAGACAGTTTTTTCAGTTCTTCAACAGCGTGGATGACCGCTTTGTCGATCCCGCGTTTCAGATCCATTGGGTTCATGCCAGCGGCAACGGCTTTCAGGCCTTCAGTGATGATGGCTTGTGCCAGAACGGTTGCGGTAGTCGTACCGTCACCCGCTGCATCGTTCGCTTTGGACGCCACTTCTTTCACCATCTGTGCGCCCATGTTTTCGAACTTGTCTTCCAGTTCGATTTCACGTGCAACGGACACGCCGTCTTTAGTGATGGTTGGAGCACCGAAAGATTTGTCCAAAACCACGTTGCGGCCTTTAGGGCCCAGGGTCACTTTTACTGCATCAGCAAGGATGTTTACGCCACGCAGCATTTTCACACGGGCGTCGTTACCGAATTTTACTTCTTTAGCTGCCATTGTTAATTTCCCTTCAATTCGTTCAGTTCAGAAAAAAGTGGGTCGGAGGAAGATCAGGCTTCTACGATTGCCAGGATGTCGCTCTCAGACATAATCAACACTTCTTCATTGTCGATTTTTTCAGCTTTCACGCCGTAGCCGTCGTTGAAGATGACGATGTCGCCAACTTTAACGTCCAGCGCTTTAACTTCACCGTTTTCCAGAATGCGACCATGGCCGACAGCCAGGATTTCGCCACGGGTAGATTTACCAGCAGCTGAGCCAGTCAGAACGATGCCGCCAGCGGATTTAGATTCTACTTCTTTACGCTTGACGATAACGCGGTCATGCAATGGACGAATTTTCATTGATAACTCTCCTGTGAGCGGGTCCATATCTATTTTTAGGGTTGAATGCCTGACAAATGCCTGCCCGGCCTCGTGGTTTGTTTAATGGGGGCGATACACCGCCCTTCAAGGGGAAGAACAGAAAAAATTTCGCTTTTTCTTTTGGCTTTCAGGCCATCCAAACCCGGACTGAAAACTACTTCCCAACAATGTATTAACAATCAAGGCCACAGAGATTAGCGATCGCGGTGCTCTGTGTCGTCATCTTTTTTCGGTGAAACCAGACGTTCCGGTGTTTCATCAGTCCGCTGGAACTCACCTTCAAAGGTATTTCCGGTGGGCGCACTGCTCCCCCAGTTACCGCCAGAGCGAACAATATTCAGATGTGGCATCAGCTTAAGCGTCAGTCGTTTCTGAATCGGTGGCAGCAGGAGCAGCAAGCCGAGGAAATCGGTAAAGAATCCCGGAACCAGCAACAGGAAACCGGCAATCACCAGTGAAACACTTTTCACCATTTCAGCCGCCGGGCTTTCACCGACAGCGAGCTTCTGCTGAAGCTGCATGAACGTTTTCATTCCCTGATTTTTGACCAGAGAAACACCCACGCAGGAGGTGAATACCACCAGCAATAATGTCGTGGCAACGCCAACGACCGCGGCCACCTTGATAAATAAGGTGATTTCAATATAAGCCAGCAGGAATAACAGTAGTAACGGTAACCAGCGCACCGCATTCTCCTTGTGATTTGGCCCCGAAGTTCTTTTTCAGAAACGCTCGAAACCCTGAATAAGTGCCTGTTTCCGATGTTTGCCATCAAAGAAATGCAGGCTGACTACAATGAGATGGTGCTGTATCCCGGTGATTTCAAGCGCCAGACCTGATTTAATTGAGCAGGTAAATGAATTGTGAGAATTCTCACAGATACTAAAAACTTGCACAATCATAGGGCAGGATAGTGATCTTAGTACGTGCAATTCGCCTGAAGCAGCATATGATCGCCTTCGTTGTGGAAACAACGGTTGATCGTTTTAAATTTACCACGGCTAGTAACATAATTTTAAACATCGCATAACGCATTCAGTACCGAAGAGAAGGTTCTCATGTCAAACACCATTCGTATCGAGGAAGACCTGCTGGGCACGCGTGAAGTACCGGCAGAAGCTTATTACGGCATTCATACCCTGCGGGCGATTGAAAACTTCTATATCAGCAACACCAAGATCAGCGATGTGCCAGAGTTTGTTCGTGGCATGGTGATGGTGAAGAAAGCGGCGGCTCTGGCCAACAAAGAGCTGCGCACCATTCCACGCCATATTGCGGACATCATCATTCAGGCGTGCGACGAAGTGCTTGATAAAGGTAAATGCATGGACCAGTTCCCTATCGACGTCTATCAGGGCGGCGCGGGAACCTCGGTAAATATGAACACGAATGAGGTGCTGGCGAACATCGGTCTCGAGCTGATGGGTCACCAGAAAGGCGATTACCAGTTCCTTAATCCCAACGATCACCTTAATAAATGCCAGTCCACCAATGATGCCTACCCGACCGGTTTCCGTATCGCGGTTTACGCCTCTTTGCTGAAACTGGTTGATGCGATTTCCCAGCTGGGCGATGGTTTCGAGCGCAAAGCGGTCGAATTTGAAAACGTCATCAAAATGGGCCGCACGCAGTTGCAGGATGCGGTACCGATGACGCTCGGTCAGGAATTCCATGCATTCAACGTGCTGCTTAAAGAAGAAACCCGCAACCTGATCCGCACCGGCGAATTACTGCTGGAAGTGAACCTCGGGGCAACGGCGATCGGTACGCGTCTGAATACACCGGAAGGTTATCAGCAACTGGCCGTGCAGAAACTGGCGGAAGTCAGCAATCTGGCCTGCGTTCCGGCTGAAGACCTGATTGAAGCAACGTCAGACTGCGGCGCTTACGTGATGGTTCACAGCTCCCTGAAACGTCTGGCGGTTAAGCTTTCCAAAATCTGTAATGACCTGCGCCTGCTCTCTTCCGGGCCGCGCGCCGGGCTCAATGAGATCAACCTGCCAGAATTGCAGGCCGGTTCTTCCATCATGCCTGCCAAAGTTAACCCGGTGATCCCGGAAGTGGTGAATCAGGTTTGCTTCAAAGTCATCGGCAACGACATGTGCGTTACGATGGCCGCCGAAGCGGGTCAGTTGCAGCTGAACGTCATGGAACCGGTGATCGGCCAGGCCATGTTTGAATCCGTGCATATCCTGACTAACGCCTGCTACAACCTGCTGGAAAAATGCATCAACGGCATTACGGCAAACAAAGAAGTGTGCGAATTCTACGTCTTCAATTCTATTGGGATCGTGACGTATCTGAACCCGTTCATCGGCCACCACAATGGCGATATCGTCGGGAAAATTTGTGCGGAAACCGGCAAGAGCGTCCGTGAAGTCGTGCTTGAGCGCGGTTTGCTGACGGAAGCCGAACTGGACGACATTTTCTCCATCGAGAACCTGAAGCACCCGGCCTACAAAGCGAAGCGTTATACCGATGAAAATGAACAGTAACAGACTCCATTTCTGACCTTTTAAAGGCTCGTTGTTCTCCGGAACAGCGGGCCTTTTTACTGAGTAGCAAACAACAATCACATAACAATTATTTTTCAATTCCTTAAGGATTGCTGGATATATGGACGGACAGCCATGTTAATCATCGAACTTATTATTGTACTCGCCGCGATTTTTCTCGGTGCCCGCTTAGGCGGCATCGGCATTGGTTTCGCAGGCGGATTGGGTGTTCTGGTGCTCGCTTTAATCGGCGTGAAACCGGGCTCGATTCCTTTTGACGTTATCTCCATCATCATGGCCGTGATTGCCGCCATATCGACCATGCAGGTCGCGGGCGGGATGGATTATCTGGTGCAGCAAACCGAAAAACTGCTGCGCCGCAACCCGAAACACATCACCCTTCTGGCCCCGATCGTCACATATTTCCTCACGATCATGGCCGGTACCGGCAACATTTCACTGTCTGCGCTCCCGGTGATTTCTGAAGTGGCAAAAGAGCAAGGCATCAAGCCTTGCCGCCCGCTTTCAACGGCCGTTGTGGCTGCGCAGATTGCCATCACCGCCTCGCCGATTTCCGCCGCAGTGGTGTATATGGCGTCGACGATGGAAAGCCACGGTGTCAGTTATTTACACCTGCTGTTGGTGATGATCCCTTCGACGCTGGCCGCCGTGATTGTGATGTCGCTGATTATCAGCTGGTGCTTTGACTCGAAACTCTCCAACGATCCGGTTTATCTCAAGCGTTATGAAGAGGGCCTGATTGCGCTGCGTGGCGATAAAAAAGTGGAAATAAAACGTGGCGCGAAGCTTTCCGTTTTACTGTTCCTGCTGGGCGTTTTTTCTGTGGTCGGCTATGCCGTGATTAACAGCCCGAGCCTTGGCTGGGTTGCTCAACCGGTGATGACCACCAACAGCGCGATCCTGATTATCATGCTCAGCGTGGCGACATTAATCACCCTGTTGTGCCGCATCGAAACCGACTCAATTCTGACCTCCAGCACGTTCAAATCCGGCATGAGCGCCTGCATTTGTATCCTCGGCGTTGCCTGGCTCGGAGACACGTTTGTACAGGCGAATCTGGGCTGGATTAAGGAAACCGCGGGCACCATTATTCAGGCACATCCATGGCTGCTGGCGGTGATTTTCTTCTTCAGTTCGGCCCTGCTCTATTCACAGGCCGCGACGACCAAAGCCCTGTTGCCCATGGCGCTGGCGCTGAGCGTTTCCCCGCTGACGGCGGTGGGCTCTTTCGCGGCAGTTTCCGGGCTGTTCATTTTGCCGACGTATCCGACGCTGGTGGCCGCCGTGCAGATGGATGACACCGGCACCACCCGAATTGGCCGGTTCGTCTTTAACCATCCGTTCTTTATACCGGGCACGATCGGCGTATTTTTGTCGGTTCTTTTCGGCTTCGCCGTCGGCAGTATTATTCTCTGACAGTTTTTCCGGGGGCTGCGGCCCCCGCTTTTTCTGCGTTCTCCCGCGTCACTCTTTTGTAAAGTACCTGCAAGGCTTTCTGCGTCGCGTTCGCACGGGGTATACTCACATTTCATTAACGCGCTGCGGCATGAAGCCGTCCGCATCTTCTGTCGAATCACCCAGTGGCCGTTCACCTGCCGCGACAAAGAGAACTTTACTCCGCATGGATCACCGCATTCTTCGAATTTTCTTCCTGCTGTGCAGCCTGTTTATGTTGCCTTTGCAGGCTCACGCCTCGTTGTTTGATAAACCGGCCGCCACGCAATTTGTTCCTGTTGATCAGGCTTTCAGCTTTGATTTTCAGCAGCAAGGCCATGATCTCAAACTGAACTGGCAGATCCGCGACGGTTACTATTTATATCGCAGCAAAATTGAGATTGAACCGAAGAATGCCCGGCTGGCAGCGTTTATCTTGCCGAAGGGCCGTGAGCATCACGATGAGTTTTTCGGCGACAGTGAAGTCTTCGAAAACGCGCTGCGCCTTACGGTGCCGTTACGACAGGCCAGCGCCGATGCGACCGTCCGCGTAACTTATCAGGGATGCGCCGCTGCCGGTTTCTGCTATCCGCCGGAAACCCGCGAAGTGCCGCTCAGTGAGGTTTCAGAGCCGGTTAAAGCCAGCGCAGACGTTGCAGAATCCGTCCTTTCTCCGGTTGAGGCCACACCAGCGAAAGTTTCCACGCCGCTGCCTTTTTCGCCGCTTTGGGCGTTGCTGATTGGTATCGGCATCGCATTCACGCCGTGCGTACTGCCGATGTATCCGCTGATTTCCGGCATTATTCTCGGGCGCCAGCGTCCGCACAGCATGAAGCGAATTTTCCTGCTGTCGCTGGTGTACGTACAGGGCATGGCGCTGACATATACGTTGCTTGGGATGGTGGTCGCCGCCGCGGGCTTGCAGTTCCAGGCCGCATTACAAAGCCCGTGGGTGCTTATCGTTTTATCCGTGATGTTTATCGCGCTGGCGTTATCGATGTTTGGGGCTTTCAGCCTGCAACTTCCATCCTCCGTTCAGACCCGGCTGGCGTTGTGGAGCAATGAACAAAAAGGCGGTTCGCTGCCGGGCGTCTTTATTATGGGTGCGCTGGCTGGCCTGATTTGTTCCCCCTGCACCACCGCGCCGCTGAGCGCCATTTTGCTGTACATCGCCCAGAGCGGAAACTTACTGGCAGGTGCCGGTACGCTTTACCTGTACGCGCTGGGGATGGGGATCCCGCTGATTATCGTGACGATGTTCGGGAATAAACTGCTGCCACGCAGCGGCCCGTGGATGCATTACGTCAAAGAAGGCTTCGGTTTTGTCATTCTCGCGCTACCGGTGTTTTTACTTGAGCGTGTGATTGGCGATACCTGGGGATTACGCCTGTGGAGCCTGCTTGGCATCGCGTTCTTCGGCTGGGCGTTACTGCTGAGCCTGAAAAGTCAGCGTGGTATCGTGCGTGTTCTGCAACTGATTTTCCTCGCCGCTGCGCTTATCGTCAGCCGTCCGTTGCAGGACTGGGCTTTTGTGCCCGCCAGCAGTCAGTCCGCGCCACAGCACGCGCTGAACTTCCAGAAAATCCATAACGTTGATGAACTGAACGCCGCCTTACAGGGCGCGCAGGGCAAACGCGTCATGCTGGATTTGTACGCAGACTGGTGTGTGGCATGTAAAGAGTTCGAAAAATATACGTTTTCCGCGCCAGAAGTGCAGAATGAACTGGCGAACACTTTGTTGCTTCAGGCCGATGTGACACAAAACTCGGCGGAGCAAAAGGCGCTGTTAGAGCGTCTTGAAGTGCTGGGCTTGCCTACGATTTTATTCTTTGGCCCCGACGGCCATGAATTGCCGCAGTCGCGGGTTACCGGTTTTATGGATGCCACTGAGTTCAGTGCGCATTTGCAGAAAGCCCGCCCTTAAACGACACTACATTTTGAAGTACGCGAATTGTGAGGAGGCAAACGTGCTACGTGAACAGGTTCTCGATCAAACCCTTAATCTCTTGGAACAACGTGGCCTTGCAACATTGTCACTGGAAAACGTCGCTGAACTCGTCGACGTTCCGCTCAATGAACTGCGCCGTTTCTGGCCCGACGCCGAAGCGCTGCTCTACGACAGCCTGCGCTATCATGGCGAGCAAATTGAAATCTGGCGGCGTCAGCTGATGCTGGACGAAACGCTCACTCCACCGCAGAAATTACTGGCGCGGTATAAAGTGCTCGATGAGCAGGTGCGCCAGCAGCGTTATCCGGGATGCCTCTTTATCGCAGCCTGTACGTTTTTCCCTGAGAGCGACGCGCCTATTCATCAACTGGCCGAAAATCAGAAACGGGCGTCCTACGACTACACGCTGTCTTTGCTCCAGGAAATGGGTTCCGATGACGCCGAAATGGTGGCGCAGCAGATGGAACTGATCCTTGAAGGTTGTCTGAGCAAGTTGCTGGTGAAACGTCAGCTCATCGATGTGGAAGTGGCGCGACGCCTGGCAGAAGATGTTTTGAATGTCGCACGCTGCCGTGAACATGGCGCACTTTCCTGACTTTCTCTGACCGCAGACAGGCCATTTCGCCATTTTTGAATGAAAAGACAGCAAACGAACGTCTTTTATGTGTTTTAGATGACAAAGCCGTTGACGACACATGCCCAATACGGTTTAATGCGCCCCGTTGCCCGGATAGCTCAGTCGGTAGAGCAAGGGATTGAAAATCCCTGTGTCCTTGGTTCGATTCCGAGTCCGGGCACCATATTTAAAGAAACCAGCCTAACGGCTGGTTTTTTGCTTTCTGGCCTCGGCAAAAAAAAACCAGCCCTCTCCTTTCGTGACTGACTTCTCATCCCTTCATTCATTTGCACAAAACTCCAGTTCAATCCTGTTTAAAAATTAGGCCAACGTCCGTTAACGGGCATATTTCCTCGTTTTAGACTGTTTCCTTAGGCTAAAAAAATTTACTCAAAGCCCTACAAACAGGATTGTCTGATGCAAATAACCCACATTGAGGTATTGCGCGTTGCTATTCCTTTCAGCAGCGGCAGGGAAAAATCACAAGAGAAAAACACTGACGCCTACAACGCGGCGTCACCGACATTAACCCGTATGGAAACGCTGCTGGTCAAAATCACCACGGATACCGGTTTACACGGCTGGGGCGAAGGTTTTGGTCATCTTTCTAACCCGATGACGGAAACGGCGCTGAACGGCCTGGTGGGCAAATTTTTCCTCGGACAAACCTGCCCGCAAAGCCTTGAAGAAATTGCCTCGCTGATGCAACAGGCAGAAATCAATTTCCACGCCTTTGGCCGCACGGGGCCGGTGATGTTTGCGCTCTCAGCGGTGGATATCGCGCTGTGGGATTTGTTGGCAAAAGCCAGAAACCAGCCGCTTTGGCAATTGCTCGGGGCGAAGCGCCATAAAATCGGGGTTTATGCCAGTCTGGTGAGTTATGGGAATGACCCGCAACGCGTGGCCGAAAAAGTGCTGAGCACTTATGACGCCGGATTCCGCGCCATCAAACTGCATGAAACCGAATACGCTGCCATTGCAGCCGCGCGGGAAGTGTTACCGCAGGATGCCGAACTGATGGTCGATGTGAATTGCCCGTGGAGTGTTGAAGATGCCACGGCGCAGGCAAAGGAATTACGCCCGCTGAATCTGGGATGGCTGGAAGAACCCGTCTGGCCGCCGGATGATCTGGCCGGTCTGGCGCAGGTCAGAACGCAGGGCACACGAATTGCCGCTGGCGAAAATGCGGCAGGCGTACAGGGATTTGTCGAGCATTTCGAACACGGTGCGATTGACGTCGCGCAGCCAAGCGTCAGCAAAGTTGGCGGTATCACCGCTATGTTGAAAGTCTTCGCGCTGGCAAAACAATATTCTGTCCGGGTTGTTCCGCACTGCTTCTATTATGGCGCTGGCCTGATGGCGACCGCGCAGCTGGTGGCCTTGCTTGATGAAAGTGTCAGCCTGGAGGTGCCTTTCATTCAGTGGCAGGAACAGCTTTATCCGCAGCTGGATTTCACGCCACGCATGGTTTTACCTGATGCACCGGGTCTGGGTTTCGAGCCTTCTCCCGCCGTCATTAAGAAATACCTCGTCAGCTCACAAACACTTTCCCTGAAAGCGGAGACGGCTCATGCGTAAATCCAATTACCGCGTCGTTATCGCCCTGCTGCTGTTTTTTGCAGGCATGCTGAATTATCTCGATCGCGCCGCGCTGTCGGTCATGGCACCGCTGATCAAAGGCGATTTGCACATTGACGATGCACAGATGGGGATTTTGTTCAGCGCCTTCTTCATCGGTTACTGCCTGTTTTGTTTCATCGGGGGCTGGAGCGCTGACAGATTCGGGCCGCGAAAAGTGTTCGGGCTGGCGGCGGCTTTCTGGTCAATATTCTGCGGCGCTACGGCTCTGGTGACAGGTTTCGGGCATTTACTGATCGTACGCGTCATGTTTGGTATCGGTGAAGGGCCGATGGGCACCACCACCAACAAATCCATCTCCAACTGGTTCCCGCGTAAGGAAGTCGGGCGCGCAGTGGGATTTACCAACGCCGGGCAACCGCTGGGCGCCGCAATTGCTGCACCGATTGTCGGGCTGGTCGGGTTGCACTTCGGCTGGCGTATTGCCTTTGTGGTGATTGCCGCGCTGGGCTTCGTCTGGCTGGCGGCCTGGATGATTCTCTTCCGCGATAAACCGGAACAGCATCCGCGCGTCTCAGAGGCCGAGAAAACGCTGATTGCCAGCGACCGTCCGGCGACACCGGTCACTTCAGGGATTAAAGAAAAAGATGCGCATACCCTGTGGTATTACGTTTTTTCCAAACCGGTATTAGGCGTGGCTGCCGCGTTTTTCTGCTTCAATTATATTCAGTATTTTTTCCTGTCATGGCTGCCAAGCTACCTCACGGATTTCCAGCATCTGGATATCAGGAGCATGAGTATTATCGGCATTCTCCCGTGGCTGGGCGCAACTGCAGGCTTCATTGGCGGCGGCATTGTGGCAGATATGCTGTACCGCAGGACCGGTAACTTCCTTTTTTCACGTAAAGCCGTCATTTTCACCGGCCTGATTATCGCCGCAGGTTGCGTGCTGATGACCGCTTACACCCGCAATACGGCCGGTGCCGTCGCCCTGATAACCGTCGCCAGTATCTTCGCGTATATGACGCCGCAGGCGTGCTGGTCGCTGTTGCAGGATATTGTGCCGGCGCACCGCATCGGAACCGCAGGGGGATTTGTCCATCTGCTGGCTAATCTGGCCGGGATTTTATCTCCCAGCATCACCGGATTTTTAATCCAGTACGGCGGCGGTTATCAGTCTGCTTTTATCCTGTCGAGCGGTCTGGCGATCGTCGGCGTGGTCGCAATGGCCATACTCGTACGCCAGAATAAAGTGAATGAACTTTTTGGTAAAAAAAGCCCGTCAGAAGACGTCATTACTGAGCATTAATCCTTTGATTTATCATGTTCAACCTGCAACTGAGCTGATACATTGCAGGTTGAACATTGAGCAAATTTATAGGATATAGAAATGCCTTCGTCCGGAACTCCGCTATTCCCGCCAGCATTGAAAACCGGTAACACTATTGGTTTTTTCTCCGCCTCTTCACCGGTTACCGCCACGGCACCAAACCGCTTTGCGCGCGGGAAAGACTTCCTGCGGGAAAAAGGTTTTGTGCTCAGAGCGGGATTGCTGACCGGCGAGTCAGATCATTACCGTTCAGGATCCGTTGCCCGGCGGGCAGAAGAATTAAACCAGCTGTTTCGTGATCCGCAGGTGCGCTGCGTGATGTCTACCATCGGTGGCAATAACACTAACTCCCTGCTGCCTTATCTCGATTACGACGCACTGCGCGCTGACCCGAAAATCATTATTGGTTATTCAGATACCACCGCGCTGCTGGCAGGCATTTACGCACAGACGGGACTGATTACTTTTTACGGCCCTGCGCTGGTTGCCTCTTTCGGCGAATTTCCCCCGCTGGTTGATGAGACTTATGCGTCTTTTACTGACGTTCTGATGAACCGTCACGACGCGCCGTATCGTTATTCTCTGCCCTCACACTGGACGGACGAAAAGCTTAACTGGAATGATATTGCTCCGGTTCGGGCTAAGCATTTGTATGCCAATACCTGCCGTTTTCTGGGCAAAGGGCGTATTGAAGGGCGCGTCATCGGCGGTAATCTGAATACGCTTTCGGGGATCTGGGGAAGTCCTTATCAGCCTGAAATCCGTCAGGGTGATATTTTGTTTATCGAAGACAGCCTGAAAGATATCGCCACCGTTGAACGTTCGTTCTCCATGCTTAAGCTCAATGGCGTTTTCGACCGCGTCAGTGCGATAGTGCTCGGGAAGCATGAATTATTCGACGACGCCGGAACCGGCAGGCAGCCCGCCGATGTACTGCTGGAAATCCTTAACGACCAGAATATCCCGTTAGTCGACGGCTTTGACTGCTGCCATACTCACCCAATGCTCACCTTGCCGCTGGGTGTCGATATTGCTGTCGACTTTGACCGGCAGCAGATTCACATTACCGGCCAGTACCTGTCCTGATGACCGTATAAATCACGTACTACTAAAATTCCGTACGTGATTTATATCTCTCCGGTTCAAGCCTCCCTTTTTCTTCTCTCCCGTTAAGGCTGTGCATTGCCAGCATGTAAATATTTCTGACAACAATCTGACTTTTAAATAGTACGGTTTATACTGACTGCCCCTTTACGACGGTATATCAGGGTAAAATTCTGATAGGGTAGCACTGTACTAATTATCTGAACGCAAATGTAAGACAGGATATGTTTAACAGGGAGACGAAGGATGCAAATGATTTATCTGATTGAAAATGAAATAGTATTCAATCCAGAGGATAACTCACTTTCTTTGCTGAGCGACGCTGAGAGTAAGGTCGCTGTATCCAATCCTGCGCGGAGAATTTTATTATTGCTGATTGAGCAACATGGCATTGTTGTTCATCGTGAAACATTTTTTAAAAAAGTATGGGATGACTACGGACTGACCGCCAGTAATAATAATCTCAATCACTGCATCAGCAAATTACGTAAAGTGATTTCTATGCTGGGTTATTCCGATGAATTCATTGTCACCGTTCCCAAAGTGGGTTTTTTCATCAGGAAAGAGATCGCCATTGCGGTGAATTTTGAGCAAATCGCACCTCCCGCAGAAAATACGCAAGAGTGCAAAAGTTTTATCGAAATCCCGGAAATCATTCTGCCCGTCGCTGAAGAACAGCCTTCCGCAGAGGTTGTGACTGAGCCCGTTCAGCCCGACACCGTGACGCCGGAGCGGTACCGATGGGAAACAAAACACTCTGTTTTTATGAGTATTTTAGTCACAACAGTGATTACGGCCTGGGGGATTTTTATCCTTTATCCTAATCTGAGTGACCCGATGGCGCATTTGCAGATTGCGAGAATAGGCGTCTGCGAACTGTATTCAGCCGCGCCCGTCACTCCCTCACGAAAGGAGGAGTTCGCGCGTCTGGCCGAAATATTCCTGCGGAAAAACAATATTTCCTGCAAGCCCGGTGAAATATTCATATTCCAAAGCGAGCGATTTTCTCTCCCGATAAATACGGGTTCTGTGCGCGACTTTATGACGCAATGTAATACCGATGATAATCATAAGATGAACATTTGCATAAGTTATTATACAAATGACAGGACCACGAATGACAAATTATAATAAAAGCTTACCTTCAGTAAAGAAGATCCTTCTTTTATCCTTGCTCCCTATTTTTGTTTTACTGATCATTGTTTTTTGCGAGATTTTTTTAAGAAGAGAGAAAGAGGCATTTCCGGTCAATATCCCATGCAGGGGGAACATGATCATTGAAGCACAATATGATAATCAAAAAGCCAGAATGGTGACATCGCTGTACTTTAGTTTTCTGAGCAAGAATAAAATTTTGATTTCTCTGAGCGGGACAGGGTATTTGTATAACAACGAAAATGTCGTCGTTGAGAAAAAAACGCTGCTGCGCAATATCTATTATGATTATATCCATGAAAGTAAGGCCACGGATACCTATTCGATGACCAGCAGTCAGATCAATATCGACAGCGTGGATGACTTTGACTGGCGTATTTCCTCACTTTTACTGATGAACAGTTTTTTTCTGACGGGCCACACAGATACGCTGGTCTTAAAGAAGTACGGCGATAACGCCCTGCTCATCGAAAACAATCAGTCACCGTTTACGCTGTGCGTCTTCAGTAAGAGTCTGTGAGACCCGGTAGTCACTGCTTTTGTCTATTTATAATACAGATAGAGCTGAAACCCGCAGGCTTGTGCGTAACGGGCCAGCGTACTGAAACTGGCCTGTGCCGGACGCTTTTCCAGGCGGGTGATGGCCGGAGGTGTGATCCCCAGGCGTCGGGCCAGTTCAGTTTTATTTAATCCGGCATCTTCGCGTAAGGTTTGCAACAACGCATGAATTTCTGTCTCAGCAATGAGTTCCGGAGCCTGCGCAGAATATACCGGTTCTTCAAGCGCCTGAGCCCGTAATTTAGCCGTTCTTAGCATGTCGTTCTCCCTCTCTTACAGACGCGGTCAGTAGTAGTTAATCTTGACGATCACTGACGCATCAAATTGCCCGAGAGAAAGTGCTCTCCCCGGGATCGCACTCACTTTCGCCGTGAAGTTTTTCGTTACTTCATTCACGTTATTGAGTTCAGCAAAATCATCGTAACGATTGAACGTAATCGCCTGTTCTTTATCGTTATAGAGCATTAATTTGGCGCCATTCGACAAGTCTATGGCCGTGTTATCGAGCAGCGGACTGGCCGTGGAAAACTCGGCCTGCAGGGAGAAATTATCCAGACACCCCTGCTTAACGGCTTTAATGGCAAATGGCAGAGAAATGCCGGAAGAACGGGAGAGAATAGTGCTCTGAATCGGGCCGAAATCCACAATCTGAGATTCCGGATAGACTTTTAAATCGGAGCCACAGGCCAGGAAGCGAATCCCCTGTAAGCCGGAGAGGTTGTATTTCAGGTTCTTCGCGCCAGGCGTTTTATTGATGCCGCGGCTGCCATCAAGCTGGAATACCGTGAACTGGTCGGCGCCCTGATAATGACCGCTAGAAGGCGCGTTCCCGCTGACTTTGATATACAGACGGAAAGTGACGTTTACCGTCACGTTTTGGCCTTTTTTGATAGGCGTGCTGTTGGTGCTGAGACGCTGTTCATTCTGCTCGAGATCCTGCCCGTTATAGCTCACGCCCAGCAGTAAACCCTCGCCAATGGATTGTGATTTCGGGTTGAAGTAGAAATGCACCACATCAATGATTGAACCCAGAACGTTATCGCAATACGCGGTGACGTTAATGTCATTGGATTCCCAGATCTTGGTGCCCACCGGCACATTCGACGGTATCGCCAGTTGTCCGACCGGGATCGCCGGTTTATCGACGATCCCCGTTCCTTTTTCCACGCAATCGAGCGCCAGCACGCTGCGGGAAAAACAGAGCAATAAAATAATCAATATCATCCTGCCAGCGGATAACCGGTAAATATCAGGCATAACAATCCCTTATCAAGGAGATGAACAGGTTTAAATACGGGCGTTCACACGACTTAGCGTTTGCCTTCTTTGCTGATGAGCTGACACTGAGGCGTCTGGCACTGGTACTCGTTCACCTGTAAACCCCCGTAGTCGTCCATATATCCCAGGCTGTAACGATCGCTGACGTACTGGCCGCCGGTCAGGGATTCCGTCGCAAACGGGGCCAGCATCACGCTGTCAAAACCCGGCACGTTGCCTTTATTATCCTTACCCAGATAGCCGACGGTGATATAGAAAGGCGTCGGGTTGGTCAGTTTCAAACCGTCCGAAAGGCGGCTGACCTGAAGCTGTTCCTGCCAGTTTCCTTTCAGCAATTTGCGCAGTTCGGTGGGCCGGAAGAAAAGCTTCACGCGGCTCTGAATCGCAACCTGCATCACGTTGGCCATTTCGCTTTTTGGCGGCACTTCACGCACATTGAAATAAAATAGCGATTCACGATCTTTCGGCAGCGCGGCAGTTTCCGGTAACTGAAGTACGCGGATCTGGCTTTTCTGACCCGCATCAATTCGCTGCATGGGCGGCAACGCCACCAGCGGGGACGTTATTTTTTCGCCCTGCGCATTCTCCAGCCAGACCTGCGCCAGATAAGGCAAATCTTTGCTCTGGTTCTCCAGCATGACGCTGACCGATTTGTCATTGGCATTAAAAATGATGCGCGTCCGGTCAAGGTTAATGGCTGCAATGGCCGGACAGGCCACGCTGGCCATCATCAGTAACGCCATGCCAGTGTGTAAAATCTGCTTCTTCATCGGACTCTTCCTTTCCTGATTCACTTTGTTAATTTTCAGCTGCACGGTAATAGCACCTGACCGGAACGGGTCACGGGCTGAGAAGGTACCTGTATCCGGCATTGCTGTTCATCGCCCCAGCGTACGGTCAGCGATTTCTCGCCGGAGACGCCAGCCAGATACGCCAGACCGCCATCACCAATCAGACCGGCTTCAAACCCGGAACTGTTGTCCGTCACTGACGAACCCAATGGCGGATAGCTTCCGTCAGCGAGACGAATTACGGCCATCAGGCGCTCGCCTTTAATCGCGCGGATTTTGCGGAAACCTATTGCTCCTTCCGTCAGGGTTTTGCTGACAACCGAGCTGTAAACTTCCACATCATCAGGCAGATGATTGACGTCAACGCGGATATCAGAAGTCTGATAGCTTGAGACGCCGTTCACGACGGCGATGCCGTAATCATTCGTTACCGACGCGCCTTCGCTGATCGGAATGCCCTTCACCCCGGCAGACACCATCATGCGCGGCTCGCTGCCTGAGCTGCTCTGGTGCAAGGCGGCTCCGGCTCCGGTGGCCGTAAATGAGCCGTACCAGTTGGCGTTTACCGAGCGATAATCATTATTTTTTACGCTGCCGTTCACGCCTAACTGACCGTACGGCGACATGTGCTGGTAGTTAGCACGGAAAACGCCGTCGCCTTTTTGCAGGTCAGGGCTGCTTCCGCCGGCTCCCACGCGCCAGCTGTTGTTCGGATCCTGGCTGTTGTAATAAGACGCGGTTTGCGAAAAGCCGCCCTGGGAATCCTGTTGTGCGTCATAGCTGATCTGTTGCCCGGAAGACAACGGCAAACTGAATGACAGAAACATCTGGTTTTCATCGGTATCGCGGTATCTCAGCTTGCTGGCGGACAACGTTCCGGAAATGCCGGTGAACCGCCCGATATCAAATATCTTGCTGACGGAAACGCTGTAGTTATTGCTGGGATTCTCGTTCCAGTACACCTTATGCGTCGCCGAGAGATACAACGTGATCGCCGGCCACGGCAGAAACTGGTTGGCGGTTACCGTATAAGTTTGTTTATCGTCGCGGGAATACCCGTCGCCGTTCACCTTGTCGAGATACTGGTTGAACGACATGAATGTTTTTTCCGAGAAACGATAACCGGCAAAAGTGATCTGGCTTCCGGTGGAATCGAAGCGTTTGGAATAGTTGGCGCGATAGCTGAAACCCGTTTGTTTACCCGCCACAGGGACTGTTGCGGAAGAACGGGTGACATCGAAAGACACGGCGCCCAATTTTTGCAAGTTCTGCCCGACGCCGAGCGCCTGAGCCTGATAGTTCCCGGTGGTGGCAATCAGCCCGCCATAAACGGAGAAATCATTGAGCGCGCCCCACGACATTTCTCCGCTGTAAAAACCCGGTTGCAAAGCGTGATTGCTGCTGCCGGTGGTCGGTTTCCCCATCGCCGTCTTGAAGCGCACCTGACCTTTGCGGGTCAGAAACGGGATCGTTGCCGTGGTAACCTGATATGTCGTTACGCTGCCATTTTCTTCTTCAATTTTAACGTCCAGCGCGCCCTGGACGGCTTCCGTCAGGTCCTGCACGACAAACGGCCCGGGAGAAACGTTGGTCTGATAAATCACCCGGCCGTTCTGGCTGATACTGACTTTGGCGTTGGTTTTGGCGATACCCGTTACCTGAGGCGCATAACCACGCAGTGAAGGCGGCAACATCCTCTGATCGCTGTTGACGGAAACGCCGACAAAGCGGAAGGAATCGAAAATATCTGAGCTGAAATAGGTCTGCCCGCCGGTCAGACGCGCGCCGATGGAAGGTAATGCACGGAACAGATAGGTTTGCGTCCAGGTGAATTTATCGCTTGCAGGCGATCCTGACGCCCGGGCGGCGGAATACTGATAATCCGCGCGGGCACGCCATGCACCCAGGTTAAATCCGGTCGTACCATAGCTGCTGAAACTGGTCGAGCTGTTACCTTGCTGCGGCATGTATTTGCTGCCCAGCAGGTTGTAATCAAGTAATACGCCATTCACGCCGTTATCCCACTGGGAAGGCGGCACCCAGTTTTCATCGTGAAACGTCAGCCACGCCTGCGGGATACTGATATTCAGCGTCTGTTTTTCCTGATCGTAACGCGCAGTGATTTCTTTCTGACGATACAGAGAAGTGCATTCGCCGTGATGCCAGAGTGTCAGCTGTGCCTGAGCGGTTTTGGTCAGATCGAATTTATCCACCAGTGAAGGCGGCACGCACAGACGGCTGTTTTTATTATCTTCAGTAGGAATATATTTAATCAGGCTTTGATCGCCCAGCGTGCGGCCATTGAGCACGACATCCAGCAGATATTCACCGGGCGCAATATAATTCGCCACCTGAAAACGTGAAAGGTCTACATTATTGCGATCGGCAGAATCAATAAAGTTAACGTTAAATTCCACCGCCAGACTTTTGAATGAAATAAAGCATCCTGACAAGAAAATAATAACCCCTGTTGTTATTCTCATCCCTGTCGATGTTCTGTCCATCGCAAACAACATAATAAAATCACTTTTCTATTTTTTATAAATCCAGCACGGAACCCCGATGCACCCGGAAAATAAAGGGGAGATAACTCCCCTAAATAACAGCAATATTTATTTGTAGTTCAGGGCGTAAGTCGCCTGAGAAACGATAGTACCGGTGGAGACTGGCTGGGTGTTGGCTTCAACGCGCGCAGCAAATACCAGCTCGTTATTACCTGTTACCAGATTAATGTCTTTTGAGGTATCGCCAACTTTCAGCAAATCACCGTTAGCGTCGATGAGACGGATGCCTGCACCTTTAGCGCTGCCGGTGTTCGCCAGCAGTTCAGTGGCGCTGCTGTCCGGAGTACCCGCAAAAGATACGGCCACTTTAGACATCGCCGGATATTCAACGGTGCCGGCAGTTTGCGCGGTCAAATCGCAGTCTTGCAGATGGATGGTGTAGTTAACGTTTTGAGAATATTTATTGCCGCTTGCCAGCACCTTATTCGCCACCTGACCCATATCGACATTAATGTCTTCATCGCCTGCGGCAATAGAGCAAGGCGCATTAATAACGGTACCGGTGAAATGAATACGGCCGGAACCCTGGTCAGCGCCGGTCGGAGGTGTTGTGACGTCATCAGCAAAAGCTGAAGCGGAAATTAAAGTGGATAAAGCAATAATCAGTGTCTTGTTCTTAGCGTTAAACATAGTAAGTCCTTGAGATTTAACGGTAGCTATTAAGTGATAAATACGCTCACAGGCGATATTTTTCGCTGTACCGAAGAGAGCACCCCTCTCTTGCCAGATCAATATACTGATATTTTTAATTTAACGTTATAATAATTTGCCAATTGCAAATATTAAGAGTTTTAATCTCAGATTAATCTTTAAACATCACCTTTATGAATGGAAATTAACTTAAAAGTTAAAATAATTAACATTAAATGTTCCGGCCTGAATAAAAATCATTCTTGTTAAGTTGAAAAGTTAAGCTTTAGTTAACCAATAATTTACTTTTCGTTTAATTAAAATTTACGTTTTCAGGGTTATTGATACATTTTCTCCGACAGTGGTGAGAAAACTCTGCATTCAGATCAAAAGAACGCCCTCAGCTAAGTCCATCCGGATCTCTCTTCAGATCATTTTCAGTCGATCATTCTTCTCAAACTGCCCTGCGTTCATTGAGAAATGACAGTTTCCGCTTCCTTTTTGGCCCATACCTCAGTTCATTCTGACGGCACGTTGGCTTTTGTGGCCTGCCCCGCACCGCTGTTGCAGATATCTTGCTGTTTTTTCTCCGCTTGCGTGATCTGCCCCCCAGAAAGCAAACAAAGCCCTAACGCAAACTACACTTAACTTTTGATTGACATATATTTAACAAAATAAAGGAGAAAAACCATGAGCCAAATTCATAAGCATTCTATTCCTGCCTCTGTGGCAGAACGCGCCCTGATCACACCTGAAAAATATCAGCAGTATTATCAGCAGTCTGTTGAAGACCCCGATGCCTTTTGGGGAGAACAGGCAAAAGTCCTCGACTGGATCAAACCGTTTACTCAGGTGAAAAACACCTCGTTTGCACCGGGAAATATTGATATTCGCTGGTTTGAGGATGGCACGCTCAACCTGGCGGCTAACTGTCTCGACCGGCATTTAGCAGAGAAAGGCGATCAGACTGCGCTTATTTGGGAAGGCGATGATCCTAACGCCGAAAATAAACACGTCACGTATAAACAGCTTCACCATGATGTCTGCCAGTTCGCTAATGTATTAAAAGGACTTGGCGTCAGGAAAGGCGATGTTGTCGCCATCTATATGCCTATGGTGCCTGAAGCCGCCGTGGCAATGCTGGCCTGTGCTCGTATCGGCGCAGTGCATTCCGTCATTTTTGCCGGTTTCTCACCGGAAGCCGTTTCAGGCCGCATCATTGATTCCAATGCCAAAATCGTGATCACCGCCGATGAAGGCTTGCGTGCAGGTCGCACCATCCCGCTGAAACAGAATGTGGACGATGCCCTGAAAAATCCGGCAGTCACCAGTGTTACGCACTCCATTATTTTCAAACGCACCGGGAAACAGGGTGAATGGAAAGAAGGCCGCGATATCTGGTGGCATGACGCAATAAAAGATGTTCCGGCGGATTGTCCGGCGGAAGAGATGAAAGCGGAAGATCCGCTGTTTATCCTCTATACCTCCGGATCTACCGGTAAACCTAAAGGCGTTTTGCATACCACCGGCGGATATCTGGTTTATGCAGCGCTGACTTTCAAATACACCTTTGATTACCACGACGGCGACATCTACTGGTGTACAGCCGACGTAGGCTGGGTAACCGGCCACAGCTATCTGCTCTACGGCCCGCTGGCTTGTGGTGCGATCAGCCTGATGTTTGAAGGCGTGCCAAATTACCCGACGCCAGCACGCATGGCTCAGGTCATTGATAAGCATAAAGTAAACATTCTTTATACGGCGCCAACCGCCATCCGCGCATTGATGGCGGAAGGGGATAAAGCGGTCGAAGGAACCAGCCGCGCCTCGCTGCGGATCATGGGTTCAGTGGGCGAACCGATTAACCCGGAAGCCTGGGAGTGGTACTACAAAACGATTGGTAACAGCCAGTGCCCGATCGTCGATACCTGGTGGCAGACTGAAACCGGCGGTTTCATGATCACACCGTTGCCGGGTGCAACGGAGCTGAAAGCGGGTTCTGCAACCCGTCCTTTCTTCGGTGTGCAACCCGCGCTGGTCGATAATGAAGGTATCCCGCAGGAGGGCGCATGCGAAGGCAATCTGGTGATTACCGATTCCTGGCCGGGCCAGGCACGTACCCTGTTTGGCGACCACGATCGCTTTGAGCAAACCTATTTCTCCACCTTCAAAAACATGTATTTCAGCGGTGATGGCGCGCGTCGTGACGAAGATGGCTATTACTGGATCACAGGCCGCGTGGATGACGTCCTGAATATCTCCGGCCACCGTCTGGGAACCGCTGAAATTGAATCCGCACTGGTATCACATCCAAAAATTGCAGAAGCCGCCGTTGTCGGGATTCCGCATAACATCAAAGGCCAGGCTATTTATGCCTACATCACTCTGAATCATGGCGAGGAACCTTCACCGGAGCTCTATACGGAGGTACGCAACTGGGTGCGTAAAGAGATAGGGTCCATCGCCACACCGGACGTTCTTCACTGGACTGATTCATTACCTAAAACCCGTTCCGGCAAAATTATGCGTCGCATTCTGCGCAAAATTGCTGCCGGTGACACCAGTAATCTGGGAGATACCTCAACGCTTGCAGATCCGGGCGTAGTTGAAAAATTGTTGGAAGAAAAACAATCAATGAAAGTGCCGTCATAATTTTCACCGCCCTGGCGCGGTGAACTCTATCAATGCCTCACAGGAGTCACTGAGATGAATGATCTCATTTATCAGAGAGTTGTAAGTAACCCGCGCTTCAGGGAACTGGTGCAAAAACGCAGCCGTTTTGCCTGGCTTTTGTCAGGCATCACGCTGGTGTTGTATGTCGCTTTTATCTTGTTGATTGCGTTCGACCCGCAATGGCTGGGGACGCCGTTGTATGAAGGCGCCACAATCACGCGGGGTATTCCGGTTGGCGTCGGGCTGATCGTGATTTCTTTCATCCTCACTGGCATCTATGTCATTCGCGCGAACAGCGAGTTTGACCAGCTGACGGCTGATATTATCCGTGAGGTTAAGCCATGATCGCACGCCGTAGCTCCCTCCTTTTCCTGATGTTATCTCTGGCTTTGCCTTTCAGCGCTTTTGCAGCAGAAGGAATTGCAGGAGAGGTAAAACGCCAGCCTCTTAATATTGAAGCGATAGTGATGTTCGTTTTGTTTGTGGGTGCGACGCTTTATATCACCTACTGGGCCGCTAAACGGACGCGTTCCCGTCAGGATTATTACACGGCTGGCGGCCGAATTACCGGACTGCAAAACGGGATGGCGATTGCCGGTGATTTCATGTCAGCCGCATCTTTCCTTGGGATCTCCGCGCTGGTTTATACCTCCGGTTACGATGGCCTGATCTATTCCATAGGCTTCCTTATCGGCTGGCCAATCATCCTTTTCCTGATTGCTGAACGTCTGCGTAATTTGGGTAAATACACCTTCGCCGACGTCGCTTCATACCGGTTGAAGCAAAAGCCAATTCGCCTGCTCTCAGCCTGTGGTTCGCTGGTGGTGGTTGCACTGTATTTGATTGCACAGATGGTGGGGGCCGGTAAGCTTATCCAACTGCTGTTCGGCCTGAACTATCATGTTGCAGTCATCCTGGTTGGGATCCTGATGGTGCTCTACGTGCTGTTCGGCGGCATGCTGGCAACAACCTGGGTACAAATCATTAAGGCAATCCTGCTGCTGGCGGGCGCCACGTTTATGGCCGTTATGGTCATGAAATCCGTCGGTTTTAACTTCAATACCCTCTTTACACAGGCCGTGGCAGTGCATTCAAAAGGTATCGCGATCATGAGCCCGGGAGGACTGGTTTCCGACCCGATATCGGCGTTATCGCTGGGGCTTGCACTGATGTTTGGGACCGCAGGCTTGCCGCACATTCTCATGCGTTTCTTCACCGTTAATGATGCTAAGGAAGCCCGTAAAAGCGTATTTTACGCAACCGGCTTCATTGGTTACTTCTATATCCTGACGTTCATTATCGGTTTTGGCGCTATCGTGCTGGTCAGTTCAAACCCTGCATTTAAAGATGCCAGCGGCGTATTGCTCGGCGGCAATAATATGGCAGCGGTACATCTGGCCGATGCGGTCGGCGGGAGCTTCTTCCTCGGTTTCATCTCTGCAGTGGCCTTCGCGACAATACTGGCCGTAGTGGCAGGATTAACACTGGCTGGTGCATCTGCGGTTTCTCATGACCTTTATGCCAGCGTCATTAAAGATGGTAAGGCAACGGAACGGGATGAGCTGAGGGTCTCAAAGATCACCGTTATCGTTCTCGGTATCGTGGCGATCGCTTTGGGTATTTTGTTTGAAAAACAAAATATTGCGTTCATGGTGGGCCTGGCATTCTCCATCGCAGCAAGCTGTAATTTCCCGATTATTCTTCTGTCGATGTATTGGGCTAAATTGACGACTCGCGGCGCGATGATAGGTGGGTGGCTGGGGTTACTAACGGCCGTGATACTGATGATTCTGGGTCCAACGATTTGGGTGCAGATTTTAGGACACGCGAAGCCAATCTATCCTTACGAATATCCGGCTCTCTTCTCAATGATTGTTGCCTTTGCAGGAACCTGGTTCTTCTCTATTACCGACAATTCTGTTGAAGGGCAAAAAGAGAGAGAGCGTTTCTATCCTCAGTTTGTTCGTTCACAAACAGGGATTGGTATCTCACAAAGCTCTAATCACTGATTTTTTACGCAGACAAAAGCAAAAAGCCCTGTACGTCAGTACAGGGCTTTCCACTTATTTGATGCCTGGCAGTTCCCTACTCTCGCATGGGGAGACCCCACACTACCATCGGCGCTACGGCGTTTCACTTCTGAGTTCGGCATGGGGTCAGGTGGGACCACCGCGCTGTTGCCGCCAGGCAAATTCTGTAATTTACCGAACTCTACGCTTGTTACTGGTGCTGATACCCAGAGTCGAACTGGGGACCTCACCCTTACCAAGGGTGCGCTCTACCAACTGAGCCATATCAGCACGCTTATTCTTATAACAGCCTGCTTAATAGCAAACTTTACTAATTTGATGCCTGGCAGTTCCCTACTCTCGCATGGGGAGACCCCACACTACCATCGGCGCTACGGCGTTTCACTTCTGAGTTCGGCATGGGGTCAGGTGGGACCACCGCGCTACTGCCGCCAGGCAAATTCTGTTTCATTCATAACGCTCACCCTACCTCAGGCTTGCACTACGAACCAATCTCGGAACAATCAGCTGAAAAATCTAGGTCTATCACAGAGCCAATCTAAAACACCTTTGGTGTTGTAAGGTTAAGCCTCTCGGGTCATTAGTACT